>CAMHIS010000016.1 GCA_946185285.1 uncultured Prevotellaceae bacterium
GGGGCAGGAATTGATTGCCATTTGATACTCTAAAAACACCAGCGAGACAA
Organism: uncultured Prevotellaceae bacterium; assembly: GCA_946185285.1. GTDB lineage: Bacteria > Bacteroidota > Bacteroidia > Bacteroidales > Bacteroidaceae > Prevotella. The sequence continues at coordinate 51 of CAMHIS010000016.1, forward strand.
ACAAAATTTGCTTATCTCGCTGGTATTTAATGTGTTAAGTTCAAACTAGGAGGTTAGTACTCATCCTCGTTGAACAAAAAGTCCTCTTTGGTGGGGTAGTCGGGCCAGATGTCCTCGATGCTTTCGTATACGTCGCCTTCGTCTTCTATCTCCTGCAGGTTCTCAAGAACCTCGAGGGGCGCACCAGAGCGAATGGCGTAGTCAATCAGTTCGTCCTTCGTGGCGGGCCAGGGTGCGTCTTCCAGTTTTGATGCTAATTCCAGTGTCCAATACATAGTCTTTTTGCTTAATGGTTTCTAATTTGGCCGCAAAAGTACTACTTTTTTTCTTACTTGCAAGCATTTTGCCAAATAATTTCTGTTTGTCCGCTGTTAAAATTTATTATTTTGGCCAAAACAAACAGATAATCACTCAGCCTGTTCACGTATTGCTGTATGTCGGTGCCTACTTCAGCCTCTTCGACAAGGGTAGCGATGCGGCGTTCGGCCCGTCGGCAGACGGTGCGCGCCACGTGGGCCTGGGCGGCTGCCTGAGTACCTCCGGGCAGGATGAATCCCTGCCGCTCGGGCAGCAGCTGCATCATGCGGTCCACCTCCTGCTCCAGGAATTCCGTCTCTCCCTCGGCCAGATGTGCCGATGGGTAGAGTGGGGTCTGGCTTTGGTCGGTGGCTAAGTGTGTACACACGTTGAACAGGTTGTTCTGCACTCTGATGACGTTGTCGCGCTCCATGCCCTCAGGCAGCATGGCGGCCAGGAGTCCTAAATGTGCGCTCAGCTCGTCGACGGTGCCGTAGGCCTCGAGCCTTGCCGAACTCTTCTTGATTCTCACGCCTCCCACGAGGCTTGTTGTTCCCTTGTCGCCCGTCCGGGTGTACACTTTCGTAATTTTCATAGTCGTATTAAAAGTTAATGGTATAATGCTTCTTGGTACGTTTCTTGTTGAACAGCACGATGCCGCAGTAGTAGAGGTCGAACATGACGGTCGCCTCCGGCTCTTCTGTCAAGCGCTTCCACAGTTGACGGTTCTCGTATAGCCTGTCGATCACCAGTACCGACTCGTCGCCGCACTTGGGCAGCAGCCGCTCAAGCTCCTTTTCTGTTGTGACGACGGCCATCTCCATTTCCACTACTGCGGAGTCCGTTGTCATCTGGCAACGTCTGCATCCGGCATTGATGTAGTCCGGATATTCGGTAGAGATGGCGGTCTTTGGCTGTCGCCAGTTGGCCAGCCTGAAGCACAGGCGCCCCACTTTCTGTGTCAGCCAGTCGTCGCTGCGACCGATATTGTCATACTGGTAGTAGGGCCAGCGCTCGTTGATGACATAGCGCACCATCCAGTAGTCTGTCGGCGACTGGATGCCGAAACCACGGCAGTGGCCGATGCGGCTGAGCCAGACGAGGATGCCCTTCAACCTGTTCACCGTGTCTCAGAACTTATAGTCGATGCCCACGCCGATGACGTTGTTTGTCCGTGAGAAGGTCTCCTGACCATAGGCCGCCGTCTTGTTATAGTCGCTATAGAGTGTGATGAAGTAGCCGGCGTTCAGGCGCAGCTTCTCGTTGATGTTCCAGGCACCGCCCAGACCGACGGAGTAGCTGTCGCAGGCAAACGATGTGTCGCGCTGGTAACCGTCGCTCAGGCCGTAGTCCGTGCGCTGGCCGCCAAGGCTGACGGTCAGCTTGTCGTTGATGTCGTACTCGGCACCGAGCAACACCTCGTGCGTTCCGCTCTTCAACTCATCCTGGCGGTTCTCCGACATCTTCGCATTCTTGTCGTCGAAGAAGTGGTACTCCAGTGTGGCACGCAGCTTCGGGGTAATCTCGTAGCCCGCTGCCACAGCGAGTAGGGCTGGCATGTCGTAGCGAGTCTTCTCGTCGGGCAGATATTCGCCAATCTTCGAGGCCATCGCGCCGAGAGCCGTCTGGCCAAGGGCTGCCACTGTAGCTGCATTGCCCATCTTCTCGGCCATCGCCTTGACGTCGGTGTCCTGTCCCATAGTGCCTACGATGAGTTCCTTGGTGTCGTTCTCAGTCTGTATCTTCGTGCGGAACTCATAGCGGGCGGCCAATGTCAGTGGTCCCTGATGGTAATTGAGGCTTACGATGGGCGCAAAGCCCCAGCCCTTCTGGTTGCAGTCCAGCTGTAGATTGACGAGCCTGCCTGGCCAGACAGAACTGTAATCTGGCAGTTTTGCTTCGAGATGGCCGCGGTAGTAGCCATCGTAGTAGTTGGCACGCAGGCCGACAGCTGCTGACAGGAAGTCTGTCAGTTTATACGTGAAGTTCAGCTGTCCGCCATAGATATACTGCTTGCCCTTCATTTCCGTGTCTAACGTGTAGCCTGCTGCTGCGGGGTTCTGGGCCAGCAAGGCACCAATGGGCACGCTAAACATGGGCACGCCGTTTTCGAACTTCACGAAGCCGCCACTGCCCACGATGCCGATCATCGTCGACACCGCCCAGCGGTCGTGCTTGTATGAGCCGAACAGTGCAGGTACGATGGGTGCTGATGCCTCGCCGGGATATTTCGTGCCGTTGCACTCGATGTCGCGGTTCTGCCAGGGTTTCTGGAAGTTCAGCGACAGCTGCAGGCCGTCGTATCCCCATGCCAGTCCGGCGGGGTTCGAGTAGGCGGCGTCAATCTCCATAGAAGCGCCCCGGGCCATCATGCGGTCGAAGGCGATGTGATAGTTTGTGTTGGTCATCAGACCACCGGCCTCAGCCGTCGCCGTCAAGGCGAGGGCTGCCAGCATGGTGAATAATTTCTTGGTCATGGTTTATCTCAATTATTTGAATTCGGGTACAAAGGTACAAATAAAAGATGAGATACGCGAACTTTCAACCAAAAAGTTCATTTTATTAAAGGTTTAGCGCGCGTGTGCGCGCAGTTGACAAATTGCCGACAGCCAGTTTCCCAAATCAGTCATCAGGCTCGAGAGAGCTCCAAATCTGCCGTCAATCTCACAAATAAGAGAATTATGAATCCGTCACATCCGTCACATCCACGCAAACAACAGACAATCAGGTGGATACGTGGTGACGGATGATGGTGGCGGATGACGGATGCACGGCGCATTCCCGTGCGCCAACCCTCTGTGCCAAGTGTTCACGTGCGGTGAATCATCGTTCAGCGCGCGTGAATCATTACTGCCGTCGGAGCATATTGCCATCCGTCACCCGTCACCATCATCCGTCACCACGTAACACGCTCAGCATGTGGTAGATAGGACGAAGGTGACGGATTGACGGATAAAAACCGTGTGTGCTGAACAGCGTTTTTCCATACCGAAGTATAGCAATTACAGGCCGACTTCCATGCCTACACCGAGTACGCGGTTGGTGCGGGTGAAGGAGTCGCTGACGAGCGGCTGGGCTGAGGTGGTGCGGTCGTAGGTGTCGTAGATGGTCTGGAAGTAGCCGGCCTTGAGCGTCACCTTGTCAGTGGCCTTGTAGTTGAAGCCGAAGCCGAGGCTGTAGCTGTTGACGACGAACGACATGTCGTTCATATACTCGTCGGTGAGTCCGTAGCGGGTGAGCTGTCCGCCGCCGGAGATGGTCAGTCGGTCGGTGACGTCCCACTCGGCACCGGCCAGCAGCTCGTTGGAGTTGTGGCTGAGCTTGTCCTGGGCATTGTCGTACCAGTTGGTCTGCTTGTCGAAGAAGTGGTGCCAGCCGGCGCTGATGCGCACGTCGCTGATGGGGCTCCACTGGGCGCCGACGACCAGCTGTGCGGGAGCGTCCTCGTTGACCGACTCGCCGTCGCGGTATTTGTTGACGGCACTGATTTCGCTGGCCTCGTTGACGGTCGACTCGTTCTTCATGCGCATCTGAGTCTTGAACTCATATTTGGCGGCGAAGTTGAACTTGTCGTTCAGGCGGAAGTCGACGCCGATGATGGGGGCGATGCCCACGCCCGACTGGTTGCAGAGCAGGTTGACGCCCTGCGAGTACTTCTGGAGTGCGCTGAAGCTCTTCTTGGCTCCCTCAAGCTGTGCCTTGGTGGCCACCAGTTCTGCGTACTGGGGTAGGGCAGTGGCTCCGGCGGCCTCATACTGTGCCATGCCTGCGCTGACCTGTTCCAAGTTGTTGTCGACGGTGGTGGCTGCCGTCTGCAGGAAGCTGCCGAAGTTCATGTAGCGGTCCTCGCCCACGTTGACCATGATGTTGCTGATTTTGGCCTTGTAGGTGGCCGTGCCGTATAGAACGCGCAGGCCGCCGTAGACCGACAGACGGTCGCTGACCTTGTAGGCTGTACCCAACTGTGCGCCGAAGTAGTACTGCCGTCCCTCCATATAGCCGTCCATGTCGTAGCCCTGTGCGCCGAAAGGCGTCAGCTGTGTGGCAATGTTGCCGACAACGCTCTCGAATGAGCCCAGACCGTCGGCAAACTCGCAGCTGCCGCCGCCGCCAGGTACCGAGAGGTTGAGCTGCCACGACCAGTCGCCCGTGTTGTAGGCTGCCTGCAGCGAGGGTAAGAAGGGTGCGTCGGCCGTGCCTTCGAAGGTCTTCGTGGCCTGTCCGTTGTTCTTGCGGCCGTATTTGAAGAAGTCGTTGGTCGACTCGATGGTGCGTGTCTGGTGGGCGTACTGCCAGTTGAAGCCGAGGTGGAAGCCTTCGGGCATGAAGGCGACTCCGGCGGGATTGGAGTAGACGCCGTCGAGGCCGATGGAGCCGTCGCGGGCTGGATTCCTTAAAAAGTCGATACTCTGGTTTGTGTTGGTTAAGATGCCGCCAGCCTGGGCGGTGGTTGCTGCTGTCAGCATCATGGCGCTGGCGAGCACTGCTTGAATTTTGTTCATATCCTAAAAACTTCTAAAAATTTTGGCTGCAAAGGTAGGCTAATTGTTCCAAACGGGCCTGTTTCCGTGCACGGTATTAAGATACGTTAACTTAAAGGAATTTAAAACCTGCGCAAATTAGTGTGGTTTGTGCAGTTTTTTTATGAGGAGTTTGGGAGTTTAGGAGTTTAGACAATAGTCTTTTCCCTGTTCTTCCAGTAATGAGCAGAGAAATGGAGCGGCAGAACATACGTCTAAACTCCCAAACTCCTCCCAACCTCACTTTTTCAGCTCCGGATAGCTGATGCGGGTGTGGTAGATGGTCTTGAGTTTCTCGATGAGTACGGTTTTGGCATACTGGATGTCGCGGTAGGTGATGGGGCAGTCGCGGAAGTAGCCCTCGTCGACCTGACTGTCGATGATGCGGTCGACGAGGTCGCGGATGTTCTGCTCGGTGTATTCCTTGAGCGAGCGCGAGGCCGCCTCTACGGCATCGGCCATCATGAGGATGGCCTGCTCCTTGGTCGACGGGTTAGGGCCGGGGTAGGTGAACAGCAGGTCGTCGACCGGCTCCTCGGGGAACTCGTTCTTCTGCTTGACGTAGAAGAACTTGGTCTTGCCCAGTCCGTGGTGGGTGGCTATGAACTCCTTGATGACCTGCGGCAGGTTGTACTTGTCGGCCAGTTTCAGGCCCTCAGTGACGTGGCTGATGAGCATCTGTGCGCTCTCGACGTAGGTCTTGCCCTCGTGTGGATTCATGCCCGACTGATTCTCGGTGAAGTAGATGGGGTTCTCGGTCTTGCCGATGTCATGGTAGAGGGCGCCAGTACGCACGAGCTGACTCTTGCCGCCAATCTTGTTGGCAATCTCGGCGGCCAGGTTGCCCACCTGGATGGAGTGCTGGAAGGTGCCGGGTGCCACCTCGCTCATGCGGCGCAGCAGCTCCTTGTTCATGTCGGAGAGTTCGATGAGCGTGATGTTCGACGTGAAGTTGAAGGCCTTCTCCATGATATAGAGCAGGGGGTAGGAGCAGAACAGCAGCAAGCCGTTGAGCATCAGGTAGTTGAACTCGCTGTAGTCGATGGTCGTGATATCGTCGTCGCGTATCCAGAAAAGTGCCAGGTTGATGAGCATGGTGGCACCGGCGATGAGGGCGGCCGTCCAGAACAGCTGCGAGCGGCTCGACAGCTCGCGCAGCGAGAAGATGGCCACCATTCCGGCTATCTCCTCGACGGCAATGAACTCCAGGGGGTGCTGTAGCATGGCAGCGCAGATGAGCACCATGATGGTGTGGGCCATGAAGGCTGTCTGTGAGTCCATGAACACGCGGACGAAGATGGGCACCATGGCGAAGGGCAGGATGTAGACATGCAGCACGTTGTGGCTAATCATGAGCGATGCCACGACCGAGAAAAGCAAGATGAGCGCATAGAGCATGGACAGCGAGCGCGGCTGCTCGTAGTAGTCGCGGCGGAAGAGCCAGAGGTAGATGGTGAAGCAGGCAATGAGCAGTGAAACGTAGACAATCTCTCCTAAAATGACAAAGCTGAACTGCACATCGTCGCTCTGCCGTCTTTCGTTTTCCCGGAAGTAGGACTCAAGCACGGTGTAGGTGTAATCGTCGACAATCTGACCGCGGTCTATGATTTTCTGTCCGCGCTGAACCACGCCGCTGGCCAGCGGAACGTTTGCGAGTAAGTCTTCGCGGCTGGTCTCAGTGCGCTCCTTGTCGTAGCTCAGGTTGGGCATGATGTAGTCGTTCAGGTTGCATTTGGCCAGCAGCTCCTTATAGTCGGCGAGTTTCGTGTTGAGGAAAAGCTGTTCGTATGCTCCGACGGTAGAGTAGAGATGGCTGACCTGACTGCTCGACGCGTTTTTGCCGTAGACGATGCGGATGGTTGCGGAGGTGTCGGCGCGCAGACTATTGTAGTCGGAGGTGCTCATGATGCCCTTGGTGTAAAACTCATGCAGTTGGCTGACGATGAGGTCTACGCACATACCAGGCACTCCAGGTATTCCCTCTGCATAGTCCTTACGGAACTGTGCTATCTGACTTTTCTCGACGTCCTTGTTGAAGTTGTAGTATGGCTCAAACTCTTTCAGCAGGCTGTCGCGCTCATGCTGTACCAGTTCGGTGCTTTTGTAGATGGGAAAATCGAAGGGAGCGGTGAAGTCGGTGTAGCGCCAAGGCTTTCCTTGCTCAATCTTGAAGTTGGCCTCCTTGTCGCGCGGCATGGCCCACACAATGAGTGAGATTGTGCCGACCACGAGCAGGGCCCTTATGAGCAGGCTCCGCCAGTATGTACTCTCTATAATTTGTTTATTTTTCATTTTTTTTGATTGTTTGCGCCGCAAAGATACAAAATAATTCATAATAGACAACCGATAATTGATAATAATTTCGTATCTTTGCACGCAAATTACGAGAAAACTATGTCAGAAAGAAGAGTTAGAGTACGTTTCGCCCCGAGTCCGACAGGGGCTTTGCATATTGGCGGAGTCCGCACCGCACTGTATAATTACCTGTTTGCACGCCAGCATGGCGGCGACTTGGTGTTCCGCATCGAGGACACCGACTCGAACCGCTTCGTGCCCGGCGCCGAGGAGTATATCATCGAGTCGTTCAAGTGGCTCGGCATCAAGTTCGACGAGGGTGTCAGCTTCGGCGGCGACAAAGGTCCGTACCGCCAGAGCGAACGCCGCGACATCTATAAGAAATATGTGCAGCAACTGCTCGACGACGGCAAGGCCTACATTGCCTTTGATACGCCTGAGGAGCTGGAGGCGAAGCGCGCCGAAATACAGAATTTCCAGTACGACAGCCACACCCGCGGCCAGATGCGCAACTCGCTGACGCTGCCGAAGGAAGAGGTCGGCCAGTTGATTGCCGACGGCAAGCAGTATGTCGTCCGCTTCAAGATTGAGCCGGGCCGCGAGGTGCTGGTCAACGACCTGATTCGCGGCGAAGTGCGCGTGAAGACCGACATCATCGACGACAAGGTGCTCTTCAAGAGTGCCGACCAGCTGCCCACCTACCACCTGGCCAACATCGTCGACGACCACCTGATGGAGATTACCCACGTCATCCGTGGCGAGGAGTGGCTGCCGTCGGCACCCCTCCACGTGCTGCTCTACGAGGCCTTCGGCTGGGCCGACACCATGCCGCAGTTCGCCCATCTGCCGCTGCTGCTGAAGCCCGACGGAAAAGGTAAGCTGTCGAAGCGCGACGGCGACCGGCTGGGCTTCCCCGTGTTCCCGCTGGAGTGGCACGACCCGAAGACGGGCGACGTCAGCCGCGGCTACCGCGAGGACGGCTACTTCCCCGAAGCCGTCATCAACTTCCTCGCCCTGCTGGGCTGGAACCCCGGCACTGAGCAGGAGCTCTTCACGCTCGACGAACTGGTGCCGCTATTCGACATCACGAAGTGCTCGAAGGCCGGTGCGAAGTTCGCCTACGACAAGGGCATCTGGTTCAACCATGAGTATATCCTGAAGAAGTCGCCCGAGGAGATTGCCCGCCTGTGGCTGCCCGAGGTGCAGCAGCACTGCCCGCAGGAGACGCTGGAGCGCGTGACGAAGGTCTGCGAGATGATGAAGGACCGCGTCTCGTTCGTCAAGGAGCTGTGGCCGCTGTGCTCGTTCTTCTTCGTGGCTCCCACAGAGTACGATGAGAAGACGGCGAAGAAGCGCTGGAAGGAGGACTCCGCACAGCAGCTGACGGAGCTGATCGATGTCTTGGAGGGCATCGACGACTTCTCGCTCGAGAACCAGGAGCGCATCGTCCACGCCTGGATTGAAGAGAAGGGCTATAAGCTCGGAAACATCATGAACGCCTGGCGTCTGACCCTCGTTGGCGAGGGCAAGGGCCCCGGAATGTTCGACATCTCTGCCTTCCTCGGCAAGGAGGAGACCATCCGTAGAATGAAACGTGCCATTGAAGTGCTCGGCTGATGCTCTATAACTTGATTATATACCTCTACCTCTTGGGCGTGGCAGTCTATAGCCTGTTCAACGAGAAAGTGCGCAAGATGTGGCGCGGCGAGCGTGCTGCCTTCGGCGTACTGAGGGAGAAGGTTGACCCTACGGCCCGCTACGCCTGGTTCCATGCCGCCTCGCTCGGCGAGTTCGAACAGGGGCGCCCGCTGATGGAACAGCTTCGACGCGACCATCCGGAGTATAAGATTCTGCTGACGTTCTTCTCGCCATCGGGCTACGAGGTGCGCAAGGACTACGAGGGAGCCGACATCGTCTGCTACCTGCCGCTCGACACCATTACCAACGCCCGCCGATTCCTGCGGCTGATACGTCCCGAGGTGGCGTTCTTCATCAAGTATGAGTTCTGGTATAACTACCTGCATATCCTGAAGCACCGTAATGTGCCCGTCTACAGCGTTTCGAGCATCTTTCGTCCCGACCAGGTCTTCTTTAAGTGGTATGGCCGGCAGTACGGGCGCGTGCTCAACTGCTTTACCCACTTCTTCGTGCAGAACGAGGTGAGCCGCGAGCTGTTGGCGAAGATTGGCATTACCTGCGTCACCATCACCGGCGATACCCGCTTCGACCGCGTGCTCCAGATTAAGGAGCAGGCTAAGCAGCTGCCCGTGGTTGAGCAGTTCGTGGGCGATGCCCCGAAGGTGTTCGTCGCCGGTTCGTCGTGGCCGCCCGACGAGGACATCTTTATCAAGTATTTCTGCGAGCATCCTGAGTGGAAGCTCATCATTGCGCCCCACGTCATCGGCGAAGACCACCTGCAGCAGATTGAGCAGAAGCTCGAAGGCTGGAACGTGCAGCGCTACACAGCCCCCCCCTCCGCCCCCGAGGGGGCTACAAGTGTGTTGCAGCAAGGTAATGAAGCCCCCTCGGGGGCCGTAGGGGGGGCTTTAATCATCGACTGCTTCGGACTGCTGAGCACCATCTACCGCTATGCCGACGTGGCTTATGTCGGCGGTGGCTTCGGCGTGAGCATTCATAACACTGTTGAGGCGGCCGTCTGGGGCGTGCCTGTCATCTTCGGCCCCGAGAATCAGAAGTTCCAGGAGGCTCAGGAGCTGAAAGCCTGTGGCGGCGGAATCGAGATCGGCGGCTACGACGACTTCTGCCGCGTGATGGACCGTCTGACCTCCGACACCGAAGCCTTGAAACAGGCCGGGCGTGCCGCCGGCGACTACGTCAAGGGTAAGTCAGGAGCCACGGCTAAGATTCTTGCTGCTGCAAAACTATAATGAAACTTATGTGGATGTTACTGTTCATGGCATTGCCGCTGCTGGCCATTGCCTATCTTTCGTGGCACGTCTGGGTGCTGCTGCCCTGGCCTAAGGTGTGGCGACTTCTGGTCATCGCCTTGGGTGCGGGCTCCTTCCTGCTGATGTTCCTCAACTTCGGGCGCCGCTTCGACACGCTGCCCCTCCCGGTGGCACAGGCGTGCTACGACGTCAGCACGTCGAGCCTCTTCGTCATGCTCTACCTCGTCATCCTGTTCCTGGTGCTCGACCTGGGGCGGCTCGTCCACTTGGTGCCCCGCTCGTGGCTCTGTCAGAACGGCTGGTCGGCGGCGGCCATCTTCGTCCTGATTTTCGGCATCTTCCTCTATGGCAACCTGCATTATAAGAATAAGGTACGCGTAGAACTGGACCTACAGACCGACAAACTGCTACCTCGCGACTACAGGGTGGTGATGATGAGCGACCTGCACATAGGCTACCACAATCCCCGCAAGGAGCTGGCCCGCTGGGTTGACCTCGTCAACGCCGAGCAGCCCGACTTCATCCTCATTGCCGGCGACATCATCGACGGTTCGATGCGCCCGCTTTTGGAGGAGCACATGGCCGAGGAGTTCCATCGTCTGAAGGCTCCCGTCTATGCCTGTCTCGGCAACCACGAATACTACAGCGGATGTCCCGAGGCCCAGCAGTTCTACCGCGATGCCGGCATCAACCTGCTCATCGACGAGGCCGCCGTCATCGACAGCGCCATTGTCATCATCGGCCGCGACGACCGCACCAACCCCCGACGCAAACCCTTAGCCCACCTGACGGCCAAACTGGCCCAGGCAAACGAAGCCCCCTCGGGGGCCGTAGGGGGGGCTTATACCATCGTCCTCGACCACCAGCCCTACAACCTCGACCGTACCGAGAAGGCCGGCATCGACTTCCAGCTGAGCGGCCACACCCATCGCGGTCAGGTATGGCCCATCTCCTGGATTACCGACCACGTCTACGAATGCTCGTGGGGCCCGTACCAGCGCGGAGCCACCCGCTACTACGTCAGCAGCGGCATCGGCCTCTGGGGCGGCAAGTTCCGCATCGGCACCCAGTCAGAGTACGTCGTGGCGACGCTTCACTCCTCCTCTAAATAATACTTGGAATATGCCACGTAGTGCTTGGCGTTGTCGGTCTGGCCAGGGCTGACGGGCTTCAGGTACTTGGCAGGCACGCCGCCCCAGATTTCGCGGGGCGGTATTTTTGTGCCTTGCAGCACCAGGGCACCGGCGGCCACGATGGCGCCTTCGCCCACCTCACAGTTGTCGAGCAGGGTGGAGCCCATGCCGATGAGCGCACCGTCGTGGATGGTGCAGGCGTGGACGGTAACGTTGTGGCCGATGGTCACGTCGCTGCCGATGTGGGTGGGACCAGTGTCGTGGGTCACGTGGACGCAGGAGCCGTCCTGGACGTTCGTCCGGTCGCCAATGGTAATGGGTGCCACGTCGCCACGCACGACGGCATTGAACCATACGGAGCATTCGTCACCCATGGTGACGTCGCCCACGATTGTCGCGTTCTCGCTAAAATAGCAGTCTCGCCCCCACTTGGGAGCGAGACCGCGATAACTCTTAATCAAAGCCATTGATTATTTCCTCAATTAAAGGTTCGGATTCTCCGTCTTCCAGTCAGCCACGGCAGGAATGATGTCGAGACCGATAATCTCGTCGCGCATCTTCTGCAGGTGCTCGTAGGAAGCCTGGAGGGCTGCCATCTCCTCAGCCGTGCCTTCGGGGGCTGTGAAGTGTACGCCGTCCTTGTCGATGACGGTGGGCATAGCCATCATGACGTTCTTGAAGCCAAGCTCCTCGCTGTTCACGTAGCAGCCGGCAGGCCACTTGAACGGCTCGCCGCCCATGGCACCCTCAATCATCTTGACAGCCTGGTAGGCAGGGCTCTGGAACGAAGAGCGACCGCGCAACTTGATGATGTTGCTGCCGCCCTGAGTGGTCATGTGCTTGATCTCAGCCCAGCGCTCGTCGGAGAGGGGAAGCTCTGAGAGGGGCTTGCCGTCGATCATTGCCTTCGATGCGAAGACGGCCATCTGCTCGCCGTGACCGCCGTAGGTGTAGGCCCCCGTCACCTTGTCCTGGCGCACGCCGAACTCCAGTGCCAGCTGCTGCTGCAGACGGGTAGAGTCGAGGGCGGCCAGCGAGGTGAGCTGGTTGGGCTTCAGACCAGAGTGGATAAGCGCCGTGAGGGCTGTGACATCGGCGGGATTGAAGATGACGACGACGTGGTTCACGTCGGGGCAGTACTTCTTGATGTTCTCACCAAACTCAGCGGCAATCTGGCAGTTGCCCTTGAGCAGGTCTTCGCGGGTCATACCCTCCTTACGGGGAGCGCCGCCACTGGAGATGATGTACTTCGCACCCGTGAAAGCCTCAGCGGCATCGACGGTATAGCTGATGTTTGCGCCGGGGAAGGCACAGTGACACATCTCGTCGTAAACGCCGTGAACACCGGGTTCGTAGATGTCATAGAGACAAATGTTGTTGGTAAGGCCGAGCATCAGCACGCTCTGAACCATGTTTGAACCGATCATGCCGCCTGCGCCGACGATGACCAGCTTGTCGTTTGTTAATGTTGCCATGTTTCTTAGTGATAATTAAATTAGATTTGTGGTGCAAAGATAGTGCTTTTTGGGGAGTTAAAGGAGTTATTGGAGTTAAAAGGAGTTAATGACGAGCGTTTTTGTGAACTTATTTGTACCTTTGTCAACTCTAAATAGCAAAACAAAGCTAAGTAGAAGCGATGAACGCGCCCCAACCCCGCGACAGCCGCGACGTGCCCCAGATGCACAAGCGCAGTCAGTACCACGACTACCACGGCCGGGGCATCTACCTCGTCACCCTCTGTACCGAAGGGCGCCAGCCGCTCTTGGGCAGTCTGACGGGAAACAGTCCGGGCGAGGCAACCATAGAACCGACGACCTTGGGCCGCGAGGTGCTGCGCTGCTGGCAGCAGATACCAGCGATACAGCGGCAGATAGCCGAAAAGAAGGCGGCGAAGACGGGCCAGCCCTGCGACCGTGACATCACCTTGTTGGACTGCCAGCTGATGCCCGACCATTTCCATGGCATCATCTTTGTCAGGAAGGAGATGGACGTTGCGTTAGGCGAGGTTATCAGGGGGTTCATGGTTGGCTGTACCAGGGCCTTTAACGGCGTTTCCCCGCAAGTATGCGGGGCACCGGACCAGGGGGCGGCGGTTCCGTGTAGCGCGGATTCGCGCGCAGAAAGCGTCCGGAGCGCCCCTCTGCGCCCCCTCTGGGAAAAGGGATACCACGACCGCCTGCTGCTGCACGAGGGCCAGCTGCAGAACATGATCGACTACGTCCGCGACAACCCGCGTCGTCTCATGCTTCGCCGCCAGCATCCTGACCTCTTTGTAGTCCAGCGGAGCGTGCGCTTCGCCTACTGGAGCTTCTCGGCCATCGGTCAGGTGCGGTTGTTGGATGCGCCCCTTGTGGCGGTTCATGTGCGCCGCTATTTCACCGACCAGCAGCGCCGCGACTACATGAACGGCTGCATCCTTGCTGCCCGCCGCGGGGCCGTCCTCATCAGTCCTTTCATCAGCGAATACGAAAAGCGGGTGCGCGATGAGGCTTTCCGCGAGGGACTCTTCTGTATCCAGCTGTGCGTAGAGCCTTTCACAGACTACCACAAGCCTGCCGGCGAGCTGGTTGACCATTGCTCCGATGGCCACCTGCTGTTGCTCACCCTTTCCAGCGGTCCCCCTCACGCCCACCGCATCTCCCGCGACGAATGCTCCGCGCTCAATTCCTTGGCTGAGAGCATGGCCCGACAAAGCTTAGAAAACATCATAACACCACCAATATGCAAATAAGTAAGGAAACCTACATCCGCCGCCGCGCCCAGCTGAAGCGCGACATGGGCAGCGGACTGCTGCTCTTCCTCGGCAACGACGAGGCAGCAATGAACTACGCCGACAATACCTACCGGTTCCGTCAGGACTCGACGTTCCTTTATTTCTTCGGCTTGGACTACGCCGGACTGGCCGCCGTCATCGACGTCGACAACGACCGGGAAACCATCTTCGGCAACGAGCTGACCATCGACGACATCGTCTGGACAGGCACCATGCCGTCGCTCCGCGAGCTGGCTGCCACCGTGGGCATCAGCGACGTCCGTCCCATGAGCGAGCTGGCAACAACCGTTCAGGGGAAGTCTGTCCACTTCCTGCCGCCCTACCGTGGCGACCACCGCGTATGGCTGTGGGAACTCTTAGGCGTGGAGCCTGCCGCACAGCCCGCGAAGGCCAGCGTGCCGTTCATCAAGGCCATCGTCAGCCAGCGTAACCATAAGGACGAGGAGGAACTGCGGCTGATAGAGGAGTCGGTGGATCTGAGCACGAAGATGCACTTGGCCGCCTACCGCACCGTCCGTCCCGGCATCCATGAGTCGGAGGTGGCCGCCGTCGTCGAAGAGGTGGCCTGCCGTCCCGGCGGCGCATTGGCATTCCCGACCATCGCCACCGTACAGGGTCAGGTGCTCCACAACCACGGTTTTATTCATGACCTGAAGGAGGGCGACATCTTCCTACTCGATGCCGGAGCAGAGACCCGCTCGCACTATGCCGGCGACCTGTCGTCGTCGATGCCCGTGGGTGAGCGCTTTACCCAGCGCCAGGCTGAAGTCTACGAGATCCACCTGCGCAGCTTCTGGGCTGCTGTCGATAAACTGCAGTTGGGACGCCCTTTCCGCGATGCCCACATCGCCGCCGCCACCGAGATTGCCCGTGGCATGAAGGAGCTGGGTCTGATGAAGGGCGACCCCGCCGAGGCTGCCGAAGCCGGTGCCTACGCCCTGTTCTTCCCCTGCGGCCTGGGCCACATGATGGGGCTCGACGTTCACGACATGGAGAACCTTGGCGAACAGTACGTGGGCTATGCCGAGGGCACCGTGAAGTCTACGCAGTTCGGTTTCAAGTCGCTGCGCCTCGCCCGTCCCCTTGAACCGGGCTTCGTCTTCACCGTCGAGCCGGGCATCTATTTCATCCCCGAGCTGATGGACAAGTGGGAGGCCGAGGGCCAGTTCCGCGACTTTATCTGCTACGACCGCCTCGGTCCGTGGCGCAACTTCACCGGTCTGCGCAACGAGCTGAACTACGTCATGACCGAGCAAGGCGCCCGCCTGCTTGGCACCATCAAGAAGCCGATGACCATCGAGGAAGTCTATAAAGCAAAAATGCAATAAATGAACTACACCATCAAACATCCCGAGAACCTGGGCGGCATGAACGACCGCATACGCCGCCTGCGCCAGCAGAACTTCGATACGCCGACGACGCTCTCGATAGAGCGGGCGCTGATTGAGACGGCGTTCTATAAGGAGAACTACGGCACAATGCCGACACCCGTGCTGCGTGCCCGTAACTTCTACGAAATCTGCAAGAAGAAAACCATTTATATCGGCGAGGACGAGCTGATTGTCGGCGAGCGAGGCCCGAAGCCGAAGGCCGTACCGACGTTCCCCGAGCTGACGTGCCACTCGGTGGAGGACCTGCATACGCTGAACGAGCGCGAGCTGCAGCGCTATACCATCTCGCAGCAGGACATCGACACCTACGAGCGCGAGGTCATCCCCTACTGGAAGGGCAAGACGCAGCGCGAGCGCATCTTCAACCACGTCAGCAAGGAATGGGAGGAGGCCTACCACGCCGGTGTGTTCACCGAGTTCATGGAACAGCGCGCTGCCGGCCACACGGCCATGGACGGCAAGATGTACCACGAAGGACTCCTGGACGTGAAGGCCCGCATCGAGCGTAAGATAGCCAGCCTCGACTACATCAACGACCCCGAGGCCACCGACAAGCAGCAGGAGCTGGAGGCGATGGCTATTTCGTGCGACGCCGCCATCCTCTTTGCCGAGCGGCATGCCGAGCTGGCTGAACGGATGGCCTCTGCCGAAACCAACAACCAACGGAAGAAGGAATTGCAGAAGATTGCCTCGGTCTGCCGCTGGGTGCCCGCCCACGCTCCCCGCGACCTGTGGGAGGCCATCCAGATGTACTGGTTCGTTCACCTCGGCACGGTGACCGAGCTGAACGGCTGGGACTCGATGAACCCCGGTCACATCGACCAGCATCTGTGGCCGTTCTATGAGCAGGGCCTGAAGGACGGCACGTTGACCCGCGACGAGGCGAAGGAGCTTCTGAGCTGTCTGTGGATCAAGTTCAACAACCAGCCCGCGCCGCCGAAGGTGGGCGTCACCGCCTTGGAGTCTGGAACCTACAACGACTTCACCAACATCAACATCGGCGGCGTGGACCGCAACGGCAACAGCGCCACCAACGAGCTGTCGTTCATCATCCTGGAGATACAAGAGGAACTGCACCAGCTACAGCCCGGCCTCTCCATCCACATCGCCCAGAACACGCCCGACGACTTCCTGTTGGAGGGCATCAAGGTCATCCGCCAGGGCCACGGCTACCCCTCCATCTTCAACCCCGACACTTATATAAAGGAACTCGTGCGCGAGGGCAAAACCTTAGAGGATGCCCGCGAAGGCGGCTGCTCGGGCTGTATCGAGGTGGGTGCGTTCGGCAAGGAGGCCTACCTGCTGACGGGCTACCTGAACACCCCGAAGATCTTAGAGATAACGCTCAACAACGGCATCGACCCCGAGACGGGCAAGAAGCTCGGCTTGGAAACCGGCGACCCGCGTACATTCCAGTCTTTCGACGAGCTGTACGACGCCTGGCACCGCCAGATGGTGTACTTCGTCAACCTTAAACTCTCGGTAAATAACTACATCGAGCGGATGTTCTCGCTCTATGCCCCAGCCACCTTCCTCAGTCTCTACATCGACGACTGCATCGAGAAAGGAAAAGATTACTACAGCGGCGGCGCCCGCTATAACACCACCTACATCCAGTGTACCGGCCTCGGCACCATCACCGACTGCTTCACCGCCCTGAAGAAGCACGTCTTTGAGAACAAACGCTACACGATGGACGAGATGCTGGAGGCATGCAGGAATAACTGGGGGCCCACCCCCTCCCCCTCCCCAAGGGAGGGGAGTTCAGATACTCTGCCGTCACAAGGTGAACAGTCCCCCCTCCCTTTGGGAGGGGTCGGGGGTGGGCTTATGCGTGCCTACATCCGCAACCACACGCCCTTCTTCGGCAATGACGACCCGTATGCCGACGACATTGCCGTCCGCGTCTACGACGACCTGGTGCGCGCCATCGAGGGACGGCCCAACACCCGCGGCGGCCAGACCCACCTGAACATGCTGTCGACCACCTGCCACAACTACTTCGGCAGTGTGTGCGGCGCCACGCCCAACGGCCGCTATGCCCATTTCGCCATCTCTGACGGAACCAGTCCCGCCCACGGCAGCGACACCCACGGTCCGACGGCGGTCATCAAGAGCCTCGGCAAGCTCGACCAGACGAAGAGCGGCGGCACGCTGCTCAACGTCCGCTTCGTCCCCCAACTGCTGAAGCGCGAGGAGGACCAGCGTAAGCTCGCCTCGCTCATCCGCACTTACTTCAAGTTTGGCGGTCACCATATCCAGTTCAACATCGTCGACACGGCCACCCTGCACGATGCCCAGCAGCACCCTGATGAGTACCGCGACCTGCTGGTGCGCGTCGCCGGCTACAGCGACTACTTCAACGACATGACCGAGCAGTTGCAGAACGAGATCATCGCCCGCACGGAGAACGACGAGTACTGATTGCAGAAACAACATCTAATTTTAAATCCGTCATATCCGTCACAGCTACGCAAATATCAGACAATCAGGTGGATATGTGGTGACGGATGGCGGTGACGGATGACGGATGCACGGCGCATTCCCGTGCCCCTAACCTCAGTGCAAAATGTTCACGGGCGGTGAATCATCGTTCACCGCCCGTGAATCATTACAACCGTCGGAGCATATAGCCATCCGTCACCCGTCACCGTTATCCGTCACCACGTAACACGCTAAGAATGAGGTGTATAGGGCGAAGGTGACGGATTGACGGATTCTATGAGAAAACCGTGTTGATCAGTGCTTTTCCGCGCCGGAAACTTCTAATGACCGTTTTTTGTTTAGCAGGTCACAGAGCAACTGCGGTTTCATGTCAATGTCGCCGACGGGAATCTGTCCGACGAGGTCTGTGGGATATTTCTCTTCCATTCTCCCTTTGTAGTGGATGCGCAGCTTTGGACCTCTCTTATGCAAGATACTCCTCGGCACCAGTTCGAAATGCTCCACGTCGGCAAGGTCGATTTCCGACATATACCAGCCACGGCCGAAGACGTAGCCATTGTTGACAATGAGGCTCTTGCCGGTGACGGTCAGATAAGGCTTGCCCGACCATCTCTCCTTCAGCGTCAGGTACAAGTACAGCAGACTGCCCACGCCGAATAGCAGCAGGCACAGCCACGCCTTCCACGCCTGGCCGCGCCCCTGCCACAGCGCAAAAACCGCCCAGGCGGAAAAGGTAAAACCGACGAGGATAACGGGCAGCCTCTTCCAGACGGAATGATAGACTTTGGTTTCTTCCATTGTTTACGTAAGTGATAGTCGCAGGTATCAGAACCCACTTGGAATCTGGACGTCGTAGACGGGAACATCGGTGCCGAAGAGCTGCTGGAACGGCTTGGGCAGGCCCGAGCGCTTCCACAGTTCCTCGACGAAAGTGCCGTCGCCGCGGTCGAACTTCAGGATGAAGGTGTCGTCATTCTTCCAGGTGATGGTACACTCGTTGTTGTCGCCCTCCTTGATGCAGTTGTCCGACTTGACCACCAGCGGTTTGTAGAAGACGGTGCCGCCCGTCAGCTGCTGAGGCGAGCAGAAGAGGAAGGTGACGTCCTTCTCGCCGTAGACCTTGAAAAGATGAGTCCTCGGGGCATTCAGGATGCGCTCGCCGTCCACCAGACCGTAGTTGCCCACCAGGCGCCAGCTGCCGGCGAAGCGGTGCGACGCTTTCTTGTGCTTCATCTGTAGCATCTCGATGCTTCGCACCATCTGCGGCTCCATGTTCTTGCGGTCGTAGTACTCGGTGATGAACTCATTCATCGGGAAGACGGCACCCTCATAGGGTCGCAGGTTGTTGTACCACTTCAGCGTGAAGCGGTCGTCGTAGCCGTCGTAGATGCGGGTGCCCCGTCCGTTTTCGCCCACCGGCACGTCGCCGGTACAGCTGTAGGGGTGAGGCTCGTCCATCCGCATGTTGTAGACGTAGTCCTGCGGCGTGTTCTTCTGCACCATCAGCGTCACGGGCACGTTGTCGGTGCTGAGTTTGTACTGCGCCTTCTCAGGCACGAGGTCGGGGCGTCCGTTTTCGTAGCCTAAGCGTTGCAACTTGAAGAGCCCGCGTGGGGCCACGTTCTGGGCCGTCAGGCCTGTGGCGGCCATCAGCATGACGGCCAGGAGTGTTGTGAGTCTTTTCATTTTCTTGTTTGTTTTATGGTTTGTTACTTCTTAGTCTTTTTCAGTCGTATGACAGACGGAAAGTCAATGTCGTCGATGTTGCGAAGCCTCTCGTAGCCTGGACATTCGGCGTAGAAGCGTGTGGCCTTGCGCGGCACCCAGAAGGAGAAACGGCCGGCGGAGTCGGTAGGTGCGCCCGCCCCTGCACCATAGATGCCCACCCAGGCACCGGCTATCGGTTTGCCGTCCTGGTCAACGACGGTGCCTGTATAATGATTGAGGGTTTGCTGCAGTGCCGGATGCCGGCTGACGTAGGCATCGCTGAGCGTGTCGGGCACAGTCTTCAGCTCCAGCACCGGGCAGTCGATGTCAAAGGTCTGTTTCGCTCCATAAATCGACCACCTACTTTCATAGGTGACCAGTTCGCCCCGCTGGTAGTAGAACTGCTTGGGTCTGTGGTTGATCAACCGGCACAGGGAGTCGGGCAGTTGCTGTCCGTTGGTGATGACGACGATGGAGTCGTTGTTCTTGCGGGGCGGCTTGTCGACGGCTATCAGACTGGCCACTACCTGCTGGAACGCGTTGCCGATGAGTGAGTCTTTGCGGCTCACATTGCCTGTGGCGACGGCTCCCTTCAGGTCGTTGACAAAGCTGACGAGCGCGTTCTTCTCGCGGTGCGACTTGGCCCGCCGTCCGTCGATGAAGAACTCCCACTTCGTTCCGTCCAGGATTAACACCTCGCGGTCCTCGGCATCGTGGAAGGCCGATGTCCAGACGGCCCGCAGCATCCACGCCTGATCGGCGCTGACGGGGAGCGAGGCGGTTTTCACGGCAGGTGCCACATAGTCCTTTGGCCGCTTCCGCATTTCCCACTTCGAGTGGGTCTTGTCTATGTGCTTCAGTTTATGCCAAGCCCTGTACGTGGCATGCCAGAGGCTTTTCCCGACTTCGCGGTAGACGAGGGTGTGGGTCACGGAGTCGTAGGTCAGCGTCCACTCGGTCGAGAACGACGGTATGCACTCCACGCCGAAGGCTGCTCCCTGCGGCATCAGCAGCCGTGTCTTCTCCTGGTCGTAAAGCACTGTCTGCGGATTCTCTTTCCGCCACTCCTCATCTTCGCTGTGTACCCAGATGAGCTTACCCTGTGCCAGCCCTGCCATCGGCAGTAGCGTCAGCGTCGCGGCTATCAGCCATTTTCCTGTTCTGTTCATTGTCATAATGCAATTCTCATTCATTGTCGTTTTGAGGAGTCACTGTTTCCAGTTCTTCGGTATCCAGTATTCGCCGTCCACTTCGAGCCTTAGGACGTAGAGCGTGCCGTCGCGGTCGAGGTCGGCCATGAGGAAGCTCGACTCGGCAATCTCGTTGACCAGCAGCTTGGTGGTGTTCCTCACGCCGCTCAGCTTGAAGTGGCGGTCGGTGTACTCCAGCACGCAACATTGCGTGGGGTTCTCGTCCAAGTGGCGGTTGGCGGCGTCGAGCAACGTGCGGTAAAGGGCAGCAGCGCCCTCATCGGCCTTAATGACGTAGAGTGTGCCGCGCGACTCGCTCTTCCCCTTCGACTTCGGCAGCAGGTAGTCCGTATAATAATAGGTGGTGGCCTTGTCCACCGGCTGACCGGCCTCATGGCGGTAGTGTACGGGCGTCTTCCGGGCGTTGAGGGTGCCAAGCAGACTGTCCAAGGGCGCGATGGCGAAGTGGTAGTACGTGCCCTGGGCCTCGTTCAGTTGGGTAGCCATGGCGATGAGATTGCCGTGGTGCTGCACGTAGTCGAACATCACGGCCTCGCGGGCACCGAAGTACATGCGGCGGTTGTTGCCCTGCAGCAGGTTGTAGAAGTTGCGCTCCTGCAGCATGTAGGGGTTGCGGTAGAGATAGGCGTGCGTCTTCTTGAAGTCGTTGTAGTCGTTGGTCCACGTGCTCGACGCGTCGGCCACGCGGGTCAGGTCGAGCACGTAGTCGTCGTTGTTGCCGTAGCCGCGAAGGGCGATGGAGTAAGTGATGGTGTCGTTGCCGTTGCGGTGGCACTCGTAGCGGTAGGACTCCACGGCGTGGCGGGCCAGACTGTCGAGGTAGACGCAGACCGTATTGGCCAGCGGCAGGTCATGGTCGAAGGCCACGTTCCAGCGCCGCGACAGGTGGTACTTGTCGTTGATGCGCGACACCGACACCTTGGCGCCGTGGGCCGCGAAATCGTCCATCAGCCGGTCTATCCACAGCCTCTGGGCCGTAGAGCCGGCGATGCCGACGGTCAGCATGAGCAGCAAATTGAGTATTCGTCTCATAGGCTTATTCCGATTCAAAGAGTTCTTGGTTCATGATGGCCAGAGCCGTGCGCAGTTCTGCGCCCTGCTGTTGCACGGCGGCCATGTCGATGTTGAGCAGGTCGGTGGCAGGGTCGTCTATTTCGGTAACGGCTTCAGCTACGGCTTCTGCCTCGCTGACAGACACTTCGGCGGGCTCTGCCTCTACAGCGTCGTGCGGTTTTGCCGCACGAACCTTGCGTGCTGGCTTGGGAGCTTCAGCGACGACGGCCACCTGTTGCGTCGTTTCCTCCACAGCCGGCTGCACCGTGGGCTTCGGGGCCGGTGTTTCCGTCCTCGCCACCGTCTCAGGCTGGCTTTCTCTTTCAGGCATATACCACCAGAGGCCCAGCAGCACCAATATGGCAGCTGCCGCAGCCATCCACCAGCGATGCTGGTAATTCCTGATGGGTACTTCGTGCGCCGCCGGCTGCCGGAAACCCCGGAACATCACGGTATAGGCTGCCCACTCTTCGGGAATGTCCGTCCGCGTGCAGAAGTAGTCGGTCAGCAGCCGTTCCTCCTGTTCGCTGGTTTCGCCCGCCATGAAGCGGTCGAGCAGGTCGTTTATCTGTTTGTCTGTCATCATCGCTGTTTATTGATTAGTTCTATTATCCGTTTTCTTGCTTTCGAGAGCGTGCCCCGCACCGACGACTCCGTCATTCCCGTGATGGCCGCTATCTCGGCGAAGCTCATATCCTCGACGTTGCGCATCTGCAACACCGTGCGCCAGTTGTAGGGCAGTTGCGCCATCGTCTGGGCAAACAGGCTGTCGGTCTCGGTCGTTTCCAGTCGTCGCTGTGGCGTGTCGTCCGTGCGGTCGCCCTTCCACCCCAACAGTTGCAGCAGTGGGTGCCGTCGCTTCTGTCGCCGCCGGTTCTGTGCCAGGTTGCGGGCCGAGGTGGCTGCGTAAGCCAATAGCCGCTCCCTGCCGCCATCCAACTGGTCCAGCCGTTCCCACATCCTGAGCATCGTCTCCTGCGCCACGTCTTCGGCTTCCTCACAGCCTACCACCGCCGTCGCAGCCTCCACGGCTCGCCGCCGCAGTTCTGCCGCCCAGGATATGTACGTCTCTCTGTCCATCTGCTACTATATACACCAATGTTGGCGAAATGCTACGCAAAATTAGCATTTTCTTTTGGAATGTCCAAGAAAAAGCCTACCTTTGCAACAAAATAGGAAAGAAATGCCATTTTATGACAAAGAAAAATAGAAAGAAACAAAGCAGCGGCGGGCAACAGTTCCTTAGCGACGAGAGCTACATCCGCCAACGTACACGTGAACTCGAAATAGGCCCATGCTACATAACAGACGACATTGTCGGGAATGGCGAGGGATACGTGATTGTCAGCCGCAAGCATACAGGCGGACGCCTGAGCTTTGCCTGCTATCTGGTTGATGCTTGGTGTTGCGGTGTGAAGGATAGCTTCTGCCGCCTGCGTCAGGAGGGATTTGAATTTGAAGAATTTATTGAAAAGGTGAAGGCCAAGCCTTGCAGCTATGACGAGGCCCACAACTGGGTGTATGGTGCCATAGACTATGCTGACGAGGCCGGTATCAAGCCCGACAAGTCCTTTGCACTGACGAAGTACTTTTTAGAGGAGGACACCGACGACATTCCCTTGATAGAGTACGAGTTTGGCAAGGATGGCAAGCACTGTCTTGTGACTCACTCCCGCTTGGAGACCAGTCAGTACCTCCCATTGCTGAAGAAGAATCTGGGCGAGGGCAACTATTCGTACATACTGCCTGTCGGTGCAGATCCTCTTGAAGATGACGAAGATGAAGAGAAGAAGAGCCACGCCTACAGTCCCGAGGGGCTGCCTACCATTGAGCAGCTTACGGCAGACTGGGAAAAAGACTTGCTGCTGGACCTGGGAAATGACCTCTATCTGGATCTTGACCCGGATGACAGTGTAGAGGTGTTGCGGCAGAAGTATCGCGAGCAGGTGATTGACAATATAGAGGACATTCTGCTGATGCTGCCAAATGAGGATATGATGTACTTGGTCAGCAGCTCAAAAGCTGCCGACCCGACGGAGGGCGTATTCGCATCGCGAGTTATTCACAACACCATGCTCGAGACGTATGGCTTTGCCGCTGTTGTAAGCCATGAGGACGAGGAAAGGCAGAGAATCTACATTGCCACCGACTTTGCTGCCGCAGCAAACCCTCACTTGATGGAAGTTATGGCAAAGTCCACCTATGCTTCAATACGCACAGTTGAAGACTATATTGAGGGACTCGCCAACCTTTATGGAGTAGTGAACTTAGCGACGGTGAAAGAACGTCTGTACACCTATCTGGAGTTAGACAAGCACGAAGAGGTGGACATTCAGGAAACGGTGGATAAAGTCTATGCCCATTCCTTGGCAATAAAGGCAATGGTTTACTCGCTGAAAGGAGAACAAGCCGATAATCTGCCGTTGGACCAGACCATATTCTTTGTCTCGCGTTATTCCTTTTACAGGCATAGCGACTTGTACGAAAAAATACAAGCAACGGAGATAGAGCAGAGAGAACTGTATCCGTTTACCGACCATGAGATTTTGGATGCCAGCATCAGCTTCATGCCGCTGATTCCGAACAGTCAGAGGGAACGCTTCACTAAGTATATGACGAAAAAGCTGAATTGCGATGTGGCCTTTGCCGAGGAAATGATTTGTCGTATGTGGTTCTATGCCAACCATGAGGATATACCGTCGTTAAGGGAATTGAGCCAAGAACAGTACTTCCTGATGTTTGTCAACTGCCATCTGGACGAACTGCTGTCGGGCCAGGAGGAACAGGAAGCGCTCAGACACTTACATCGGCTCATGGATAACATGCCGCGTTGGACGCTCCGTGGGGGCTGTAAGAAGGGTTGACATTGGATACATACATCTTCGACATCAAGCGCTATGCCATCAACGACGGGCCGGGCATTCGGACAACCATCTTCATGAAGGGATGCCCGCTGCGCTGCGTGTGGTGTCATAACCCGGAAAGCTGGTCAGCAGAGCCGCAGGTGCTCTTCAAACAGTCGAAGTGCATCCGCTGTGGTACGTGCAACGAACCGGGCTTCACCGTGGACGACTGCCCCACCACCGCCCGCGAACTGTGCGGCCGTGAGTACACGATGGACGAGCTGATGGCCGAGATTGAGAAGGAGCGCGACATCATGGAGGACAGCGGTGGCGGCGTGACCCTCTGCGGTGGCGAACCGCTGATGCACCCCGACGATGCACTGGCAATCCTACGTGAACTGAAGCGGCGCGGCTTCCACCGCACCGTCGACACGGCGCTCTATGTCCGGCCGGAGGTGGTCGATGCCGTAGCAGCCGAATGTGAGCTGCTGCTGGTCGACCTGAAGCTGATGGACTCGGAGAAGCACCGGCGCTACACGGGTGTCGGCAATGAGCTGATCCTTGAAAACATACGCCGCGTGGCTATGGCAGGAAAGGACTTCCGCATCCGAATCCCCCTCATCGAAGGCATCAATGCCGACGAGGCGAACATCGAGGCAACCGCCCAATTCCTCCAGTCACTTTACTCCCCTCCCTCACAGGAAGGGGCCGGGGGTGGGTCCGTCCACCTGCTCCCCTACCACGACGTAGGTAAGGACAAGCATCGCCGTATGATGCCCCCGACACCCTATAATCCAGAGGGCTTCCCGATGGCCGTCCCCTCGGATGAAACGCTGCGCCGCTGTCGTCAGCTGTTGGAGGCTCACGGACTGCAGGTGGTCATTGGCGGATAATAACAATTGTAAATTAAAAACCAAAACTATGAATAGAAAAACTTTTTTAATTGCGCTCGTCTGCTGCGGCTTCCTGACAACTCATGCCCAGCTTCAGACCAACGCCGGCATCCAGTACCTGCAGTGTATGCAGAAGGACGTCTCGACCGACTTCTACGACCTGTCGAACACCTATTTCCTGGCCGACTCGCTGGCATCATTCGATGCGGCGAAAGGCGAAGGACTTGTCAACTGGAAACGCTACCGGCTGTCGCCCCGTCAGGCGTTCAACCTCAATGGCTACTGGCCCGTCCGTATGCAGATGCTCGACTTCCCCGATGCGGCCTACGACAACGACCCTAACCTAAGGATTTCCATTGAGTTCATCTCGCCCAAGGCAGCCCGCATCCGTTTGCTCACCACGCCCATCGTGCCGAAGAATACCGATGCCGACGACCCGATGTTCTGTGACGGCTTCAAGCAGCGCTCCAGCAAACCCTCATGGAGGAAAGGAGAAAACGCCCAGACCATCAGCTACGGCACCGACTACGGAAGCATCGAGATTCAGCGTTTCCCCTTCCGCTTGGTGCTGAAGGATGCGAAAGGCAAGATACTCACCCAGACGCGCCACATCATCGACAACGACTCCACACAGGTGAAGTTGCTGCCCTTCTCGTTCCTTAAGCGCGGTTCAGACAACTCACGCTCGGTGAATCCTGTCTTCCTGCTCTCGCCCGGCGAGCGTATCTACGGCTGCGGCGAGTCGTTCACCTCATTGAATAAGGTAGGCCAGAAGGTTCACCTCAGCGTCACCGACCCCCAGGGACCTGAGACCGACGGCATGTACAAGCCTGTGCCCTTCTACTTCTCCAACCGTGGCTACGGCATCTTCATGCACACGTCGGCTCCCGTCACCGCCGATTTCGGTGCCTCTTACATCGGCGCTCAGCGACTCTTCATGGCCGACGAGCAGATAGACCTCTTCGTGTTCTTCGGCTCCCCCAAAGAAATACTTGACGAGTACACCAACGTCACCGGTAAGTCGCCCATGCCGCCGCTATGGAGCTTCGGTACTTGGATGAGCCGAATCACCTACTTCTCGCAGGACGAGGGCCTCGACATTGCCAAGAAGCTGCGCCAGCACAAGATACCTGCCGACGTCATCCACTTCGACACCGGTTGGTTTGGCACCGACTGGCAGTGTGACTATGAGTTTGCCAAAGACCGCTTCCCCGACCCCGTTGGCATGCTCAAACAGTTGGCCAACGACGGTTTCCATACCTGTCTGTGGCAGTTGCCGTATTTTACGCCCAAGAACCGTTTCTTCAATGAGATTGTCCAGAACAATCTCCACATCAGGAACGCAGCGGGCGGTATGCCCGTCGAGGATGCCATTCTCGACTTCTCCAATCCCGGGACGGTCAGCTGGTACCAGCAGAAGATTACGAACCTGCTGAAGCAGGGCGTCTCGACCATCAAGTGCGACTTCGGCGAGGCGGCCCCTTACAACGGTTTCTACCACAGCGGCCTCGGCGGACTCTATGAGCACAACCTCTATCCCCTGCGCTATAACAAGGCACTCTGGGAAGCCGTTGAGGGTCACTATCCCGGCGAGGGCATCATCTGGGCACGCTCGGCCTGGGCCGGCTCACAGCGCTATGCCCTGCACTGGGGCGGCGATGCGGCTACCAACAATATCGGAATGCTGGGCGACCTGCGCGGCGGTCTCTCGTTCGGACTCAGCGGCTTCTCATTCTGGAGCCACGATATGGGCGGCTTTGTGACGGCTTCGCCCGAGGACATCTACCGCCGTTGGCTGCCCTTCGGCTTCCTGTCGAGTCATACCCGTGCCCACGGAGCGCCTCCCACCGAACCGTGGCTCATCTCGGAGTCGTTCACCAAGGCTTTCCGCGAGTGTGCCGAGATGAAATACCGGCTCATGCCATACGTCTATGCTCAGGCCAAGGACTGCACTGAACGCGGTCTGCCGATGGTGCGTGCCCTGCTGGTGGAGTTTCCCGACGACCCCGGAGCCTGGCTCGTGGAGGACGAGTATATGTTTGGCTCGCAGATATTGGTGGCTCCGCTGCTGGAGAGCGGTGACAGCCGGACGGTTTATCTCCCCTCTTTTGGGGAGGGGTCGGGGGTAGGCTCTAAATGGATTGACTACCAGAGCGGCAAGGTCTACGACGGCGGCTACCAGACGCTGACGGCAGGCCGTATTCCCGCCATCATCCTCGTCCGCGACGGCAGCATCATTCCCCACGCCCCGCTGGCTCAGCGCACTGACCAGATACAGTGGGACAAGGTGGAGCTGAAGACCTACAAGGCGGCAGCACAACAGTGTACCGGCCTGCTCTTCAAGCCTGGTGACAAAGCATTACAGGAAATCAAGAAATAAGGAAAGCATTATGGACAACACGGTAAACCAACGATTACAAGACCTCCGCGAGGTGATGCGGCGCGAACATCTGGCCGCCTTCATATTTCCAAGTACCGACCCGCATCAAGGCGAATACGTGCCTGACCACTGGAAGGGCCGTGAGTTTATATCAGGTTTCAATGGCTCCGCCGGCACCGCCGTCGTCACGATGGACAGTGCCGCCCTCTGGACTGACTCGCGCTACTTTCTCGCTGCCGAGGAGCAACTGAAGGGCACGGAGTTCCAGCTGATGAAACTGAAGATTGAGGGCACGCCGACCATCGCCCAGTGGCTCAACAGTCAGATTGTGGCTGGCGGTTCTACCGCTAGCACCGAGGTCGGCATCGATGGCTGGTGCTCGTCGGCCAACAGCGTGAAGGAGCTGATGGCCGACCTCAGGAAGGAGGACGGCATGACGCTGCGCACCAATCTGGACCCGCTGAAGCTGATCTGGCGCAACCGTCCGGCTATACCCGAGAACCCGGTGGAAATATACCCGATAGAATATGCCGGCGAAACGACGGCCAGCAAGATAACCCGCATCCGCAAGGCCCTGCGCGAGAAACATGCCGACGGTATGCTGATGTCGGCCCTCGACGACATAGCCTGGACGCTGAACCTGCGCGGCACAGATGTCCACTGTAATCCGGTATTCGTCTCTTATCTGCTCATCTCGTCAAAGGATGTCACCCTATATATAAATAAGGTGAAGTTGACGCCCGAGGTGTCGGCCTATCTGCAGCAGGAAGGCATCAAGGTCGATAGTTACGAGAACGTCGTGAAGGGTCTGAAGGACTATTTCGAGTACAACATCCTGCTCGACCCTGACGAAGTGAACTATGCACTCTATCAAGCTGTTACCCGCGAGAAGGTGGAGGAAGAATCGCCCGTCAAGCGGATGAAGACCGTCAAGAACGCCACCGAGATAGCGGGTTTTAGGTCGGCGATGCTGAAAGACGGCATCGCCATGGTGAAGTTTCTGAAGTGGCTGGATGAGGCCTGTGGGCAGAATGGGCATCAGGAAACGGAGATTTCCGTCGACCGGAAACTGACGGCACTGCGCTCCGAGCAGCCACTCTACCGCGACATCTCGTTCGACACGATTGCGGGCTACGGTGCCCACGCTGCCATTGTCCACTACGAGGCGACGCCCGAGACCGACATCCCCCTGGAGCCTCACGGACTGCTGCTGCTCGACAGCGGTGCGCAGTACTTGGACGGCACGACCGACATCACCCGCACCATTGCCCTCGGCCCGCTGACCGACGAGGAGAAGCTGATCTATACGCTGGTGCTGAAAGGGCATATCCAGATAGAGCTGTGCAAATTCCCCAGTGGGGCCAGCGGCACGCAGATTGACATCCTGGCACGGGCAGCGATGTGGCGCGAGGGACTGAACTACCTGCACGGAACGGGTCACGGCGTGGGTACTTACCTGAACGTCCACGAAGGGCCTCACCAGTTCCGCATGGAGTGGAAGCCCGCCCCGCTCGTTGAGGGCATGACCATCACCGACGAGCCGGGCATCTACCTGGCCGGGCGCTGCGGTGCACGCACGGAGAACACGCTGCTCATCACGGCTTACAAGGAGACGGAGTTCGGACGTTTCCTGCAGTTTGAGCCGCTGACGCTCTGTCCCATCGACAAGCGCCCCATCATCCGCGAGCGTATGCTGCAGGAGGAAATCGACTGGCTGAACGACTATCACCAGACGGTTTATGACCAGCTGTCGCCCCATCTCGATGCCGGCGAGGCAGAGTGGCTAAGGCAGGCCTGTAGCCCGCTCTGACAAAAAGTACACGTGAAATTTGGTCGTTTGCTCAGAAATTACTATATTTGCAACGTCTTTCTGCTAATTTGAAACAATGATGACAATGACAAACAAGTTTCGGACTGCCGCCGCCATGGCCTTGTGGCCATTGGCGATGGCTGCACAGGCGACGGGGATGGACGACGATTCCGGCGACGGCTCAATGCTGGGCTTCGTATTGGCTATACTCACAGCCGCCTGGCTGTACTACAAGTATAAGAAGATGCAGCGCAAACAGGCCGAGGAGCAGGCCCGCAACAGCGTTGACCTCCAGGCCATGCAGGCCAAGTCGAGGGTGGCGCCGCTGAAGAACAGCTACCTGGAGGACGAAGACGTGGCCGAGATCATGCGCGACGCCGAACGGCAGCGTGAGCAGCTGACGGAGCGCCACCGCCACAACTGTCCGCACTGCGGCGCCGAGCTGGAAGGCTTCGACTCCCACTGTCCCTACTGCGGCCACGAGCTGCGCGACATGCTGGCCGAGAAGACCGTCAGCGACCTCTTCGTGGCATACAACGAGGCAGTGACGCGCCCCCAGAAGGAACAACTGGTCTGCCAGTTCAAACTGCCCGACGACCGCGAGGGCCTGCTGGAGTTCCTCGCCCTGTCGGCACCGCTGGCCAAGCGTAAGAATCCGCTCACCAATACCAAGTGGGGACGGGTGGTGCTGACGTTTGCGGCCGTTTTTGTCGTGCTGGTTGTTGGCGGCCTGTTTATTCATTCCGTCAACGGGGTACAGCTGTCAAAGGCTATCGATGAAGCCCTGTTTATGCTGCCCGTCTGCGGTGGCATACCGGCCTGGCTTGTCTCCCGGCGTACCGATACCGCCGTGGCTCAGGAGCACAACCACTTCGCCTCGTTGTGGCGCGGCCGCTTCGACGAGTGTCTGCAGAAGGCTCGGGCGCGGTTGAACAACGCCGACGATAATGCCACGATGGACCGCCTGGAGCGCGAGGCCACCGAGCCGGTGCTGACAAAAGTGATAAACACCATCTTCTAATGTAATTTCCAACAGACCATGAGCGAATATACATTTTCAGCCCAGTTAGAGCAGGTCATCAAGGCCACGCTGACCGACGGGTTCATTTCAGAGAAAGAGCGGGCGGTGCTCTACCGCCTGGCCGAGGGAGAGGGCATCAGCCGTGAAGCAGTAGACCAGATGCTGGAAGAACGCCTGCAGCAGTGGCGCGTAGAAAAGAAGGCCAGGCTGCATAAGTGTCCGCAGTGCGGCACTGAGATAGAGGCCTTTGTCAAAGTCTGCCCAAACTGCGGTGCCGAGATTGCCGTCGGACGGGCTTCGAGCGTGAAGGCCATCGAGGAGAAGCTGGCCTCGCTGCCCACCACGGGCAACAACAAGGTCGACATGGCCCAGCGCCGTGACGTCATTTCAACCTTCCCCGTTCCTAACACGCGTGAGGACCTGCTGGAGTTTCTTCAGCTGGCCGCCGAGCGCAGTCAGCTGAAGGGTGGCGTGACAGCCAATCCCGTGCGCCGCTTCCTGCTGGTGGTAGGCATCTTCATCGGTCTCTTCTTCCTGCTTTTCTTTGTAATCTATCTCATTGCCGAGGAAACAAAGCGGGGTGAGAGACTCTTACAGAGGGGACTGGTTGTCATTATCGGCTCAGGGGCATTTGGACTCATCCTTGGTGCGCCCTTCGCTTTCTTTTATGCTGCCAAGGGCGGTTCGAAGGAGAATAACCGGCACAACGAGCTCACGAAGGTGTGGAAGGACAAGTTCCGCCAGTGTATGACGAAGGCCCGCTTGACGCTGCATAACGCTGGCGACCTGGCACGGCTCGACCAGTTAGAGAAAGAAGTCAATAAACATATTATATAAGGAATTAACTATGGGACTATTCGGTAGAGGAAAAGGCGGCGGAGTGATGAACGTCATCCGCTGCGACCAACAGGAATACATGGTGTGGAAATGGCGCCCCGAGGGACAGACCGTCAACAGCACCAGTCGTGAGAACGCCATACGCTGGGGCAGTCAGCTCCGCGTCAAGGACGGCGAGGTGGCCGTCTTCGTCTACAGCCAGAAAAACGGTCCGATGCAGGACTTCATCACTGGCCCTTACGACGGCACCATCTCGACGGCCAACCTTCCCGTATTGGCCAGTATCGTGGGGACGCTCTGGGGCGGCGAGAGTCCGTTCCAGGCTGAGGTGTACTTCATCAACATTCAGCTGAACAACCAATTGCGTTTCGGGGTGCCTTATTTCGACGTCTTCGACCCGCGACTGCCTGACCACGGTGTGCCGATGGCTGTGCGTGGCGTGCTGACGTTCAATATTAAGGACTACATGGGCTTCATCAAGTTGAACCGCCTGCAGGACTTTGACCATGACACCTTCAAGCGGCAGATTAGTTCGGCATTGGCCAAACATGTGCGCCAGGTGGTGACCAATCTGCCGATGGATTCCAACCTGCCCGTGGTTCAGCTGGAACGTCGGCTCGATATCGTGAACGATGCCCTTACACCGAGGCTGGCTGAGCAGTTGGAGAACGTCTTTGGGGTTCAGTTGCGCTCGCTCGACGTGTCGGACCTGGAAATCGACAAGACCAGTCCCTACTATCTGGAGCTGCGCGAACTGACGGCTGGCATCACTGCCGAGACCATGAAGGCACAGCGCGATGTGAACATCAAAAATATGAAGGACACACAGGAGTTAAACATACACAACATGGAGGAGACGCTGCGCATACAGCGCGAAGAGGCTCAGCGTGCCCAACGTCTGCAGACCGAGACGCAGTTCATGGGTGCCCATGCTTTGGACCAGCAGACCACGGTGCTCAAGGCCGGAGCCGAGAGCTTGGGTCAGATGGGCCAGATGGG
The DNA here is from genome assembly GCA_946185285.1 of uncultured Prevotellaceae bacterium. Lineage (GTDB taxonomy): Bacteria > Bacteroidota > Bacteroidia > Bacteroidales > Bacteroidaceae > Prevotella. Next base: position 32,568 of record CAMHIS010000016.1, read on the forward strand.
CGGCGGTGGCGACGGCGGTGGCGGTGGCGGCATGAATGCTGCCGGCATGATGACCGGCATGATGATGGGCGGTGCCATGGGGCAGCAGATGGCTGGCATGATGAACAACATGGGGCAGTACTGGCAGCAGGGCCAACAGGCCGCTCCGCCACCCATGCCTGGTGTCCAGTTCTTCATAGCCGTTGGCGGCCAGCAGGCCGGTCCGTTCGCCCCCGAGCAGTTGCCGCAGTTGGTGCAGAATGGTACGCTGACCATGCAGACCCTCGTATGGAAACAGGGAATGCCACAGTGGGCTGCCGCATCGACGGTTCCCGAGCTGGCCCCGCTGTTTGCGCCGCCCGCAGGGGCTGTACCGCCGCCGATTCCGGGAGTTTAGGAGTTTAGGAGTTTTAGGAGTTTGGGAGTATGGACGACAATAATTTCTTTTCGATAGACCGACTCGTGGAGTTTGGTATGAGTATGCAGATAGCCCGCCAGATGGTGGGGAGTATGAACCTGCAACTACAGCAGATGTATGTGCCTGGCAGCGTGCAGACGATGCCGCAGGTTGCCCCGGCCACCTACTATGTGGCCTTAGAGGGCAAGCCCGTGGGGCCGCTCAACGAGAGTGAGGTGTCGCGGATGATATACAACAAACAGATAGCAAAGGACACCCTGTGCTGGATGCCCGGCATGAAAGAGTGGAAACCGGTGGAACAGGTTCCGCAGGTACTGCGTATCGTTGCACTGACACCGCCGCCGATACAGCAGCCGTAGCCGCTAAATCTCCTCCAAGGCGTAGTACTGATAATCGCGCACGATGCGGCGCAGGAAGAACTCGTCTTCAGACTCGCGACGGCTGACGCTGAGAATCTGCTGCACCTTCTGCGACAGTTGGCTGATACGCTCTTGCTGGTCGCTGTCCAAGGTGCGCTGGATGATGTCAACCTGCTCCAATGACAGGTCGGCAGCCTGAGGGTAGGAGGGATGGTAGCCACGGGTCAGGTAGTCGTACTCGTCGAGGCTGACCTGAATCTGCGAATAGCTTTGCAACTTGACAACCAGCGTGCCTGCCGCCATATCGCCGAGCCGCTGGTTGTTGCGGTTCAGAATCATCACCAGCACGCCGACGTATCCTAACAGCGGACCGTCGGCAATCATCAGCAGCCACCGCAGCAGGTAGGCAGCGGGCGAGGGTAGGGTGCCGTCGGCCATGATGACGCGCAGCATGAAGAGCCGCTTCCCGACGGTCTGGCCGTTGGAGAGTATCTCGCACAGCGGACAGTAGAGCAGGATAGGCAGAATGACGATGGTGATGATGGCCGTAGGGCTGAGCGAGACGGAAGTCGTGCGGGCAATAACTACCCACAGGAAGAAGTAGGCTATCTGCACCACCCAGTCGACGACTTGGGCCAGCATACGCTCGCCGACACCCGCTGGAGTCTGACGGAGACGTACATATTGTCCGGTGACGATGCTCTTTTCTGCCATATCGTCGGCAAAGTTACAAAAAAAATGATAAATAGCAATTGTAATCGGCAATTATTTCGTATCTTTGCACGTGAATTATGAAGGAAGTAACGTTTATCAGGCAGAACATTGAGAAATGGAGGGCTGCAGAGCTGGTAGTGGAGAAGGTCGGCGAGACCGATGCCACCCAGTTGGCTGATACCTATATCGACGTGACCAGCGACCTGGCCTTCTCGCAGACGCACTATCCTGATTCGAAGATTACACGCTACCTGAACAACTTGGCCTCGGCCCTGCACAATGAGATTTACCGTCCGCGCCGTTACCAGTGGTCGCGGCTCATAACATTCTGGACCGATGAGGTGCCGCGCACGATGTGGGAGGCACGTCGCGAGTTGCTGATTTCGTTCATCGTCTTTGCCGTCAGCGCCTTTGTCGGCTTTCTGTCTCAGATGTTCGACCCGGAGTTCTGTCGTATCATCCTCGGCGACCGCTATGTGGACATGACGCTGCAGAACATCGCCAACGGCGAGCCGATGGCCGTCTACGGCGGCGACCCTGAGGCCGATATGTTCAGCAGTATCACGCTGAACAATGTCAAGGTGTCGTTCGTCGCCTTCGTCCTGGGCGTGTTCACCAGCATCGGCACGGGATTCGTCCTGTTCCAGAATGGCGTGATGCTCGGTTCGTTCCAGACGTTCTTCGCCCAGCACGGTCTGCTGTGGCAGTCGGCACTGGCAGTCTGGCTGCACGGTACGCTCGAGATATCGGCCATTATCGTGGCCGGAGCCGCCGGCATAGCCATGGGCAACGGCTGGCTCTTCCCTGGCACCTATCCCCGGCTCGAGTCGTTCCGGCGTGGGGCGCGGCGCGGCCTGCGCATCGTGGTGGGTGCTGTGCCGGTGTTCGTCGTGGCGGGCTTTATCGAGGGCTTCTTCACGCGCCACACCGAGTGGCCCGACCTGCTGCGGCTGAGCATCATCCTCTGTTCTTTGGCATTTGTTATCTATTATTATATTGTATTACCTAAAAAGAAAAACCATGAGCTCAGAAAAACCATTGATTAAACTCTATCGTAAGAGAACGTTTGGCGAAAAACTGTCCGACACGTTCGACTTCATTAGCGAGAATTTTCGCACGCTGTTGAAGTACATCACCTACTTAGTCCTGCCCATTGCAATCGTGCAGACGTTCTGTATGAACAACTTCATGACAGGCTACATGGAGTCTATCACCGCTATTACAAGTGGCGGAGGCCGGAACTTTGCCGATATGCTGCAGTGGCTCTCGTCGATGGGCCTGTATATGTTGGTGCAGTTCGTAGCCATCATCTTGGTCTATGCCGTGTCCTACACGATGATGCAGCTTTACGAGCAGCGGTCGGAGCGGCTGAAGGGTGTCACTTTCGACGAACTTCGACCTGGCGTGGTTCAGAAATGCTTACGCCAGCTGGTACTGCTGGTCACGAGTATTGCTATTTTTGTAGTCATCGTCCTGCTGATGGCACTGCTGATAGCCGCCAGTCCTTACTTCATCTTGCCGGTCATTATCATAGCCGTTGTGGTGCTGCCACTCTTCGTGTTGGTCTATCCCATCTACCTGTTCGAGGATACTGGCATCGTCAGCGCTTACGCCAAGTCGGTGCGCTTGGGCTGGAAGACGTGGGCCGGCATTGTTGGCGTCATGATTGTGCTCTACATCATCTCCTCCATCATCTCGGGCTTGATTTCCACACCGTGGTACATCATGGTCATGGCGAAAAACCTCCTTGCCACCCAGGGCAACACCTCGGGCTTTGTCTCGTCGTTCGGCTATACGGTCATTCAGTATCTGCTGGGTGTGGTGTCCAGCTTCGCCGGCAGTTGCATAATGGCATTGATGTGCATTGGCATCGCCTATCAGTACGGCCATGCCTGCGATAAGGTCGATGGCGTTGGCGTTGACCAGGATATAGAAAACTTCGAGACTCTCTAACCTCTCACCCTTCACTCTTCACCCTTCACCTTGCCCGATACCCTCGTCATAGACAGCGCGCAGATAGCCCAGTGGCAGGCTCAGCAGGACTTCGACTACAACCGCGAGTTGGTCGGAGGTGGGATGACTTTCACTGAGTGGCTGATGATGCAGGTCAGGGAGTTCCTGAACGACATCTTCGGAGATGCTGTCAACAGCACCGTCGTCCAGTGGGTGCTTGCCATCCTCGCTGTCGGCGTGCTGGGCTTCATTGGGTGGTATCTGTGGCGCCAAAATGGCGGCATCTTCCGGCGGCAGGAACAGGGAGAGACTACTGATTGTGATGCCGAGGACACCATCTACGGTGTCGATTTCGATACCGCCATCAGCCAGGCTGTAGCCAACAGCAACTTCCGCGAGGCCATCCGCCTGCGGTACCTCCAGACCCTCAAAGCACTCACAGATTCTAACCTCATCGACTGGCAACCCTTCAAAACCCCAACGCAGTACGTCCGCGAGTTCTCAGCCGCCTGTTCGCTGCGCAGCGGCGGTGCCGCTGTCCCAACCGCTGCTGCCCCCGCCGCATTCCGCACCCTCACCGCCCATTTCCTGCGCGTTCGCTACGGCAACTTCCCCGCCACCCGCCCACTCTATGAAGAGGTGAAACAATTAGGAAAGGAGGTAGCCCGTGAACCGTAAGTTCTGGCTGCTTATCCTGGGGCTGACTGTGCTGATGCTCGTCTTGGAGTACCAGATGCCGCGCCGCTTCGTATGGGAGCCGACCTTTGCCCATGCCGACCGCCAGCCCTTTGGCTGCTACGTCTTCGACAGTGTGCTTGCCACCACGATGCCCCATGGCTATACCGTCTGCCGTAAGTCGTTGCCACAGTTGGCTTTGGAGAACACGTCGCCGCGTTCTTTCATCATACTTCATTCCGGTTATCAGGGGGAGGCTGTTAACGTTGACACCCTTCTTGCCTTGGCAGCTCGCGGCAACCGCATCCTTTATGCACATTCGTATTTTGATGACGAAATCTGTGATACGTTGAACATATCCTGTAACACGAAGAACTACTTCCTCACCTCTAATTTCCAGAAGACTTTTGGCAAGGAACCCTCTTCCGACAGCATCTTCTGGATTGGCGACTCGGCGGTCTATACACCTTACGTTATCCGCGTCCATTCCCAGTTCATCAATGCCTGCATCTTAGACACGTTACCTGCTGTCCCATTGGCTAAGATTAACAACTGGGCCGATTTGGATTTTGCAAAAGAGCATCTCAGCAAGGACAGCCCCTACGTGGAGTCTGACTTGTCGAAGGTTAGGGTGGCCGACGTCGTGGCCCTCAGCTATCCTATTGGCAAGGGCGAGCTGATTCTTGTCACGACGCCGTTAATGCTCACCAACTACGGCATCCTCGACAACCCCGCCTACGTTCATCGCCTGCTGAACCGCCTGAAGGATTTGCCCGTGGTGCGCACCGAGGCCTATATGCCCAACTACGACGTGGCGGAGAGTTCACCCTTCCGCGAACTGCTGAAGCGTCCACCCCTGCGCTGGGCACTCTACCTCGTGGTGCTCGGCATCGTGCTGCTGATGGGCTTCAGTGCCCGCCGCCGTCAGCGTGCCATCCCCGTCGAAAAGCCGCCGCGCAACTACCAGCTTGACTTCATCCGCCACATCGGCACCCTACAATACATGAAACAAAAACATAATAAGAGTATATGGAAGAAAGAAAAAGCTTAGACCTGACGGCCTTCGCCGAGAAGGTACAGACGCTGCGCCAGGCCATCGGCGAGGTCATCGTCGGACAGGACCAGAACGTCGAACTGCTGCTGACGGCCATCCTCGCCGGCGGTCACGTGCTGATAGAAGGTGTGCCCGGCGTAGCCAAAACGCTGTTGGCCAAGCTCGTGGCCCGGCTTATCGACGCCAAGTTCAGCCGCGTGCAGTTCACGCCCGACCTGATGCCCAGCGATGTGCTCGGCACCAGTGTGTTTAACATGAAGACGCAGGAGTTCCAGTTCCACGCCGGTCCGGTCTTTGCCGACCTCGTACTGGTCGACGAGGTGAACCGTGCCCCGGCCAAGACGCAGGCAGCCCTCTTCGAGGTAATGGAGGAACGGCAGGCCACCATCGACGGTACCACGCACCCCATGTCGCCGCTCTACACCATTCTGGCCACGCAGAACCCTGTGGAGCAGGAGGGTACGTACAAACTGCCCGAGGCGCAGACCGACCGCTTCCTGATGAAGCTCACGATGGATTACCCGTCGGCCGAGGAGGAGCTGCGCATCTTGCAGCGCCATCATGAGAACGCCACGTTCACCGACCTCAGCCGCGTGCAGCCCGTCATCACCAAGGAAGAGATTCTGCAGTTGCGCACCCTGCTCAGCGAGGTCTATGCCGAACAGTCGCTGCTGCAGTACGTGGTCGACATCGTCCAGCAGACGCGTAAGAGCCGCGTCGTCTATCTCGGTGCCTCGCCCCGTGCGTCGGTGGCCATCCTGCAGTCGGCCAAGGCCTACGCTCTGCTGCAGGGTCGCGACTACCTGACGCCCGACGATGTGAAGACGGTTGTGCCTGCTGTGCTTCAGCACCGCCTCGTACTCACCGCCGAGGCCGAGATGGAGGGCTATACGCCTCAGAAGGTAGCCCTCCGTCTGCTCGATAAAGTGGAGGTTCCCAAGTAATTGTTCCCTTTGCTGCAACACTGTTGCAGCATAGAAAGACTGCCAATGTACCTGCGTCGCCGCTTCTACCTCCTGCTGCTTGCCGTCGCCCTCGTCACCGGCCTCGGCTATGCTTACGCCCCGCTGTTCACGGTGGGACGGCTGCTCACTTTGCTGCTGCTTATAGCCACCCTCGCCGACGTCGCCCTGCTCTGGCACCGCCGTGCCATTACTGCCGAGCGCCGACTCAGCACCCGCTTCAGCAACGGCGACGACAACACCATTACCATCAGCGTTGAGAGCACCTACCCATTCCCCGTCCGCCTTGAGGTAATCGATGAGCTGCCCTTTCAGTTCCAGCAGCGCGACTTCAGCAGCTTGTTCTCCGCTTCTTCGCCCTCGCGTTTGCTTTGCAGCGGCGGTGCCGCTGCCCACCTCGCTTACTCACTTCGCCCTACCCGCCGTGGTGTCTACAGCTTCGGCCACGTCCTTGTCTTCGCCTCTACGCACCTCGGCCTCGTCGAGCGCCGCTACCGCTGTGCCTCGCCCTGCGACGTCTGCGTCTACCCTTCATTCCAGAAACTGCACCAGTATGAGCTGATGGCCATCAGCCAGAACCTGCAGCAGCCAGGCATCAAGCGCATACGCCGCATAGGCCGTAACACCGAGTTTGAACACATTCGCGACTACCTGCGCGGCGACGACTATCGCACCGTTAACTGGCGGGCCACCGCGCGTCTCAGCCGTCCGATGGTGAACGTCTATCAGGACGAGCGGTCGCAGCAGGTGTTTTGCATTGTCGACAAGGGCCGTGTCATGCAGCAGGCTTTTGAGGGCATGACCCTCCTCGACTATGCCATCAACGCCTCCTTGGCACTCAGCTATGTAGCCATGCGCAAGGAGGACCGTGCCGGACTCATCACCTTCAACGATAACCTTGAAACCTTCGTGGCTGCCGACCGCCGTCCTGGCCATATCAACAAACTCATGGAAACGCTCTACGCCGAGCAGACCAACTTCGAGGAGACCGACTTCTCGGCTCTCTCGGTGGGTATCGGCCGCCACATCAGCAAGCACTCCCTGCTGATACTCTTTACTAACTTCATGGGGCTGGTCTCCCTGCAGCGCCAACTGCCATTCCTCCTGCAGATTGCCCGCCGCCACCGCCTGCTTGTCGTCTTCTTCGACGACGTCGAGCTGCAGCAGTTTGTCGATTCGCCCGCAGCAACTGCCGAACAGCGTTGTCAGCACGAGGTTGCCGAGAAGTTCGTCGCTGAAAAGCAGCTTGTCAGTGCCACTCTCCGTCAGTACGGCATCCTCTCGCTGCTTACCTCGCCACTGGAACTGACGGTCGATGTCATCAACCGCTACCTCGCCGTGAGAGCATTCTGATAGGTGGGGAAACGCCGGCACGAAGATTCGAGACTAAAATATCCGTCGCATCCGTCACCGTAGCGAAAGTGGCTGACAAACAATATGATACGTGGTAACGGATAATGGTGACGGATGACGGATGCACGTCGGTTGCAGTTGGTGTCACCAGTATGTGTACACCGCTGCACGAAGTCGATGTTTATGACCTATGTTCACGGGCGATGAATAATTGTTCACGGGATGCTGAATCACTGCGGACGGCCAAGACGACCGTCCCGTTCCTCACCGTTCATTCCTCCATCCGTCATCCTTCACCTTAATCTGTCACCACGTAACCTTCTGATTACAAGTGTGATAGATAGAAAGTGACGGAATGACGGATTCATTTTAATTGTGATTCGTCTTAATTCGTTGTCTAAAAGAAAAGGGTGGAAAAGTTCAATAATTGAGGACGAAGACGGCAATTCCGTCTCTTTTTCAGATGACGTTGATACTGTAGCCATCTCTGGCTCTAAAAGGCTATGACATTACGGAGGAATATGGCAATTTATGGGCTATGGTTTGAAAAAATTAGCTAAAAACTTGGCTGTTAAGTAAAAAAGTTGTAACTTTGCACCCGCTTTTCGTGGCCCCTGGCCCGGAGCACTAAGTTTAACAATTAAAATTTAAAGCAAAGCAAAATGATTATTGTACCAGTAAAAGAAGGCGAGAACATCGAGAAGGCCCTCAAGAAGTTCAAGAGAAAGTATGAAAAGACAGGTGTCGTAAAGGAGCTGCGTCGTCGTCAGCAGTTCGACAAACCGTCTGTTCTGAAGCGCCTGAAGATGGAGCACGCCATTTACGTACAGAAGCTCCGCGCCACTGAGGAGTAAAAAAAACCAAAAAAATTTGGTGGTTTGATTTTTTTTCCGTAAATTCGTTGCCGAATTCTAAAAGGTAACGTTTATGATAGTCGACCAGTTCCTGAATTACCTGCGCTACGAGCGGAACAGAAGTCCTCGGACAGTGCAGCTGTACGGAGAGAATCTTCGCGATTTCGAAACGTATATTCGGGGGGTGGACGATTGTCTTACGTTACAAACGGTCGATGCCGATGTGATAAGAGGCTGGATGGAATTCCTGATGGATGAGGGCAAGAAGCCTACTACGGTTAACCTCGCCCTGAGCGCTGTCCGAACATTCTATCGCTACGCCTTGTCGCGAAAGCTCGTCAGCAAGGACCCCGCTCACGTGGTGACGGGACCTAAGAAGTCGAAGCCGCTGCCGCAGTTCGTGAGGGAAGCAGAGATGAATTGCTTGCTTGACGAGAAATTGTCGTTGGACTCTTCATATAATATCGTGCGCGCGCGTACCATTATTACATTATTCTATGAGACGGGGATCCGTCTTGCTGAACTTGTAGGGCTCAACGATGAAGACATCGATCTTGACACCATGCAGCTGAAGGTGACCGGCAAGCGCGACAAGCAGCGCATAGTCCCTTTTGGTGAGGAGTTGGCACAAATGCTGCGCGAATACATGGCATTGCGTGACGATGAGGTGACAAGACAGTCGCCGGCACTGTTCCTTACTGACAAGGGCGAGCGGGTGAGCAGAAATCAGGTTCAGTACTTGGTCAGAAAGCACCTTTCGGAGGTTACGACTCTGAAGAAGCGTTCGCCTCACGTGCTTAGGCACAGCTTTGCCACAGCCATGCTGAATAATGGCGCCGGACTGGAAAGTGTGAAGAAGTTGTTGGGACATGTGAGCTTGAACACAACAGAGATTTATACACACACCACGTTCGAACAGTTGAAACGAGTTTATAGCGAAGCCCATCCAAGGGCATAACCTTATTTATTAACTATAAAAAATAGGAGGTAACTATGGAAATTAAAGTTCAGTCGATTCACTTCGACGCCACCGAGAAGTTACAGGCGTTCATCGAAAAGAAGGTCGCCAAGTTGGAAAAATCATTTGAAGACATACAGAAAGTAGAGGTGCAATTGAAAGTTGTGAAACCCGCCGCCGCCCAGAACAAGGAAGCAAGTCTGTCTGTGGCTGTGCCTGGAAGTACACTTTTCGTAGAGAAGACAAGTGACACTTTTGAGGAGAGTATCGACCTTTGTGTCGACTCTATGCGGGGTCAACTCCAGAAATTCAAGGAAAAATTGAGAAATCATTAAAAAAAACTCCGAAAAATTTTGGTAATTCAAAAATAAGTCGTAACTTTGCAGCCGTTTTCCGACAGGTCGT
>CAMHIS010000017.1 GCA_946185285.1 uncultured Prevotellaceae bacterium
AAGCCCTTCATCTTCTCGGAGAGCGTGTCGGCCCTGCAGACGCGCGGCTACTACATGATGCCCAGCGACTCCGTCTACACGGCGCCTAAGGAGTGGTGGCTGCCCTATACCGACCCCTCGTTCATGTGTTCGGCCTACGACAACATGCACGCCTCTTGGTCGTCAACCCACGAGGAGACGTGGGACGTGGTGAAGCACAATCCGTTTGTCGGCGGACAGTTCATCTGGACGGGCTTCGACTACATCGGCGAGCCGACGCCCTACGGCTTCCCCGCCCGCTCGTCTTACTTCGGCATCATCGACCTGGCGGGCTTCCCCAAGGACTCTTACTATATGTACCAGAGCGAGTGGACCAGCGCGCCCATGCTGCACCTCTTTCCCCACTGGAACTGGTTGCCCGGACAGGCCATCGATATGTGGGCTTACTACAACCAGGCCGACGAGGTGGAGCTGTTCGTCAACGGCAAGTCGCAGGGCGTGCGCTCTAAGGACGACCATACATACCATGTCATGTGGCGCGTGAAGTTCGAGCCGGGCGAGGTAAAGGCCGTGAGCCGCAAGGACGGCAAGGTGGTCTGCGAGCAGACCATCCGCACCGCCGGTCAGCCCGCCGCCGTGCGGCTTAGCGTTGACTATCAGGGCAAGGACCTCTGCTTCGTTTGCGCCGACATTGTCGACGCACAGGGGAACATCTGCCCTTGGGCTGAGGACCGGGTGTACTTCACAGCTACCGATGGAGCGACGGTTGTGGCAACCGACAACGGCTGTCAGACATCGATGGAGCAGTTCACGGCTCCGCAGCGCAAGGCCTTCTTCGGGCGGTGCCTGGCCGTCGTTCGCGGCAGGGGCGTGCTCAAGGCGCAGGCCATCGGACTGAAGGACGGACAGTTGATAATTGAGAATAGAAGATAGATGAAGCGGCTATTATTCAGTGTTGTTTGTTCATTCGTTTTTTGCCTCGTTGCTGCGCAGCGGCGCGAGGTGCATATCCTGTCGGTCAACGATATGCACGCTGCTATCGACGTGTTCCCCCAGTTGGCGGCACTCATCGACAGCCTGCGCACCGTCGACCCCTCGCTGCTCGTCTTCTCGGCAGGCGACAACCGGACGGGCAATCCCCTGAACGACAAGTACGAGATACCGGCCTACCCCATGGTGGCACTGATGAATCAGGTGGGCTTCAGCGGCTCTACGCTGGGCAACCATGATTTCGACGTCTGCTCGCTGGCCAGGCTCACCGGGCTGAGCAACTTCCGCTATATCTGCGCCAACATCCAGTCCGACGGCTCCACGGGCATACGTACCGTGCCCTGTCAGGTGTTTGATGTTGAAGGCCTGAAGGTCGGGGTAGTCGGGGCCGTCCAGTTAGGGCCGCAGGGTCTGCCCAGCACTCACCCCGACAATCTGCACGGTCTGCACTTCCTGCCGCCGATGGAGACCATCGGCCAGTATGAGTCCCTGAGCCGTCAGTGCGACGTCACCATCCTGCTGTCGCACCTGGGCTATCAGGACGACGTTGAGGCTGCCAAGCGTTATCCGTGGCTCGACCTCATCATCGGCGGTCACACCCATACCCAGCTGAAGGGCAGCGAGTGCGTGAACGGCGTGCTCATTACGCAGAACAAGAATAAGTTCGGTCGTGTCACCTATACCACTCTGACCGTCGACGGCGGACGTGTAGTCGACAAGCGTGCCGAGTATATCGACATCAGGAACTACCCTCGGAAAAGCCAGTTGGTAGAGTCGATGGTGCGCTTTTTCAGCGACAATCCCAAGTTCCAGCGAGTAGTGGCACAGGCCGAGGCACCTTTCAGAAACAAGGAGGAACTGGGCTGCATGATTTGCGATGCCTTTATGGATGCCTTCGATGCCGACATTGCCGTCGAGAACCCCGGCGGGGTGCGCATAGACAGTCTGCCGGCAGGCAACATCACCATGCTTAACATTTTTGAGATGGATCCCTTCGACAACGACGCCGTTGTCCTGGAACTGACTGGCGAGGAACTGCTGCGCATGCTGCTCACCTACGCTGCCGGTCGGTATTACAGTTTCCCCTTTGTCGGCGGTATACGCTGCGAGCTGACCCGGGAGCCGGGCGACTCAACCAAGCTCAAGAGTGCCAGGCTGCTGACCATGAAAGGCAAGAAGCTCGACATGAAACGCCGCTACCGCGTTGTTACCAACAATTACGTTACCGCCACCAGCCGCATTCCCGAAGGTGCCGCCCACCGGCAGAACGTCCAGACCACCGACATCCTCATCCGCTTCCTGGAGAAGCGGAAGACGGTGAACTATCAGGGTGTCAGTCGGCTGTCTCTTATTGGCCGGTAAACACCAAGTCCATGAGTGTGCAGATGGACCTGTTCTTGATATCCGACTTAAAGACGAAGAAGAGGGCATGCTTGCCTGTCAGTCCCGACAGGCCAGGCAGGGGAATCGCCAGCTCTGTAGGTGTCCCGGCTGGCATGTCGGCTTTCACGTCAACCTTGCCAAGCGTTAAACCGCGCTGCGAAGCCCAGGGGCGGTCGGCCATTACTTCAATGGTTCCGTCGATACCCTCGGGGATAATCGTCAGCAGCAGTTGCACGTTCTTCTTGCCTTGAAGGGCCGTGAAGTTGAAGTACTTGTAACCCACGATGGAGCCGTCGGTATTGTTGACCACGCGGTTGGTGTTATAGCGCAGGTCGTAGGGAGCATCGTACTTCTCAGTCGAGGCGAGGGCCTGCTCCTTTGTCATGTCGGGCGTGCCGCCATAGCCGGCCTCCACATACGAGCCGTAGAACGTGTTGTTGGGCCATTCGTGGACGGCAGGCTTCGGACCCGTCAGCCAGCAGGCGATGCCGGCGGAGTGGCGCTCCAGCGGATTCAGGCCTTCGAGAGCGAAGCCCTCTGAGTTGTACTCGCCCTCACTGATCTCGACCTTGCCGCCAGGGCCTTCCTCAACCTTCACGTCGATAGGAGCCACCATAGCCTGGCGGGCATACTCGTTGGTGCCCGTCTGGCGATGATAGAACACATACCAATGGCCGTTAATCTGGCAGATGGAGCCGTGGGTGTTGCCGTCGGGCACGGCGGAGGCGATGGTGTCGCCCTGCTCGTTGATTTCACGGCCACGACCGTCGATGATGGTGCCGCCGTAGGTCCAGGGGCCTAAGGGGCTGTCGCTGTAGCAGTAGGCGAGGGTATAGTTCGACGTAGGCAGGCCGAACTCGCCTTCCTCGGTGAAGCGACTGTAGATGAAGACGTACTTGTCCTTGATCTTACGGATGCTGGAGGCCTCGAAGAACTTGAAGCGTCCCGGCTGGTTGCGGCCGCTGATCATGTCCTCGACAATCTTCGTGCCGGGCTTCACGGTAGCCATCGTCGTCGGGTCGAACTCGGCGGCATAGCTCCGTTCGAAGCCCCAGTAGCCGTAGACGCGGCCGTCGTCATCGACGAAGACGGCCGGGTCGAACTGCAGTACGCCGTCCACCTTGTTCGGGTCGTCAGCGTTCCAGTTGCACACCTCGAACGGGCCGTCGGGGCGGTCGCTCTTGGCTATCAGCCCGTTGCGGAAGCCCGTCTGGTCGTTGGGGAACAGGTAGTAGGTCTTCTTGCCCGTGCTGTCGGTGACGAGCGTCACGTCGGGGGCATAGAGCACGTCGGCGGTGCCTGCCGTGTCGAAGGGTTCGCCCTTGGCATTCTTGTCGACGACGAGGATGACGCCGTCGTAGCGCCAGTTGTTGAGGCTGTCGACCGATGCCGACCACACCACCTGGTCGCGGCCGCAGTATTCGGAAATCAGGTTGTCGTGAGAGCCGTAGACGTAGACGCGGTACTTGCCCGGCTGGTCGGGGTCCTCGAAGACGTAGGGTTCGCCGTCGGGTATGTGCTCCCAAAGTGGCATATAGGGGTTGCCCACGGTGGTGAGTGCCGTCGGCACGTTCTCCACCGGTTTTGTACAGGCCGCTGTCAGTCCTGCGCAGCAGGCAGCAGCAATCATCATGTTCAAAGCATTACGTTTCATAACTTCTTTTTGTTGGTTATTTGTCTATGGGTAGTGTGATGACCAGGCGTGCCCCGCCCCGGTAGCTGGTGTCTACGCTGACCGTGCCGCCGAGCCGGGTGATAATCTTGCGGCAAAGGGTCAGGCCCAGTCCGAGTCCGGCCTTGAAGGAGTCGAGCTTGACAAACCGCTCGAAGACGCGCTCGGCATCCTGCATGGGTATGCCGGTACCGGTGTCCTCGACGGCAATCGTCATCTCTGTCCCGGCGGTGTCGGCCTTCAGGATGATGGTGCCGCGGGTGGTATTCTTGATGGCGTTGTCAATGAGCGTGTTCAAGGCGCGGCGCAGCATGCCGTGCTGCGTCTTGATGCTGAAGTTGTCGGGCAGGGGACTGCTGTAGCTCAGGCTCACATTGGCAGAGACGTAGTCCCTGTTCTCGCGCACCAAATCGCTTAACAGCGTATTGACGACGACGACATCGACCCTCGGTGCTGCCCCTGACGACTCGTTGAACGACAGTTCCAGCATCTCGTCTATCTGGTTGGTGATGATGCGCGTGTTGGCGAGCATGGTCTTGGCCATCTCCTTGCGCTTGCTGCCGTCGCTGCTCAGTTCGGGGTTGGCCAGCACCTGTGCGAAGCCCGAGATGACGTTCAGCGGGGTTCTTACTTCGTGGCTCATGTTCTGGATGAAGGCCGCCTTCATCTTGTCCGACTCCAGGGCGTGCTCGTAGGCTCTTTTGATTTGCCTCATGTGACGGCGGTGACTGAACAGGATGTAGCCGCAGGCCATCAGCAGCAGCAACAGCAGCGCGGTGATGGTAGCCAGCGTATAGAGGCGTGTCTGGGCAGCCTCGCGCTCAATGTCGTAGAGGTGCAGCTCGTCGCGGAAAATCTGGATGGAGTTGCTCAGGATGACGTTGTTCACCGAGTCGTTGGCGCTGGTCTCCTCGCGCAGTGACTCGTAGGCCTCCTTCCAGCGGCCTGACCGCTCGAAAATCTTGGTTATGGTGGCGTGTGCGTCGTCGGCAAGTTCTTTGCGGGCCATTGCCACCGCCTCGTCGGTATTGCCCATGCATGCCTGGTAGTAGATGTCTACGCTGCGTCCGTGTACGCTGCTCTGTCCCTGCGCAACGCCCTCGCGGTACCGCTTGTAGCCCTCGAGGAACCGTTCCGTGTCGCCGCCGTTATAGTAGCTCAGCGTCTTGCGCGTCTCAATGTCGAACACGCGGTCGGGCGAGTATTTGGCAGCTATCTCGGCAGCCTTGTCGAGCAGGCGCTGTGCTTCTTTGGGGTCGTCGTCTAACTCCACGTTGACGAGGTTCATGTAGATGGGCGGCATACTCTCATAGTAGCCTCCCTTCTCCATCAGCTCAATGACCTTGTAGAAGCACTGCTTGGCGGCGGCCTTGTTGCCGCAGTAGCGGTTCAGGTGGCCTAACATGTTATAGGCCATGTACATCTCATTGTCGAGCTTGCGCTCGCGCAGTTCCTTCGACAGCTGCCTGGCCAGTTTGTAGGCCTCGAAGATGCGCTGGCGGTTCATCTGGAACACGATTTCGTTGCACCGCTGCGTATAATAGGCGTGCAGGTCCTTCTGCTTCAGCAGGTAGTCCTCCAGGCGTGACAGGGCGGGGAAGAATCGGGCACTGTCGCCGCTGTTGAAGGCATGGCGCATGGAGTCGCGCAGTGCGAGATATTCCTGGGAGGTTTTGTAGCCGTCGTCGGCAGATGCAGATGCTATGCCCGCCAACATTATAATGGTAAATAGAATACGTTTCATGTCTCTCTGAGGTTAATAGTTGCAATCCGTCTGCAAAAATACGCATTATTTTTGTTTTCTCCAAATTTTTTCCGTATTTTTGCAGCCGTGAACATTCAGCCGATAGCATATTTCCATTCGCCGCTGACGTCGAAGTTCGGCATTCCGCGGCAGAGCGGCCTTGCCAAAGGCCTCTCAGGTCACATCGTCTTTACGCCGGAATACCGCCGCGAAGAGGCTGTCCGCGGGCTCGACGGCTTTGACTTCCTGTGGCTCATCTGGGAGTTTAGCCTCACCACCGACCCCTCCCCCGTAGGGAGGGGGGCTTTAACCGTCCGTCCGCCGCGCCTCGGCGGCAACGAGCGGGTAGGGGTGTTCGCCTCGCGCTCGCCATTCCGTCCCAACCGCCTCGGACTGTCGTGCGTCCGCCTTGACCGTGTGCAGTTGACGCAGGACCAAGGCCCCGTCATCCATGTCCTCGGTGCCGACCTCATGGACGGTACACCCATCTACGACATCAAACCCTACGTGGCCTACGCCGACGCTCACCCCCAAGCCCGTTCAGGCTTCGTCGACCAGCACGACTGGCAGCCCCTCCGCGTGGAAGTCCCCGACGATATTGCCCGCCTGTTCTCCGCCGACCACTACCGTGCTCTCTGTGAAGTGCTGGCCCAGGACCCCCGTCCACGCTATCACGACAACCCGACTCGCGTCTATGGTATGCCCTTTGCCGGTCGCGACGTCAAGTTCCGCGTTGCCGACGGCATCGTCCGCGTTGTCGGTCTGGAATAAAACCCGCCACGTTTTTCCCCAAACCCGCCACGTTTTCCCAAAAACCCGCCACGTTTTCCGGAAATCGTGGCGGAGTCCTTGTCTCGTTGTATTATTTTCGTTTTTGTCTCATTTTCCCCTGTAATTGTCATTTGTAGGTTTTACCTGTCACTTCCGTCACTTCTTACACCCGCCTGGGTGTCGGAAGTGACGGAAGTGACAGTTGTCTTTTTTTTGGCCTTTCTATCGCGCGCCTATGTCTTTTGCAGGGCAAAGGTCATGAGTCCTTTCTAAGCAAAAAGCAAAAAAAGACTCGAGACAAAACAAAATAATGGCCAGACATTCGGCTGTCTGAGATTTTATTGCTAATTTTGCAGCGTATTTTTTGAATAGACGAAAGCAAACATGTCTAATTACTGACCTTAGTTGTATAGAACAAGAATATAAAGCAATGATGATAATGGGAGAGTATCTGGACCGTTCACGGCTTCTGTCTTTTCTTGGCATACTGATGATGCTGTTAGTCCCGTCGGTGGTTTCCGGACAGGAGGAACCGCTGACGGTGGAAGCAGTGGTGGTGGATGCCGAGACGGGCGAGACGCTGCCCTTTGCCAGTGTCACCGTGGTCGGCGGCCGGCACGGGTCGACCATCACCAATGCCGAGGGCAACTTCCGCATCACGGTTGAGAAGGGCGAGCGGCTGCAGTTCACTTATGCCGGCTACAAGGCGCTGACGCTGGCTCCGAAGGCCGTCAGGGGGAAGGTGAAGCTTGAGCCCGCCACGCTGATGGTGCGCGGGGTGGAAGTCAGGGCGCTGCCGCTGAAGGAAATCAGGAAGGAGACGGTGCACCAGCAGAAGAAGCATCGCCGCAAGACGGCGGACTACTTCTACCGCCAGACGGCCTTTGTCGACACCACTTGCTACGAGTATGTCGAGGCGTTCCTGACGGGGAAATCGGCGGTGGCGGTCAGCGACCTGAAGCTGAACAACGGCCGCTATGCAGGTGTACGTCCCGACACGGCGGCGGGTCAGATACTGCAGTTCTACAAGAACTTCTTCACCTTCTCGCAGATAGAGTTGGCGACGAACAAGTCAAAACTGGATCCCAGGGAGGACGTCATGCCGCTCTACGAGAGGGCCACCAAACTCTACGACATCGACTACGACATACTGAGCGACTCGGCCAGCTGCATCTACGTCATCCGCTTCCAGTCAAAGGAATTCGTCAGAGGCTACACCATTCTCGACTGTACGCTCTACGTTGACTCAGTAACTAATCACATACTGCGCTGCGACGGCAGCGGGCGCAACTTCCGTATCCTGCAGAAGTATCCCAAAGAGCTGAAGCGCAAGGACGAGGTGTTGCCGGTAGTCTTTAACTTCAGCATCAATATGACCGAGGAGAACGGCTTCACCGAGGTGCAGTCGGTCTTTGTCGACACCTACCACCATGTTGACAGCACGCTGGTGCGCACGAAGTCGACACTCTTCAACATCGGTACCCACCAGGGCAGGAAGAAGGGCAAGGACCTGAAGTTCGAGGACGACCTGCACAAGCGTATTGAAAAGCAGGAATACGACCGCGACTTCTGGCGTAAGAACGAGTTTGTGCGCCGCACGCGTGCCGAGGAGGCCGTCCTGGAGCTCTTTGAGCGCGACGACCTATTTGGCGTTTTCTGACATATACAGCAGTTCCCCTTCCTCACCGATGCCCGCCGCGCTGACGCAGATGCGGGTCTGCTTGCCGTTGTTGAACAGGTGGAGCCTCAGCCGTCCGTCATCGTCGGGCGTGGCGGCGGGATCCCAGTAGAGCGTGCGGCGGTAGTCGTAGCTGTCCTCGCGGGGCGGTCGGCGGCTGTAGTCGGGCTTCAGGTAGAACTCGTCGGGCTCGATGATACCGGGCATGAGGATGCGGCGGTCGCGCCAGACAGGGCGTTGGCCGTCGTCGGGAAGCAGCTCGAACTGCAGGGTGACGTCGGCGATGCCGGAACTCATCGGTACGTTGCGGTCCTCATTGCGCAGTTCGAAGTCGGTGTAGCACTTGATGACATCCTGCCGGCCCAGCCTGAACCAGCCGGCCACCTTGTTGCTGCTGTAGAAGGGATTGAATGGCTGGGTGTGGAGCGCGAAGTTGCGGTAGAAGACGTATGGCGACATGTCTTCGTCTTTGAAGCGGGCTTGCACGTTGAAGAAGCGGTCCTTGTTGTAAGTACCGAACAGCGCTGTAGCGACGGCTACGGGGAAGTTCATCATGTCGAACTGACCATAGCAGAGCCCCAAGTCGGTACACAGGTTGTAGAGCTCATACGTGTCGTAGACGCATACCGGCTTGGAGTAGTCAATGCGGCGGCGACCGCGGCGGCGGCGCTTCTTGACGGTGACCTCGCTGAGCACGCGGTCCATCTTCGACAGCGAGTCGACGGCCTTCACCTGGTCGTCCGTGAACGTCTGGAAAGTGTTGTCGTCGTCAGGCAGGTGACACTGGTAGTAGGAGTATTTCTTGGCGAAGACGGGGAAGAAGAGGTTGCGCTTGACGAAGTAGTCGGCAAAGGCCTCCTCGGACAGGAAGCCCTTGTTGAGTCTCTTCCGCAGTTTCTTTTCATTGTCGCTCGTATTATAGGCCCTCAGGAACAGGGCACCCGCCAACTTGAAGTCGGGCAGCTCGAAGTGGAAGTGCCCGCCGTTGGTGGTCTCGGCTTTCTGGGTGGTAATCTGCGACCCCTCCAGCTGTTCGCCGTTCTCGTCCAGTTCCACCAGTTCGCACTCCACGGTGACCTCATGTTTCAGTGGTCCATGCTCTACGGCCAACTTCTTCTCCTCGTTACGGGCTGAGGCGGAGGTCTGCTGCAGGTAGGCGGGCTCCTCGATGAAGATGGACTGGCCGATGTTTTCCAGTTCCATGGTGCCGTCTAACGTTGCCAGCTTCTCGTCCTCACTCTTCACCCCCGTGACGCGTTCTATCAAGTCTTGGTAAACCTGGTCGTTAGGGTCGGCATGAAGGGCTTTGGTCTCGCTGTATCCGAAGACGCCCTGCTGCCAGTATTTTATCTCGTCGATCTCCCAGTCGGCGGGAACGGTTTCGAAGACGTTGCCCTCGACGGTGAAGCCCTGCTCGGGACCGTAGCGCAAGGGCTTGCCGGCAGTCAGCTCGCTGTAGTTATAGCGTCGCCAGCCCTGCACCATCAGCAGCAGGTCCAGATGGTGGCGGTGCTGCTGGTCGTCGGCCTCGAAGTAGTAGTCGGGGTGGGGGATAAAGCCCTTCAGCTCGCTCGACAGCAGCAGCTCGGTCATGATGTTGCCCGTGTCGTAGGTGGCATCGTCGGTGCCGGCATCGCGGACGCTCACCGATATCTGGTCAGCACCTTCGGGTACTTGCAGTTCCAGGTCGATGGCCTCGTAGGGCTGGTAGTCGGTCTTCTTGGTGGTCATCTTGATGTGGCCGTCGGTACAGTCGTGATGGTTGACAAAGAACAGGCGGTCGGCCATCGGTCGCCCGTCGTTGTCGATGATGATGAGGTCGCTGACGCCCGACGGCAGCTCGCCGGTGCCGATGCCGACGGTGGCTTGTCCCCTGCCGTCTGGCCTGAAGCGCTCAAAAGCCTTCAGTTGCCCCCGCGAAAGTACAATGGCAGCATAGTCGGCGTCGGTAGGAACCCCGCGCAGTGCGATGTCGGCCTTGATACTCTTGCCATCAGCCTTGACACTCAGCGCGCACCCTGTATTCTCGGTCTTCGGCAGGTCGATTTCGTAGTCTTTGCCGGCGTAGCGGAAATGCGCCTCCAGCCTACCGTCTGCAGGTACGTCGATGGTAAAGACGCCCCGTCCTTCGTGCTCAGTCCTGATGGTCTTGCCCATTACCTGTCCCGAGATGTCCACCTGCTCGCCCAACTCGTTGACGGCCTCGAAGGCCACCCTCGCCTTGGTGCCTGCTATCAGGTGGCCGCCCTCAGGATAGAAGCTGACCTTGAGGTTGGCCTTCAGCTCCTTGTCGAGCCGCTGCTTCGGGCGTTCCACGATATATTTCCTGGCGTAGTCGCCCAACTGCTCCGGCGTCTCATAGACCGGTACCACGCGGCTGTAGACCGTACCGTAGAGGCGGTAGAAGTCGCTGGCCATCTGCTTGCTGTAGAACAACCGGCGTGAATTGTAGTTCGACGGGTGCTCCGTCACGCAGAAGTTCATCATCCAGCGGGTGTAGGCGCGTATCTCATAGAAGCCGGAATAGAGCGAGTCGGTCAGATAGAACGAGCCTTCGCCGTCGCCATCCTCAGAAATACGGATGGTCTGGCGCTCAACGAGCAGGCCGTCGGGCGACACCAGCTCGACATAGAGCAGCCGGCTCAGGTCGGTATAGTTGTTGTCGTCGGCCCGCACCACGTAGGCTTTATACCAAATCTCTTCGCCCCGGTAGTAGCAGTTGTTGTCCAAGTGCAGATACACCTTTTCCTGGACGGGCGCTTCTTCCAGTATGTGCCGGATGCTGTCAAGTCCGTTCGCGGCCTGGGCTGATGCGGTGCCAAGTATCATCATGCCGCCGATTATCATGGTCTTGTCCAAGCGCCCGCGCCACAGGTACTTGCGGGTCTCGTGGACGAGGATGCCGCTGAGGGCGAGCAGCGAGACAAGGTTGGGAATGGCCATCAGGGCGTTCATACAGTCGGCAAGGTTCCAGACGATGGTCAGGTTCATGATGCTGCCCGCAAAGACGGCGGCGATGTAGACTACGCGGTAGACAGTGACCCAGCGGCGTCCGCGCAGGTACTCGACGGCCCGTTCGCCGTAGTAGCACCAGCCAAGGATGGTGGAGAAGGCAAACGTCAGCAGACCGAAGGTGAGCAGGTGCGTGCCTACGAAGGGTATCTTCGAGAAGGCTGCCTTCGTCAGCGTGGCGCCGTTCTGGAAGTCGATGTCGGGGTAGGCCAGCACGCTGCTGACGATGACCAGGCCTGTAAGGGCACAGATGACGACGGTGTCCCAGAAGGTGCCGGAAGACGAAACCAGTGCCTGACGAACGGGGTTGCGCGTCTGTGCGGCGGCGGCCACGATGGGTGCCGAACCCATTCCCGACTCATTGGAGAAGAGACCGCGGGCAATGCCGTAGCGGGCGGCCATCATAACGGTAGTGCCAATGAATCCGCCGCCGGCAGCCTGCGGCGAGAAGGCCGAGTGGACAATCAGCTTCAGGGCCGGCCACAGGTAGGGGGCGTTGACGCAGAGTATGTACAGGCAGCCCATGACGTAGAACAGTGCCATGAAGGGTACCAGCAGGCCGCAGACGCGGGCGATGCTCTTGACGCCGCCCAGGACGACGGCTCCCGTGAGCAGGCAGACGACGGCTCCCGTCAGGGCGGGGCTGATGTCGTAGGTCTCGTGGGCCACGGTGGCGATGGCGTTGGCCTGCACGGTGTTGCCAATGCCGAAGGAGGCCAGGGCAGTGAACAGGGCGAAGAGCACGGCCAGCCACTTCCAGCCCAGTCCGCGCTCCAGCGCGTACATCGGCCCGCCGAGCATACGGCCTTTCTCG
The DNA here is from genome assembly GCA_946185285.1 of uncultured Prevotellaceae bacterium. GTDB lineage: Bacteria > Bacteroidota > Bacteroidia > Bacteroidales > Bacteroidaceae > Prevotella. Next base: position 12,044 of record CAMHIS010000017.1, read on the forward strand.
GTTTTCACACGATACTTGATGGCCAACAGCCCTTCGGCGTACTTCGTCGAGATGCCGAAGACGCCCGTCAGCCAGCACCACAGCACGGCGCCGGGGCCGCCCAGGGCGATGGCCGTAGCGACGCCGATGATGTTGCCCGTGCCGATGGTGGCGGCCAGGGCTGTAGCCAAAGAGCCAAACTGCGAGACGTCGCCCGTGGCTCCTGCGTCGCGCTTTATCGACAGCCGGATGGCGGTCAGAATCTTCCGCTGCGGGAAGCGCAGAATGATGGTCAGGTACACGTGTGTACCTAATAGCAAGATAATCATCGGCCAGCCCCAGAGCAGGCCGCTCACTTCAGTCAGTATCTCGTTCAGTCGTTCCATTTCACTTCTCAAACTTGACGGTGATAGTGTTAAACCCCATGGCTTTCATCATCTGGCGAACATGGTCCTCGGCATTGGCCTCAGCCGTCTTCAGGTTCTGCTTGGTCAAGGCGTGGCTGAGCATCTGGCGGTTCGCCTTGCGGTAGAGTGCCTCGCGGTCGCGGGCTGTCCAGCGCCCCGACTCGTAGAAAGCCTTGGTGCGTGTCTCGTCGATGAACTCCTTGTCCAGCAGCCCCACCTTGGGCAGAGTTACGACGACGGTGTCGCCGTGGGCACTAATCCAGTTGTTCTTTGTCTTGCTCAGGTCGACACCCAGGCGCAGCGTACCGTAATAGATGCGCACCAGCTGGTCGTCGGAGAACAGTCCCTTGCGGACGGTGTCGACCAGTTCCTCGTTGCTGATGCTGAGGAATTCCCATTGTCCGATGTCGCGGATGCTCTGTATCTGCTCGGGGGTGATGTTGATGCCGTCGTCAACTTCTACGCTGACGTGGTTGTCCTTCTCGGCTATCAGCAGCCACCACAGGAAAATGATAATGGCCACAAGCATCAGCGCCTTGACCAACAGCTCCAGGTTGTTTTTGCCTTTATTACTCATTTCTCATTCCTCATTTCTAAGAATTTGCTGATGTCGAAGGGCTTGAAATCCTTGCGGTAGGCCACGGTGATGTCCTCCTCGCGGTAGCCCGTCTGCTTGATGATTGGTATCAGCGCGCGGGCGGCACTGGCCTTCGCCATATCGACAATACCCAGTCGGGGGATGCTCTGGATGATGGCCTCGCGTCCCTGCTGTTCGTAGCGGGTCAGCTCCTCATCGGTGAACCGTGAGCGAACGATGCCTACAAACGAGCGTATCTCCTGCTGGTTGACCTTCGACGAAGTCAGCTCCACCTTCGGGTCGGGCAGCAGGATAGTAATCTTACCGTCGCCTGTGCGCTCGATGTTGCGCTCCGAGAAGTCGCTGAAGTCGATGTAGGCCTTCAGTGTAGCATCGATGGGAATGGCCACCTTGCGCTCGCCCATAGGCAGCTTGATGTCAATGGTCTGTTTCAGCAACTGCCCCTGCAGCTTCACCACGTCGTCGTGGGTCACGATTTTGTGGATTTTCATCTCGGTGGTGTACAGGCGCGAGCACTTCTTGATCTGCGTGATGAGCATCGGCACGGTGTCGATGCCCTGATAGGCAGCCTGCTCCTGCTGCTGCTCCCCGTCGGAGCCTGTACAGCCGGCAGCGACTGCCATAAGTGCTGAAAGCAGTATGGTTTTTACAGTTTTGGCCATCTTGCGTGTTTAAAAACATTAATGACGGCCCAAAGGTACGAAAAAAACGGCACTTTGCCGAATAAACGAAAAAAAAATTGCTTGGAATTAAACTTTTTGTCCGTTTTCGCGTCAGATAAGTAGTTCTCTGAAAAGTATAACTAATAAAAACTGAACAAAATGAAAAAACTAATTATGGCTTTAGTAGCCTTTATGACAGTAACAGCCTCGCAGGCACAAGGTAATTTCGGACAGGGTAACGGTGAGCGTCGTGAAATCGACAGAACTGAGATGACTAAGAGACGCACGGATGACGCTGTGAAGAAATACAGTCTTAACGAAGACCAGGCAGCCAAGCTGCTGGCTCTCAACACGAAATATGCCGACAAGATTGGTTTTGGTATGGGCGGCATGCGTGGCGGTGCCCGCGGAGGCCGTCCCCGTCCTAACTTCGGCGGTGGCCAGGGAATGGGTCAGGGAATGGGCCAGGGTGGTCAGCGTCCCGAGATGACCGAGGAGATGCGCGAGCAGTTCGCCAAGATGCGCCAGGAGCGCGAGGAGGCCCAGAAGCAGTATGACACCGAGCTCCAGCAGATTATGACTCCCGAGCAGTTCAAGGCTTATCAGGCCGACCAGGAGGAGATGCGCCGAAATTTCGGCCGTCGCGGCCAAGGCGGTCAGCGTGGCGGTCGCGGAAACCGGGGAAACAGAGAAAACGTGCAATAAACAGAATATTCGTATCATAGTGATTTAGGTTAACATAGTGTTTTTGAAAAGGCAAGCGTGCCTTCTTCGATGAGTATTATTTGGTAAAAGATATTGGATAACACCCCGCCTGCTGTGTGAACAGCGGGCTTTTTTGTGTATTGTTGTTATCTCCTCTTCCGTAATTCACTCCTTGGAGTCCTTCAAGTCAAAGTACATCAGACGTGTATTCTGAGGAACAAAAGCTTGGTCCTTTCGTGTGCTTATTGACTCTATTTCCTCTGAAGGAAACAAGTAAACAAATCCGTTCTTCTCATAATAAGCCAAGGTTTCAGGAGCGTTACGGGCATCAACTATAAGGAAACGACAGCCAGCCTTCCCTCCATGTCCCAGCCACAAAATCAAGAGCATTTCATCCTATGATGAGTACAAAAATAGCGTTTTTCATTCAAAAGACGAAACCTGTGCCTCAATTGTTCACATCTTTTCATTATCTTTGCAAAAAAATCCAGAGATATGGCAAAGAATCTGTTGAACAAGTACGTCTGGTTAGTGGAAACCATCTACAAGGCAAAGAAGATTTCCTACGAGGAAATCAATCGTCGTTGGTTAGACAATGACATGAGTGAGGGGAAGCCCCTTCCTTTGAGGAATTTTCACAAATGGCGCATTGCCGTCGAAGAAATGTTTGGGCTCATTATTGAGAACGAACATGGAGGGCAATACCGTTACTTTATCCAGAATGCTGATGAACTGAAAAACGGCTCCATGCGTAGTTGGCTGTTCAATACCCTGACCGTCAGCAATCTTATGTTAGAAAGTGTAAGCATCAAGGACAAAATCTTATTTGAAGAGATACCCAACGGTGAACAATATCTGCCAACTATCATAGAGGCACTAAAGAAGAATAGTGTGCTTGAAATGACTTATCAGAGTTATTGGCGCGACGAGGGGAATACCTTCGAGGTGGAACCCTATTGTATTAAGGCATTCAAGCAGCGTTGGTATTTGGTAGCCCGTAGTCCCCATCGAGGTGCTATCTCCAGACTGGTTTCGCGACGAGGTGGCTGAGATTTCTAAACACATGTGGAACAAATATAAGTATGACAAATGAGAGACTTTGCAGCAATAGATTTTGAGACTGCCAACAACGAGCGGACGAGCGTTTGCTCTGTAGGTGTGGTGATTGTGAGGAATGGTGAGATGGTGGATTCCTTCTACTCCCTGATCCAGCCTGAGCCCAACTACTATAACTACTGGAATACCCAGGTTCATGGGCTGACTCGCAAGGACACTGAAAACGCCCCCATATTCCCTGAGGTTTGGAAGCAGATAGAGCCGCTGATTGAGGGTTTGCCTTTGGTGGCTCACAACAAGGCGTTCGATGAATCGTGCCTGAAAGCTGTGTTCCGCTGTTATCAGATGGACTATCCCGACTATCAGTTCTATTGCACATGTGTTGCTTCTCGCCGGGCTTTCCCACAGGCTGAGAACCACCAGCTTCACACCATTTCAAAACTCTGTGGCTATACACTCGAAAACCACCATCATGCCCTCGCCGATGCAGAGGCTTGTGCCTGGATAGCAAGGGAAATCCTGTAGTTTATGGGGCGAACTGCGTTAATCTTCCAAAATCGCTTTCGTGTGTCAGCATTATTTCGTAACTTTGCCGCCGAATTCAGCAAAGTAATGACAATGAAGCAGCAAACAGCGATATTGGCACTCATGGCCGTGGTGACCCTGGCCGGGTGCAAAGAGAAAAAGCAGACGCAGGACATCATTGCGCCGCGTATTGAAGTGGCTAAGCCCTCGGGGCCTATCCGCATGCAACCATATAACGACCAGCGCGACGTGAAGTGGCTGGGCAAGACTTACAAGGTGGAAGTCAACCGCTTGCCTAATGACAGTCTGCCTATGGTGACGGACGAGACAGGACAGAAGTTCGTCGACAACCGCATCAGTCTCGTCGTGCGCCGCGCCGATGGGAGTTTGGCCATACAGAAGACTTTCACTAAGGCAGCATTTGACGGATATATTGATGCCGGCTACCGTAAGGCGGGCATCCTTGAAGGCTTGGTGTTCGACGAGGTGGATGATCAGCAGCTGAAGTTTGCTGCCAGCGTCTGCCTGCCCCAGACGGATGAGTATATTCCTTTGAGCGTGAAAATTGATAACTTCGGCAACGTTCGCATAGCCCGCGACTCGCAGATGGATACCAACGGCGACGATGAAGACGAGGAATAGTCGGTTAGACTATTCCTGACGGGCAGAATAATTGCTGCCAGGCGTCGCGCAAGTCGGTCATACGGTTGAAAAGCAGGTCGGCACCCTCGTTGAGCAGAACGCTGTCGGGCAGAGGGCCTGTATTGACGGCAATGGTAAAGGCCCGGGCTGCCACACCAGCGTGTACACCGAGCGGTGCATTCTCAATGACGATGGTCTGCCAAGACTCTGTGCCTGCTTTCTGCATACCCATCAGATAAGGGTCGGGGGCGGGTTTGCCGCGCGTAACATCGTAGGCCGTCACGATGTGATGCTCGTCGAGAAAGGCTCCGAAGTCCCGAAGTAGTCTGTTGATGAGTGGGCGCTGGCCGCTGCCGGTGACGACGCCAATGGTCAGTTTCATGGCATGGATGTGCTCCATGAGACTGATGACACCTTCCATTACCGATGCCTCGTCCATAAGGTGAAACAGACGGGTCTTCTCGTCGTACATCTTCTGGGCTTCTTCCAGTGAGATGTCTTCTCCTTTTTGTCTCTTCACCATCTGGCGTATCGTGTCGATGCCGCGTGCTCCTTCAGTGGCATAGGCGTCGGACTCTGTCATGCGGATACCAAAGGAGGCCATTGACTGCTGCCAGGCAACGGCGTGGTGGGGCATCGAGTTGTAGAGTACGCCGTCCATATCGAAGAGCACGGCTTTGGGCTCAAACTGCTCAAAGCCGTGCTTCTCCAAATACTGTTTGATGTCTGCCTTCATTTATGCTTCTTTGGCAAGTCTTTCCTTGATGGCCTTCGAGTCGGCCTCGTAGCCGGGCTTGTCGAGCAGGGCAAACATATTCTTCTTGTAGGCTTCGACGCCGGGCTGGTTGAACGGGTTCACGCCGAGCACGTTGCCGCTGATGCCGCAGGCAATCTCGAAGAAGTAGATGAGCTGTCCGATGTAGTACTCGTTCAGACAGGGCACCGAGATGCGGATGTTGGGCACGCCGCCGTCGACGTGGGCCAGGCGTGTGCCGAGCTCAGCCATCTTGTTCACCTCGTCGACGCGCTTGCCTGCCAGGAAGTTCAGGCCGTCGAGGTTCTCGTCGTCGCTGGGGAACAGCAGCGTGCGGTTGGGCTGTTCGATGGAGATAACCGTCTCGAAGATGGTGCGCTCGCCGTCCTGAATCCACTGACCCATCGAGTGCAGGTCGGTGGTGAAGTCGACGCTGGCGGGGAAGATGCCCTTCTTGTCCTTACCCTCCGACTCGCCGTAGAGCTGCTTCCACCACTCGCTGACGAAGTGCAGCTTGGGCTGGTAGTTCACCATGATCTCAATCTTCTTGCCTGCCTCGTACAGACCGTTGCGCACGGCAGCATACTGGGCAGCGAGGTTCTCGTCGAAGGGAACGTCCTTGCCGCAGGCCTTCTCCATGTCCTGGGCACCGGCAACGAGCTGTTTGATGTCGAATCCGGCGCAGGCGATGGGCAGCAGACCCACCGGCGTGAGCACCGAGAAGCGGCCGCCCACGTTGTCGGGGATGATGAACGACTTGTAGCCCTCCTTGTCGGCGCAGGTGCGGGCAGCGCCGCGCTTGGCGTCGGTGACGGCCACGATGACGTCCTTGGCAGCCTCCTTGCCCATCTGTGCCTCGCACTGCTTCTTCAGCAGACGGAAGGTGAGGGCGGTCTCGGTCGTTGTGCCCGACTTCGAGATGTTGATGACGCCGAACTTCTTGTCCTTCAGGTACTCGGTCATCTCCGAGAGGTAGTCCTCGCCGATGTTGTTGCCGGCAAAGAGGATGGTGGGGTTCTTCTTGTCCTGTATGAGCCAGGCGAACGTGTTGCCGAGAGCCTCGATGACGGCACGGGCACCGAGGTAGCTTCCGCCGATGCCGGCCACGATGACCACCTCGCACTTCTCGCGCAGCGTGTTGGCCACGGCCAGTACCTCGTCGAGGAACTGTGGCGTGATGCCCGATGGCAGGTGCAGCCATCCGAGGAAGTCGTTACCGGGACAGGTCCCATTCTCCAAAGCCTCCTGAGCGGCCTTTACCTTCGGCTCGAAAGCCTTTACTGCGCCTGCCTCAAGGAAACAGGCGGCCTTTGTGATGTCAAGACTGATGTTCTTCATTGTCGTTGTTTTGCGTTATTTTTGGTTATAATGTCATTTCGGCTTGCAAAAGTACAAAATAATAGCGAAACGACAAAGGATTTATTTTGAATTTTCGTTTTCGTTCCTGAATTATCGTTGCCAATGCCAGCGTTAGTACTTGAAGCTTGAGCCGCCTACGAACTCGCGCATAATCGAGGTGGGCGGTATCTCCTTGTCGCTGATGGGCAGGAAGTAGTGGATGAACTTCAGCAGGCGGTGGGCCTCGCTGTATTCAGGGCAGTTCTTCGGCACGCTCGCCAGAATCAGCTCGGCGTGGATGCGCAGCACGGCGAACTCAATGTTCAGCGCCGAGTTGAACATCACGTCGGCGGTCTCCTGGTAGGGGAATATCCACTGCTCCTCGGCCTCGCAGACGTTCTTCCACTGGCTGATGGTCTGCTGGGCGGTGTAGGCGCCCTTGTTGTAGTCGCGGATGATGCGGCGCAGCAGTCGGTTGTCGCGCACGGGAATCCAGTTGTGGTCATCGAGCGAGATGCTGGTTAGCGCCGAGATATAGACCTTGTACTTCAGCGAGTCGCTGACACCCTTGGTCAGCAGCGGGTTCAGGGCGTGGATGCCTTCGATGATGAGCACCGTGTCGCCCGACAGCCTGAGCCGCTTGCCGTTCCACTCGCGCTTGCCCGTCACGAAGTTGTACTCCGGCACCTCTACCGTCTCGCCCTTCATCAGCCGTGACAGGTGCTCGCCCAGCAGCCGGTAGTCGACCGTCTCCACATTGTCGAAGTCGTAGTCGCCGTTGGGCAGTTTCGGCGTGTCCACACGGTTCACGAAATAGTCGTCTGTCGAGAACGATATCGGGCGCAGACCGCAGGCCAGCAGCTGCACCGACAGTCGCTTGCAGAACGTGGACTTGCCCGAGCTCGACGGCCCCGTAATCAGCACCAGACGGACGGGGTTCTTCTTGCGGTGGAAGCGGCGGTCAATCTCCTCGGCTATCTGCACAATCTTCTTCTCCTGCAGGGCTTCCGAGACCTGAATCAGCTCCGAGGCGTGTCCCCGCATGATGGCCTTGTTCACGTCGCCGGCATTCGACAGCCGCATGATGATGTCCCAGCGCGTCTTCTCGGCAAACATCTCGAACGTCTTGGGCTGGTCCACCTTCTCGGCCAGCTTCGTGGGATTGTTCCAGTCGGGCACGCGCAGCAGCAGCCCCTCCTCGTAGCGCTCCAGTCCCCACACCTTCAGGTAGCCGGCACTGGGCACCAGCGGCCCGTAGTAGTAGTCGACGGTGTCGCCCAGCGTGTAGTAGTCGCTGTAGATCTGTCCGCAGGTCTCCAGCAGCTTCACCTTGTCCGAGAACCCGCGGTCAGTGAACACGCGGATGGCCTCCTCGTTGGTGGCCTCGGTGCGGCGGAAGGGCATGTCCATGTCGATGATTTCCTTCATCCTTGCCCTGATGCGCTCCACCATCTCGTCGGTAACCGTCCTCCCCTCCCTTGGGGAGGGGCCGGGGGTGGGCCTGAAGTTACAGTAGAACCCCCGGCACAGCGAGTGCTCGATGAAGAGCTTGCTCCCTGGGAACAGGTCCTGCGTGGCCTTGTAGAGCACGAAGCTCAGCGACCGCACGTAGGCACGGTGGCCGCTTCCCTCGCGGGCGTCCAGGAATTCTACGTCGCGGTTCTGGAACAGGCGGAACTTCAGTCCCTGCGACACGTTGTTCACCTTTGCCGACACCACGGGGTACGGCAGCTTGATTTCGTCCTGGAACTCCTGGTAGACGTCCAGCAGCGAGCACCCCTCGGGGAAACTCTTCGTCGTGTTTGTATTCTTACAGCGTATTTGTAGCATGATAGTTATGTTTTTACCAGCCCCATTGTTTGAATCCCGTCTCGACGCCGGCCTCGATGAGCCATTTGGTCAGTGTCTGTTCGTAAAGCCTTGTCAGGTAGACTGCGGCCTCTACGTCCTCCTCTGTATCTTCGGCTTCAGCCAGCCGTGAGCCGTCGTCCGATGAGGTCAGGTACATATATACTTCCAGAATGTCCAGAATGGTAATGCCTGAGTCGTCAATCATCTCAAGAACGTCGGTAATGGTCAGGTCCACCTTCGCAAAGGTCTCGGATAGGCTGTTCAGTACGTCGAAGAAGTCGTGTCTGGGAACATAGAGCCGGCTCAGGTTGTCGTCGGGCTGCAATGTTCCGTTCCCAAGCTCCTCGCGGATGTCCTGCTCGAAGGAGCGGGAGAGGCCTTTGTTCTTGATGATTTTTCGCAGGTCGATGCCAATGCCTTCCAGATACTGGATGACCTTCTTGATATTCAGCGTACTCACGAATTCGTGATAATAGCGGTTCTGCTCACCCTCGTAGTAGATGACGGGCCACACCTGGGCGGCGGCCATTGTCTGAATGCCCCAGACGATGGCCGACTGCTGGTGCTTCAGCTTGAATACCACCATATTGGTCTGCAACGACGTCTTTCCCGGCACGATGCTCTTGGTGAATCCCTTCTTTGTCATCCAGGGGAGGATGCCGCGTACACACTGTATCGGAACGTAGTTGTCGTGGCGGCTGTGCTCAATGTAATAGTTCTTCGTGACGTCAGGCTCCCATCCCTCGGCGAGGCTGATTTCCTTAAGCTTGGCCCTGAGCGCCTGGGCTTGTTCGCTGTTCTTGTCCATGTAGGCGGGCTGCAATACCTGACTGAGAGAGTCCAGGTCCATGATACCACTCCTTGATGCCACTCCCTTGTCCTTCGTGTCGAACAGTTCCTTGGCATGCGATGCTGTCGGCTCCTTGAACAGGTCGTGGTAGTCAATGCCCAGGTGGCAATTCTCGTTGACAGAGGTAATCATCAGCACGACGTCAGTCACGTCGTCGCAAGCATCTTTGTCCACATAGTCGGTGTAGATGCGCTCGAAGTCCAGTGGACCGCCGCCGGCAAAGGTCTTGTCAAACCGGATTCCCTTGTACTTGTCTACCGTATCAGTCAGCTTGGCGGCATACATCGACTCCGTACCGCCTTGCGAGAAGCCCATGTTGAACAGGTACTTTCCCTGTGGTATCTCTGCGTCGGTCAGCAGCTGCTGTGCGGCCAGCAGGCCGTCCAGGCAGTTGCGGGCGTTGGTGTCGCCACACAGATAGGCTATCGGATGGTTGATGGACGAGCCGTAGCCGATGTAGTCGCTCATGACCATGATGTAGTTGGGCTTCAGCGGATTGGCCAGCAAACCGCTGGGTATGTCGAGTCCGCCCTGTGAAGGGGCCTGGCTAGGCGACCCTATTGTGTAGTGGTTCATCATGATAACGCCGTCGCAAGGCACACTGCCGTCGACAATGTCCGAGGGCGCCATGATGATGCCGCTCACGGTGGCCGGCTGACCATCGGCATTGACCGACGGGTACTCGTAAATATACAGACGCACGTCGCGGCTGCCCAGCGAGAAACCTTCAATCTGCGCCTTGACCGTCGTGTCACACTCTGAGAGTATCGTGTATGCTTTGTCCTGTGCCGTTGCCTTCAGCGTGGTGCCGACGAATGCCAGCAGAGAGATGAGGAATGAGAAATGAGGAATGAGGAATGGGGTATGAGGTGTGTATTTCTTCATTGTCTTGATGCTATTTAATGATACGTTTCTTGTTGTCTTGATGCTGACGCTCGATGACGAGGCCTTTCGTGGGCTGGCCAATGCGCTGGCCGCCCAGGTTGTAGTATTCAGCGTCGCCCTGTTCCACCTCCATAAGTCCGTTGACGCCGGTAACGGACGAAGACTCATTGCCCACAATCTGGAATGTGGCCGACAGAGGATAATGGTCGCCCAGCGGCTTGCCGTCCATGAGGTAGCCCTCCTTGTCGAGCTTCATGCTCACGGCCTTGATCTGCGTGCCGGTAGAGGGGTTTACATATAGAATCTTGTCAAGCACCTCACCACCGCTGATGCCGTCGTCTTTCGTTTCGGGGAACAGCCCCTTGTTCTGCAGTTCCACCCAGACATCTGTGACGGTGCCTTTGCCCGAACTGTTGATGGCGTCAATGAATGCAGCCTTCACGTTGTCCTGACCGTAGAAGCTGTTCATGTCGCCCATGATGATGATGGGGCGTGTGTCGAGGCGGCTGAGTATCTCGTCCTTGAGCTGCTGCCACTGCACCTGTCGGGCTTCCTTGTCCTTTGCGTCCTTGCCTTCCAGCTCGTCCTTGTCGTCGCTGGCATCCATGTGCATGTTGTAGACCAGCAGGCTCAGACCGTTGGCGAGCGTCACATTGTAGCGGCGGAACCCCTTGGTGATGATATCGTCCAGCGCATGGCTGAACTTTCCGAAGCTGGCATTCCACGGCGTCCGTTCGGTCGACTCCAGGGTGATGTCCTTCTTCCAGAAGGTGCAAAGGCCGTCGCACTCGAAGCGGTGGTTCTGCAGGTGCAGGAAGTCGATGTCGCGCCCTTCAATGCCGATGTCGCCGCTCCATGTGTCGTTGGCATAGTCGTCCTCCATCCAGGGGATGAGCACATCGTGGTAGTTGAAGTCCTCTTGCATACAGACGATGTCATAGCCCTTCTTCATCAGGTACTTTCCGATTCTGGCCGTGCCTACTGCGCCAGGGCCGTCAGCATTCACATTGACTACAAGAATCTTCTGCGGAAGGCCGTCGACGTTTAGCGTTGCAACACTGAAAGTCTCGGGCTGTTGGGCGCTTGTCCCCACACACAGCAGGGCCAGCAACGCAGTCGCGATTGTACGTTTTTTCGCTTTCATGTTTCCAGTTTTTTTAATCTATTAGTTGTATGTGGTGACAAAGGTAGGAAAAAAATGGGGAAAAAACAAATAAATCAGGGAAATTGTGTATCTTTGCACAGAAATTGTAAAAAAAGGAAACAAGATGGAAAAAAGACAGTGGAAAGAGATTCGTAAGTTCGAGGAAATCCTCTTCGAAGAGTATAATGGCATCGCCAAAATCACCATCAACCGTCCACACTATCGCAATGCCTTCACCCCGCGGACGACGTTGGAGCTGAGTCAGGCCTTTGCTGAGTGTCGTGAACTGGCTCGCATCCGGGTTGTGCTGCTGACGGGAGCGATGTCGGAAGTGCCCGAGGGCAAACGGCCTGAGGACGTGAAGCACGCCTTCTGTTCAGGTGGTGACATGCACGTCAAGGGACGTGGCGGCTACATTGACGACGAGGGCGTTCCGCGTCTCTCCGTGCTCGACGTGCAGATGCAGATACGCCGTCTGCCGAAGCCCGTCATAGCGATGGTCAACGGCTATGCCATCGGCGGCGGCCACGTGCTCCACCTCGTCTGCGACCTCACCATCGCCAGCGAGAATGCCATTTTCGGACAGACAGGTCCCAAGGTTGGCTCCTTCGATGCCGGCTTCGGCTCCAGCTATCTGGCCCGTATCGTCGGCCAGAAGAAGGCGCGCGAAATCTGGTTCCTCTGTCGCCAGTACTCCGCCGCCGAGGCTGAGCGCATGGGTCTGGTCAACAAGGTCGTGCCCCTTTCGGAGCTGGAGGACGAGTGCGTCTGCTGGGCCGAGGAGATGATGCAGCGCTCGCCCATTGCCCTCCGCATGATTAAGGCTGGACTGAACGCCGAGCTCGATGGCCAGGCCGGCATCCAGCAGCTGGCCGGCGACGCCACTATGCTCTATTACTTCCTCGACGAGGCCCAGGAGGGCGGCCGTGCCTTCCTGGAGAAGCGCAAGCCCGACTTCGAGCAGTATCCCAAGATACCCTGACGGCCAGTGCCGCTTCCAGGGCTAACGACTATCTTTACGCATACCTATATGAAAAGTAAGGAACTGAAAGTAACGACAACGGAGCGTGTGCTCCATTTTAAGCGGCCGGCGATGACGTCGCGCGGGGTGTACACCGAGCGGCGCAGCTGGTTTGTGACCGTCAGCGACGGTGAGCGTTGTGGGGTGGGGGAGTGTGCCCCGCTGCCCGACCTCAGCTGCGACGCTCGGTCTGACTACGGTGAGGTGCTGCGGGGCTTCTGCGACCGTCTGGAGCAGACGGGCGAGATTCCCTACGAGGCCATGCGCGACTTCCCCTCGATGCTCTTCGGGCTCGAAACGGCGGTACTTAGTTTAGAGTGTAGCACTCTACACTCGACACTCTATAACACGGCTTTCAGCCGCGGCGAGGTGGGAATTCCCATCAACGGACTGGTGTGGATGGGAAACTATGACGAGATGCTGCAGCGGATGGAGCAAAAACTGGAGCAAGGGTTCCGCTGCGTGAAGCTGAAGATTGGGGCCATCGACTTCGACCAGGAGCTGGAGCTGGTGCGCCGAATCCGCGACCGCTTCTCGTTCCACGAGGTGGAACTGCGGCTCGACGCCAACGGTGCTTTCCCGTTTGAGGAGGCTCTGTACAAGTTGGAGCTATTGTCGCAATATAATATCCACAGCATTGAGCAGCCCATCCGGCAGGGACAGTGGGGCTATATGGCAGAGTTGTGCCGCGAGTCACCGCTGCCCATCGCCCTCGACGAGGAGCTGATAGGCGTGAACGACCGCGAGCAGAAGTCGCAGCTGCTGAACATCATCAAGCCCGCCTACATCGTGCTGAAGCCGTCGTTGCATGGCGGTATGGCGGGTTGCCGCGAGTGGATAGAGACGGCACGCCAGCACGACGTAGGTTCGTGGATAACGTCGGCCTTGGAGAGCAATGTGGGTCTGAACGCCATTGCGCAGTTCTGCAGCAGCGTCTACGGCGACCATATTACGATGCCGCAGGGGCTGGGCACGGGGCAGTTGTTTACCGATAATATTCCGATGCCGCTGGAGATACGCGGCGACCAACTGTGGATCTCAAGGAATTCTTAGCCGAATGGCACAACGACAGTCCTACGGTGCTGGTACATACCAGCGGCTCGACGGGCAAGCCGAAGCCGATGTGGGTCGAGAAACGGCGTATGGAGGCTTCGGCGCGGATGACGTGCGACTTCCTCGGACTGCGTGAGGGCGACACGGCGCTGCTGTGCCTGCCGCTTGACTATATTGCCGGGAAGATGGTGGTGGTGCGGTCGCTGGTCAGGGGGCTGAGGTTGGTCTGCGTGGAGCCCAGCGGAGAACCGCTGGGCACGGAGGCGGGCCGGATTGATTTTGCTGCGATGGTGCCGATGCAAGTGTGGAACTCGCTGCAGGTAGCGGAGCAGCGGGAGCGGTTGATGGCCGTCCGGCAGCTCATCATCGGCGGCGGGGCCATCGACGATGCACTGGCCCGTGAACTGCGTGGTTTCCCCAACGCGGTCTGGAGTACCTACGGTATGACGGAGACGTTGTCGCACATCGCCCTTCGGCGGCTCAGCGGACCGGAGGCTTCGGAGTGGTACACGCCGTTTGAGGGTGTCACGCTGTCGCAGACCGCTGATGGCTGTCTCGTTATCGACGCTCCTGCCGTCCACGATGGACAACTCATAACCAACGACATAGCCGAACTTGCCAATGACGGGCGTTTCAAGATTATCGGTCGCAAAGACAACGTCATCTGTTCCGGCGGACTGAAGATACAGGCTGAGGAGGTGGAGCGGCTGCTTCGTACTCATTTGCTCGAACCTTATATTGTAACCAAGCGTCGCGACGGGAAGTTCGGAGAGGTGGTCGTGCTGCTGACCGAAGGTGACACCGCTGCCGCCAAAACCATCTGTGAACACGTGCTACCCAAATACTGGCAGCCCCGCGTCTATGTCCATACTGACCAAATACCTTTGACGGCAACCGGCAAACCAGCCCGCCGTCGAGCCGAGCTATTGGTCTGTTAACCACAAAAAGGACAGCCCCCTGACGGTTTTTCCAGGAATTCCTTGGCCGTTAGGATTTTTTTCTTTATCTTTGCGGCTGATAAACCGATGACGTATTTGACAGACCGATGTTCTGTCAGGTGCAGAAGACGATGTCATTAGAAATGGTTGTGCAGAGCAAGTATAGGTTGTCGCTTAGAAAACGGAGAAAACTGTTGATTGTAATCTTGGCAGCAGTGCTGTTGGAACTTCTTTCAGCAGCACAATACTACTATACGCACAATTTGATGGAGGAACAGCTGGAGAAGCGTGCGGAGAGTGAGCTGACGCTGAAGGCCATCTTGATTAAGAGCAGGCTCAACTCAGCAGAGGACGACCTGAAGAACCACGTCTGGGAAATCTGTGAGAACCTGCCGCATCCCGACTCTGTGGCGCAATCCATCGGGCGCATGATTCACCTCAGCCGCTTCTTGCAGGGCGGAGCTTTGGCTTTCGTGCCCGATTACTACCCAGCCAAGGGCCGGCTGTACGAACCGTATGCCCAGAAGAGTGGCGACAGCATCGTGAAGCGCCAGATAGGTGGCCCCGAGCACGACTACACGACAAGTGTTTTCTACCAACAGGCCATCGCTGCCAACGATGCTTTGTGGATAGAGCCCTACGAGGACACTGCTGGGGCGCAGACATCGGTTATTTCCTACACCAAGCCTATTTATGACAAGCGTCAGAGTCTGGCCGGCGTGGTGTGTGTCGACGTGGCATTGAACTGGCTGAGGGACACCATCGACCGCCGCCACCTCTATCCCTCGTCGTTCGTCATGCTGCTTACTGAAGACGGCCGGCCGATTATCCGTCCTTCCGAGAGCCGTGTCAGCAGGGAGGAGTCGGATGCTATCATCACCATCATCAACGACAGGACGGTGACTCGAGAGAAGAACAGCAATGGGAGGATAACGAAGATATACTTTGACAACGATGAGCGGGAAGGTACGGTCTTCTATACCAAATTGAATGGGCAGCCCCACTGGCAGGTGGCTGTTGTGTGCTATGACAACGAGGTCTACGGACCGCTTATGGAGTTGCGTGTCCATCTGCTGCTGCTCTCGTTGCTGGCCTTTGGCATTCTGTTGTTCATGATTTACATCTTTGCCCGCAACGAGAAGAAGCTGACGAAAAAGACGCTGGAACAGGAACGCATGGGCAGTGAGTTGCGCATAGCAAGTGATATTCAGACACAGATGCTGCCTCGGGAAAACAGCGTCACGCGCGACGATGTCGATATCTGCGGCTCGCTGGCACCGGCACGTGAGGTTGGCGGCGACCTCTTCGACTTCTTCATCCGCGACGAGAAGCTGTTTTTCTGCATCGGCGACGTCAGCGGCAAGGGCGTGCCCTCGGCCATGCTGATGGCCGTCACCCATTCGCTGTTCCGTTCGGCATCGGCTCATGAGAACAATCCTTCCCGTATCATGCAGAATATCAATGAGGCGTGTTGTCATGGCAACGAGTCCAGCATGTTCGTCACGTTCTTCATCGGCGTGCTCGACCTGCCCACCGGGCGGCTCCGCTTCTGTAATGCCGGCCACGACAAGCCCATCTTGATAGTCGGCCACGATTTGATGCCCGAAGACCGTAAGCCGAACCTGCCGCTCGGCGTGTTCGAGGATGTCAAGTACATGGCTTACGAGTGTCTTGTTCCTCCAGGCTCCACCTTATTCTTATATACTGACGGACTGACCGAGGCCATGAACAGCCAGCACAAGCAGTTTGGTTTAGACCGGCTGCACGCCGTTCTGCAGGAAGGCGAGGAAATGCCGCAGGCGCTTCTGCAGAAGGTGACCGATGCGGTGGCCGGATTTGTGGAGGAATACGAACAGAGCGATGACCTGACAATGCTCGCCATACACTATACGCCGAAGGTTGAGACGGTCGTCCTGGACGAATCGCTGACGCTGAAAAACGATTCGCAGCAGGTGGCGCAGCTGAGCACGTTCGTCAAGGACGTGACGGGCAGGCTGCCGCTGAACGCCAAGCAGGCCGGCGAAATCCGCCTGGCTGTCGAGGAGGCTGTCGTCAACGTGATGGAGTATGCCTACCCGGCTGGAACGGAGGGCGACGTTACCGTTGAGGTCAAGTCCGATGGGATGCAGGTGAAGTTCGTCATCAGCGACACGGGCGTCGCCTTCGACCCCACGCAGACAACCGATGTCGACACGACCCTTTCGGCTGAGGACCGTCCCATCGGCGGGCTCGGTATCCTGTTGTTGAGGCGACTGATGGACAGCATCAACTATGAGCGTGTGGACGGCAGAAACATCCTCACACTGCGCAAGATAATATAAACGAATAAACTTTATACAATTATGAAGACAAAGATTGAAGAATTGGACGGCAAACTGATTGCTACGTTGGAAGGAGAAATGGACACCGCCGCTGCCTTGGAGGCAGAGCAGGTACTACAGCCGCTCTACAAGAGCGACGGGCGCGATATCGTCATAGAGTGCGAGGGACTGGAGTATATCGCCTCCAGCGGTCTGCGCATTCTGCTCAGCATCCTGAAAGGTGCCAAGGCCGGCGGCAGTAAGGTGACGCTGCGCAACGTGAACGACGATATTAAGAACGTGTTCAAGCTGACGGGATTCATCGACCTTTTTGACTTTGAGTAGTCGCCTATGATGACCCGGCCTTTTTCTGTCAGAGTCCCATGTCTGGCGGGACTGATGATGCTGTCTCTTGTCGCCGCTGCCCAGGAGGAGCAGAACCAGTTGACAGCGGACATCAGTTTTATGGCCCGTGGCGAGGTTCGCAATGGTGGACTGCCGGAAACCAAAGAGGGAGAAGAAGCAAAAGGCGACTTGGCGCACTTCGTGTTGGGACGTACCAGACTGACGGTTGACTATCGGCGGCCCAGACTGGAAACCAAGATGAGCCTACAGCACTCGGGGGTCTGGGGACAGAAAGGCAGCGGCGTCAACGTCTTTGAAGCCTGGGCCAGGCTGAATGCCGATAACGGACTCTTCGTGCAAGCCGGTCGTCAGGCTCTGTCTTACGACGACGAGCGTATCATTGGTCCCAACGACTGGTCGATGGCCGGCATGTCGCACGAGGCACTGAGGCTCGGCTACGAAGGGCACGGCCACAAGGCGCACGCCATCCTGGCCTACAACCAGACCTCGGAGAACATGAACAGCGGCAGCGTCTATTACACAGGTGGCGGACAGCCTTACAAGACGATGCAGACGGGGTGGTACCACTATGACTTCGCCGGCATACCGTTGGGCGCATCGCTGTTGTTTATGAATGTCGGTATGCAGGCGGGCCAGAAGGACGCAGAGGACGAGCGTATCGAGTGGCAGCATATCTACGGTGCCTACTTGAAGTATGACTCCGGGCTGCTTTCGGCTGAAGCGTCCTACTATGAACAAGGCGGCCACAACGAGCAAGGTCTCAAGATTGACGCATGGATGGCCAGTGCGAAGGCAACGCTGAACCCAAGCACGAACTACGGTTTCGAGGTTGGCTATGACTACCTGAGCGGCGACGAGTACTTTGCCGTACCGACCGGCTCCCAGATAGGCCTGACGTTGCACGATGTCATCAGGGGCTTCAACCCCGTCTATGGTTCCCACCATCAGTTCTATGGGGCTATGGACTTCTTCTATGTCAGCACATACGTCAACGGCTTTACGCCCGGACTGCAGAATGCCTTCGTCGGTGGCTATGTCAAGCCCGTGAAGGGGTTGAAGTTAGGCTTCGACTATCACTATCTGGCCACGGCCACCAAACTGAGGGATATAGACAAGACGCTCGGCCATGAGATAGAACTGCGGGCCTCCTATCAGCTGATGAAGGAAGCCACCATCTCAATGGCCTACTCGTATATGACCGGCACCGAGACGATGGAGCGCCTGAAGCGCGCCTCAGACGACGGCAGCCTGCGTTGGGGCTGGATTTCGCTGAACGTCTCGCCCCGAATCTTTTCTACTAAATGGTAAACAAATAATAACCTAAAGCTAAGAGATATGACAACTAAAACACCTTTATCGAAAACGCAGTACGGCCTCTATGTGGAATGTGTCAACCATCAGGGAGAGGTCTGTTACAACCTACCTTATCTATATATGCTGGATGGCAGCCTCGACGGTGACCGCCTCTGCCGTGCCATCGAGTCGGCTGTCGCCGCCCATCCTACGCTGTTCACCCGCATCGCCCTTGACGACAACGGCGAGCCTTTCCAGTCAATCAGTGCGGGCGACGGCTTCTCCGTCGCCATCGAGGACATCGCTGACATTGAAGCCGTGAAGCCCACGCTCGTTGTGCCCTTTGATATCTTCAACGACCGTCTGTTCCGCATCCGCTTGTTGCGTGATGCTAAGCAATACTATCTGTTCATCGACTATCACCATATCATCGTCGACGGAACGTCGATGCAGCTGATGCTGAACGACATCGATAAAGCCTATCACGGCGTGACCCTCGAGCCAGAGGTACTGACGCTGGCCGATGTGGCTGCCAACGAAGAGGCAGAGCGCCAGACTCCAGCCTTCGCCGAAGCCAAGGAATGGTATGCCAAGAACTTCGACTGCGGCGATGTGTACACTTCGCTGATTCCCGACCGCGAGGAGACCGTGCCCGCCGAGGCCTCCCTGCTGCGCACCTTAAGCGTAAGCATTGACTCTGTCGATGCCTTCTGCAAGTTGAACGGTATCTTCAAGAGCACGCTGTTCACGCAGGCCTATGCCCTGTTGCTGGCGAAGTTCAACAACGAGCAGGAGTCGCTGTTCACGACGGTGTTTAACGGTCGTCAGGATAAGCGCCTGAGCCGCACCGTGGGAATGTTCGTCAAGACGCTGCCCGTCTATGCCAAGTTTACCAAAGACACGACCGTGCTCGACTTTCTGCGTGCCGGTCAGGAGCAGATGGGCGGCTGCCGCCAGCACGACATCTATTCTTTCAGCGACCTGATGGAAGACCTGAAACCACAGAGCAATTCGATGTTCGCATGGCATGCCGGCCTGTTCTCTGACGACACGATGGGCGACAAGCCTATGCAGGTGGAGCGCATCGGCAACAGCACCCTCGATGCGCCGCTCTATCTGAAGGCATTTATCCGAGACGGCCACTATCAGGTAAAGGCCGAGTACCGCAGCAATGAGTATTCGGAGGAACTGATAGCACAGTTCCTGGAGAGCTATGAGGCCGTGGTGGAAGGACTGCTGACACAGGAGTTCCTGCGCGATATCAGCATAGCCACGCCGTCACAGGTAGGAATACTTGACAGCTTTAACCAGACCGACGTCGACTACGACGATACGCAGACTATCGTCTCGCTGTTCCGCCGTCAGGCAAAAACCACGCCCGATAATGTGGCCGTGGTCTACAAAGATAAGAAGTTCACGTATGCGGAGGTCGATGAGATGAGCGACCGCATCGCCGCCTATATCGCTTCGAAGGGTCTCAAAGACGAGGCTGTCGTCTCTGTGCTCATTCCCCGTTGCGAGTGGATGCCCATCGCTTCGCTCGGTGTACTGAAGGCCGGATGTGCCTATCAGCCACTCGACCCCAGCTACCCCGCAGAGCGTCTGAACTTTATGATGCAGGATGCCAGCGCGAAGCTGCTCATTGCCGACGAAGAGCTGCGCCCCATCGTCAGTGAATACCAAGGCGAAGTCCTCCTGACGAAGGACCTTCCCTCGTGTGCTGCTCCCGCCCTTGTCGGCTATGCTGCGGCGGTGCCGCAGCCCTCCAGCCTCTTCATCCTCCTCTACACCTCCGGCTCTACGGGCGTACCCAAGGGCTGCCAGCTCACGCACGGCAACCTCGTCTGCTTCTGCCATTGGTACCAGCGTTTCTACGGTCTGAAGCCTGAGAGCAGCGTGGCCGCATACGCCAGCTACGGCTTCGATGCCTGCATGATGGATATGTACCCCGCCCTGACTTGCGGTGCCTGTGTACACATCGTTCCTGAGGAGCTGCGCCTCGATCTGATGGCTCTGAACGACTACTTCGAGCAGAACAATATCACTCACTCGTTTATGACGACGCAGGTGGGCTATCAGTTCGCCTCCAACATCGAGAACCACTCGCTGAAGTTCCTTTCTACGGGCGGAGAGAAACTGGCAGCCATCACGCCGCCAAAGGGCTATCAGTTCTATAATGTCTATGGACCGACGGAGACGACCGTCCTCATCACCCGCTACCACGTGGCGCAGAAGATGAAGGAAATCCCCATCGGCAAGGCGATCGACAATGTCCGGCTTTACGTCGTCGACCCGCAGGGCCACCGTCTGCCCGTTGGTGCTGCCGGTGAACTGTGGGTGAGCGGCCCGCAGGTAAGCCGTGGCTACTTGAACCGCCCTGAGAAGACGGCTGAGGTATTTATTGAGAATCCCTTCAGACCCACCCCCTTACCCCTCCCTGTGAGGGAGGGGAGTGGTTACTCTCAAGACGAGAAATCAGCGGAAGGTCTATCTGCTCCCCTCCCTAACAGGGAGGGGCAAGGGGGAGAGTCCAAATACGCCCGCTGCTACCGCACGGGTGACATTGTCCGCTACCTGCCCTCCGGCGACATTCAGTTTGTGGGCCGTCGCGACGGGCAGGTGAAAATCCGCGGCTTCCGCATCGAGCTGAAGGAGGTGGAGGCCGCCATCCGTGAGTTCCCCGGCATCAAGGATGCTACCGTGCAGGCCTTCGACGAGGAGGGTGGAAACGGAAAGTTCGTGGCAGCCTACATCGTCAGCGACCAGCAGGTGGACATCGAGGCTCTGAACAGCTTCATCCTCGACCAGAAGCCGCCTTATATGGTGCCCGCCGTGACGATGCAGATTGACACCATCCCCCTGAACCAGAACCAGAAGGTGAACAAGCGCGCCCTGCCCAAGCCTGTTCGCTGTGCTGCGACAGTGTCGCAGCCTACGCAACAAGCCCCGCTGAATGTTTTGGAGCAGGAACTGCACGAGATGATTGCCGGCATCGTCAACAATAGCGACTTCGCCATCACCACCGTCCTCGGCTATGCCGGGCTGACATCCATCTCCGCCATCCGCCTCGCCGTCTTGGTGAACAAGCGCTACGGCGTGGCCCTCGACTCGAAGTCGCTGGTCAAGACAGGCACTCTGCAAAGCATCGAGAACGAAATCTTAGCCTCCCTCTTATCCCCTCAGGGAGAAGCAAAACTCCAGAAGGGTAATGAAGCCCCCTCGGGGGCCGTAGGGGGGGCTCGTCCCTTGTCCTACGCCCAGACCGGCGTCTACTTCGACTGCTTGAAGAATCCTACGTCGACCATCTACAACATCCCTTATCTGCTCACTTACCCGGCTGGGATAGAGGCTCAGCGTTTGGCCGATGTCGTGAAGCAGGTCGTGGAGGCTCATC
This sequence comes from uncultured Prevotellaceae bacterium, assembly GCA_946185285.1. Lineage (GTDB taxonomy): Bacteria > Bacteroidota > Bacteroidia > Bacteroidales > Bacteroidaceae > Prevotella. The sequence continues at coordinate 33,805 of CAMHIS010000017.1, forward strand.
CGGAACTGAGCATCCACTTTACTACCGAGGGCGACACCATCGTGCAGACAATGGCGGACAGCGTGCCCGTCGAGGTGCCCATCACCGAGATGACCGATGAGGCATTGACCGCCTATAAGAATGAGTTTGTACGTCCGTTCAATCTGCAGAAGCCGCCCCTCTACCGCTGTGAGGTTGTCAAGACGGCCACCGCCGTCCATCTTCTGATGGACGTTCACCACTTGGTGTTCGACGGCGGTTCCGCCGACCTCTTCATCCGCCAGCTCAACAGTGCGCTCGATGGTTCTCCCATCGAGAAAGAGAACTACACCTACCTCGACTTCGTCGCCGACCAGCAGAAAGCCGAGGACAGCGACCAGTTCCGTGCCTCCCAGCAGTTCTTTGCCGAGAAGTTACAAACGTGCGAAGGCGCCAGCGAGATTCCCGCCGACCTCCCCAAGACCGATGCCCAGGGCTTCATCGGCGAGGCCGTCTGTCCGCTTTGCAGCGACACTGTCGCTGCCCTTACCGCTTTCTGCCGCCAGCACGACATCACCCCTGCCCACCTCTTCCTCGCTGCCACCAGCTATGTTGTCTCGCGCTACACCAACAACCGCGAGGTCTATCTGAGCACCATCAGCAGTGGACGCTCGAACCTGAAGATTGCCGACACGGTGGGTATGTTCGTCAACACCCTCGCCCTCGGTCTGAAGATTGCCGACGTGACGGTTAGCGAATACTTAAAACAGGTAAGTGAGACCTTCGACGAGACACTGCGCCACGAGGACTATCCCTTTGCCCGCATCGCCGCCGACTATGGTTTCCATCCTGCCATCTCTTATGCCTATCAGGTGGGTGTGCTGTCGCAGTACACTGTTGGCGGTCAGCCCATCCGGCAGGAACTCTTGGAACTGAATGTTCCGAAGTTCAAAATCAACATCAAGATTGAGCCGCGAGGCATTCTGGTGCAATACGACGATGCCGTCTATGCCGCAGCCACGGCACAGGGGCTTGCCGACAGCATTGCCGCCACCGTAGAGCACATGATGGCGCAGCCTGACGGCAAACTGCGCCAGCTGTCCATTGTCAGTGCCGCTCAGGAAGAGCAGCTGGCTCGTATCCGTCAGACGGGCACTGGCGACGCTCCGTTCAAGTTGTTCTTCGAGAGCATCGTGCATCATGCCTGGACGCAGCCCGACCGTATGGCACTCATCGCCTGCGACGCTCAGTTCACCTATCGTGAGTTTGACCAGGCCACCAACCGCATTGCCAACGCCCTCCGTCAGCGTGGTGTTCATGAGGGCGACCGTGTGGCTATGCTGTTGCCGCGCACCAGTAGGCTCATCCTCTCGATGTTCGGTATACAGAAGGCCGGTGCTGCCTATATCCCCTGCGACCCGGAATATCCCGAGGACCGCGTGAAACTGATTCTGGAGGACAGCGGTGCCAAACTGATTATAACGCCCGAAGTGGCTGAGGAACTGCTTGACAGTTCCGTAAGCAGCGACTATGTTGCACCCTCCATTACGCCCGACGACCTCTCGTACCTTATTTATACCAGTGGTTCTACAGGCCGTCCCAAGGGTGTGATGCTGCGCCACGAGGGTATGTGCAACTACGCCACGGCGCTGCCCGCCAATGTGGAGGCTTACGCCGTCGCCAATGCCGCCGAGAGCATTCTTGCTGTCACCACCATCTCGTTTGACGCCTCGCTCCACGAGATAGCCATCTCGCTGTTCAACGGACTTACCCTGGTACTGGCCAACGAGGAACAGACCAAGAATCCGCTCGATATGGCCGCACTCATCCGTGAACACCATATCGGCTACGTGTCTGCAACGCCTTCGCAGTGGCAGACGTGGATTTACAGCGACGAATTTGTCGAGGCCATCCGCACCGTGCCTATCATCCGCTTCGGCGGTGAGAAACTCCCCGAGAGTCTGCTTCACCAGATGCAGCAGCTCACGCCTTCGCGCATCCTGAATACCTACGGACCAACGGAAACCACCGTGTCGTCGAACATCCAGGAGCTGACCCACGCTGAGCGTGTCACCGTCGGTCGTCCACAACTCAATGTCAAGGAGTTCGTCGTCGATAGCGATGGCAACGAACTGCCTGTCGGTGTCGTGGGTGAACTGTTTATTGGCGGTCGTGGTGTCGGTCGCGGCTATAACAACCTTGACGATATGACCCGTGAACGCTTCATTGACTATCACGGCACCCGCATCTACAAGTCGGGCGACTATGCCAAGTGGGCACCCGACGGCGATGTCTTCATCCTGGGCCGCAAGGACCACCAGATCAAACTGCGCGGCCTGCGTATCGAACTCGGCGAGGTTGAGAATGTCATTGCCCGTGTGGAGGGTGTTAAGAATGTGGTCATTATGATTCGTCAGCTTTCTGGCAAGGAGCATCTCTGCGCCTACTTCACCGCCGACCGTTCCATCGACATTGCCGATATGAAGGCGGAGATCAGCAAGAGCCTCACGCAGTATATGGTGCCGACGGCTTACCTGCAACTGGAGAAGATGCCGATGACGCCCAACGGCAAGACCGACGTCAAGGCTCTGCCCGAACCGCAGTTGGCCATCAGTGGCGACTACGAGGCACCGCAGAACGACACCGAGCGTGCCTTCTGCGACATCTTCGCTAGCATCCTTCAGCTGGATAGGGTAGGAGCTACCGACAATTTCTTCGAGCTGGGCGGTACGTCGCTTGTCGTCACCCGTGTCATCATCGAGGCCGACAAGGCCGGACTCCACGTCTCCTATGGTGAGGTCTTCGCCAACCCGACACCCCGCAAGCTCGCCGCCCTTGTCACCGGTACTGCCGTTCCCGACGGTTCATCGTCGGGTGCTCCCGACCCCGTCACCTCCTTCGACTACACCGCCATCAACAACCTCCTGCAGCGCAATACTCTGGGCTTCTTCCGTGCAGGTGAACGTCAGAAGATTGGCAACGTGTTGATTACCGGTGCTACGGGCTACTTGGGAATCCACATCCTGCGCGAGCTTATCGACTCTGATGCCGACAATATCTACTGCCTCGTCCGCGGCAAGACCCAGGAGAAGGCCGAGAGCCGCCTGCGCACCCTGTTGTTCTACTATTTCTCGAAGTCCTTCAAGGAACTGTTCGGCCAGCGGCTGCACGTCGTCCTTGGCGACGTCACCGCTGACCTTGTCAGTGTGCTCGATGGTTTACCCATCGAGACCGTCTTCAACTGTGCCGCCGTCGTCAAGCACTTCTCGGAAGGAACGGAGATTGAGGACGTGAATATCGGCGGTGCCCAGCGCTGTGTCGATTTCTGTATCAAGACCGGTGCCCAGCTCATCCACATCTCCACCGCCAGTACCCGTGGTATCTGGGCAGGCGAAATCAAGGACGACGTCTTTTCCGAGCAGCGTCTCTACATCGGGCAGTACTTGGGCAACCAGTACGTCTACTCGAAGTATATGGCCGAGCGCCTCATCCTCTATGCTGTCGCCCTCCACGGTCTCAATGCGAAGATTATGCGTGTGGGTAATCTCGCCGCCCGCTCCACCGACGGCGAGTTCCAGGCCAATTTCTCGACTAATTCGTTCATGGGGCGCATCCGCATCTATAATATGCTTGGCTGCTGTCCGTATGCCATGCGCAACAAGCGTGTGGAGTTCTCGCCCATCAACGAGGTGGCCCGCGCCATCGTGCTGCTGACCACCACCCCGAAGGAGTGTGTCGTATTCCATCCTTACAACATCCACGGACAGTTCCTCGGCGATGTGCTCTCAGGCTTGGCCAGCATTACGGGTGGCATCCGCTTCGTGGAGCAGGAGGAGTTCCAGCAGGCGATGGACGAGGCCGGTCAGGACCCGCAGAAAGCCAAGCAGATGGCGGCTCTGCTGGCCTACCAGGACATGGCACACGGCCAGAAGACTGCCGACGTGCAGCGCGACAACGACTACACCACGCAGGTGCTCTACCGCCTTGGCTTTGCCTGGAGCCCCACCTCCTGGGACTACGTCGAGCGCATGCTGACCGCCATCGGCGGCTTCGGCTTCTTTGATTAAAATATGTCAGATAGTGAAATCGTCAGATAAAACATTCAATACGGAGTTCTACCGCTTCCTCTGGTCGTCCATTCTGGTAGCCCTCTCGGCGTGCCTTGGCAACGTGGTGGACTCCATCATTGTGGGCAACCTCATCGGCGAGGACGGCGTCAGCGCCATCAACCTCTCCAAGCCCATCACACAGTTCATGTTCACCGTCAGCATGCTGCTCTCAACGGGAGCAGGCATGCTCGTGGGCATGGAACTCGGCAAGAAGGACTTTGACCGTGCTGCCTACATCTTCACCCTCTCCACCGTCGGCTGTCTGGCCTTTGGCTTGTTGGAGACGGTCTGCGGCCTGTTCTTTACCGACACCATCACGGGCTGGCTGTGCAACAGCGAGCAACTCTTCGGGGCTACGCGCGACTATCTCTATCCGTTGCTGCTCGGCGCACCGACTTATATGCTGTCGTGGGCTCTGGCCACGATGGTTGGCGTGGACGGCAGTCCGCGACTGGTCTCCATTGCCATCCTCATCGACAATGCCGTCAATCTCTGTCTCGACATCGCGTTCATCATGTGGCTCGGGTGGGGTGTCGAAGGCTCGTCGTTGGCCACGGTCGTCGGTCGCATCGTCGGCATCGCCTTTATGTGCTGGCATTTCCGATATCCCAGTCACCGTCTGCGGCTGTACATGGGAAGTGAAAAGATGTGTTCTGCTCTAAAGCAGATTGCGTCCCAGGGCACCCCTTTGGCCCTGGCTTCCATCAGCCTCACCGCGCTCCTCTACAGTGCCAACAGCATTGTACTCTCCTCCTTGGGGCGAACGGGAATCTTTGCCTTCTCCGTCTGTATGAACATCCTCTATATCTACAATCTCTTCCTCTCCGGCACTTGCCGTACCATCCAGTCGCTCGGTGCCATCCAGGTGGGTAAGGGGGATGAAGGCGCCTTCCGGCTTGTCATCACCAAGTCGTTCCGGTTCATTACGATTGCGATGCTGATAACCTGTGCCACCATCTGGATAGCGCCCGAGGCCATCACCCGGTTCTTTGGTGCCGACGAGGAGGATATGGTTGCCGAAGGTGTGCACGCCCTGTACATCTTCTCCTTCAGTTTCATCCCCTTCTGCTACATCTACACGCTGATGGTAGTCTACAAGCTCTACGGCTATCACAAGATGGCCCTCTTTATCTCCTTGATCCTCTCACTGACGGTTATTCCCGTGTTGTGGGTGATGGCGCGATGGCAGCCCGGGCTGCTTTGGTACAGCTACCTCATTGCCTATCTGATAGAGGCTGTCGTCATTTACATCCTTCACCGTGCCATGCATGTCAGGTTCACTCTCGGACAGTGACGTTCACGCCCCTTCGCGGTAGAAGTCGAGTGCTTCTTCTATTTCCTGCTTCGTGGCCGTCTGGTTAATGCGAATGTCGCCGATGTTGCCGAGCAGGGTGAAGTTGATGTCGCTGCCCAGGTTTTTCTTGTCGTGGGTCATCAGTTCGAGCAGGGTGGGGTAGTCGTTGCAGGTGATGGCCAGCCGTCCGTAGTGCTCGTTGATGAAGCGCACCGTCTGTCGCATCTTTTCTACAGGGAAGCCTGTCTTGACGCTGCTGAGGTAAAGTTCGCAGACGAGGCCGTAGGCAACGGCATAGCCGTGGAGGATGGGGGCGATGGGCGATTTGGACTGTTTGGGGTTCATGGCAAACGATTCGAAGGCGTGGCCGACGGTGTGGCCGAGGTTGAGGGCCTTGCGCAGTCCGCGCTCCGTCGGGTCTTCCTCGACGATGCGCTCCTTCACTTTCACCGAGTCGGCTAACATCCGGCTCAGTTGGTAGTAGTCGATGACGTCGAGGTCGAACGTCAGCAGCTCTGCCCACATCTCTCCTTTCTCCTCTATCAGCCCGTGTTTCAGCATCTCGGCGTAGCCCGAGAGGATGTTCTCATGGTCTAATGTCCTAAGGAATGTGGTGTCGAGGATGACGCTCTTGGCCGTGCTGAAGACGCCGATTTCATTCTTCAGTCCACCGAAGTTGATGCCCGTCTTGCCGCCCACCGAAGCGTCGACCATAGCGAGCAGCGTCGTGGGAATGTTGATGTAGTTGAGTCCGCGCTTGAACGTCGAGGCCGCGAAGCCGCCGAGGTCGGTCACCATGCCGCCGCCGAGGTTCACCATCAGTGAGTGGCGGGTGGCACCGCCCTGCTGCAGGCATGTCCACACGTGGCTGAGCGAGTCGAGCGTCTTGTTCTGGTCGGTGGCCCCGATGGTGATGATCTCTGCGTCGCGCAGGCAGTCGAAGCCAGCCACCAATGGCAGACAGAGCCGTTCTGTCGTTTCGTCTACTAATATAAATGTACGGTCGCGCTCACACTCTCCGACCGCCGTGGCTACTGAAGTCTCCAGTTTAGTTGATATGATAACCTTCTGCTTTTCCATAACGGCGGCAAAATTAAAAAAAATAATTGAAAAACGTTTCAGTTCATTAAACTTTTCTTTTCCCATAACGTCAGAAATGAGTAAATGTAATATTTTTATGAAAAAATTTCTACTATTCATGCTCGTCGCACTGACGACAACCACAAACGCGCTGGCACAGCGCACCATTAGCGGAAAAGTTGTTGAACAAGACACCAAGGAGGCCGTCATTCAGGCTACAGTCGCCCTGTTGAAGGCCGACTCTTCGTTGGTTACCAACGCCGTCACCAATATGGACGGCCAGTTTAAGATGACTGCCCCGAAGGACGGCAGCTACATTGTCCGCGTCACTTACGTTGGCTTCAAGACCTACACGAAGCGTGTCACCGTTAGCGATGGCAAGGCCCAGTCGCTGGGAACCATCTCCCTGGCTCCCGACGCCATCATGCTGAAGGGCGTCACGGCTACGGCCCATGTGGCCAAGGTGCAGTCGAAGGGCGACACCTTAATATATAATGCCGATGCCTACCGCACGCCGGAAGGTTCCGTAGTCGAGGAACTGGTGAAGCGCCTGCCAGGTGCCGAAGTCGACGACAATGGTAACATCAAGATTAACGGTAAGCAGGTTACGAAGATCAAGGTCGACAACAAGGAGTTCGGCGATGCCCAGACAGCACTGAAGAACCTGCCTACCAGCATCATCGAGCGTATCCGTGCTTACGATGAGAAGAGCGACCTGGCCCGTATCACAGGTATCGACGACGGTAACGAGCAGACGGTGCTCGACTTCGGACTGCGTGCCGGCATGAACCGCGGTACGATGGCCAATGCCGACCTGGCAGCGGGTACTGAGAAGCGCTATGCCGGCCGTCTGTTCGGTATGATGATGCGCGGCGACCACCGTCTGATGGGTATGGCCAATGCCAACAATACCAACGACATGGGCTTCGGCGGCGGTGGCGGCCGTGGCTTCGGTGGCGGCCGTGGCATGGGCGGCGGCGGTCTGAACGCTGCCAAGTCGGGTATGCTTAACTACAACTACGAGAAGACCGACCTCCTCATTGCCCAGGCCAGCGT
>CAMHIS010000018.1 GCA_946185285.1 uncultured Prevotellaceae bacterium
GCAAAGCTCGCTAACTCCTATTAACTCCCAGCAAGCAGAGCTTGCGAAAGTTGAAACTTTATGGGAATTTAACTTTGCGGCGTTACTTCAGTGTGCTGAACTTGGCGTTCTTCTCGATGGTCCAGTCCTTGCGCTTCGAGAGGTCGCAGTCGTTGCCGACGAACATCTTGGCGGCCTTCTTGTCGCCCTTCAGCTGCCACTGGAGCCAGGCGAGGGCTACGACGGTGAACTCGCCGCCGTGAGGCTCGCGGTAGGTGCCGCCGTGGCCTACGGGGAAGTTGGCGGCGCAGGCGGGCACATGGCTGATGCGACGGAAGTCGTCCATACCGTTGCCGTAGGCAATGTCGGTCTCGCCGCCGAGCAGGTACATGATGGGGGTGTGAATCTCGTTGAGCTTCTCCTTCGGGGGCATGGGCATACCGCCGACGGCCTGATTGGCATTCTGCTGGTTGAAGAGTCCGCTGTTGCAGATCATCAGCAGCGAGATGCGCGGGTCGGCGCAGTTGAAGAGTGTCTGGAGTCCGCCGCACGACATGCCGGCGACGCAGATGTTCTTCACGTCGATCTTATTATAATAAGGTGACTTGGGGTCGGCGTTCTGGGCGAAGGCCCAGTCGATGGACTCTATCTGCTGCTGGGTGGTCGACATCGGGCCGCGGAAGGGCTGCTCCTCCATGGGGATGTAGCCGGTGGCGAGGACGATGAAGCCGTAGGAGGCTATCTCGTTGAGGAACTTGTAGTGCTCCCAGGGTGAGTTGGTGCAGGCGCCGTTGCCCCAGACGAGGACGGGCAGCGGGTTCTTCTTGCCGAACTTCGAGAGGTCCTGCGGCACGAAGACGGTGTGGGCGGGCAGCGAGGCTTCCTCCTTCATGATGGCCTTCGAGGGGCCTGTGCCACCGTCCTCGACGACTTTCTGCTTTTGCTCGCCGGCAGACGAGCCACCGGACCGGGCGGCGTTGAGGAAGCGGACCATCTTCTGGAGGTTCTCCTCGGAGTACATGCCCATGCCGTGACCGCCCTCGGGCACGAATGTGGCCTCGGTCTTGACGCCGGCATCCTGCAGCTTCTCGAAGAACATCTTACCCTGACAGCAGGGCACGACGTTGTCCTTCTCGCCGTGGAAGATGATGATGGGCGGGTTGTTCTTGTTGACGTAGTAGGTGGCACTCAGGCTCTTGTACTTGTCGGGCTCCTTCGAGAGCTTCGAGTTGAGGAGCACGTCCTCGGGGCTGTTCTCGCCCATCTTCATGCCTTCGCCGCAGTCCATGGCCGTCAGGTCGACGGGGCCCGACCAGTCGCAGGCGGCATTGACGGTAGAGGGCTGGCTGAGGTAGTTGCCGACGTTGCCCTCGAGGTCGATGTCGACGGTGCCCACCTTGGTCTGCTTCACGCCGCTGGTGGTGGCAGCAACCGAGGAGAGATGGCCGCCGGAGGAGAAGCCGCTGGTGGCGATGAACGACGTGTCGAACTTATACTTTGCTGCCTCGCCGCGCACGAAGCGGATGACGGCACGGATGTCGTGAATCTGAGCCGGCCACTTGGCGTCCATGCTGGAGCGGTGGTTGGGGCAGACGACGGCGTAGCCAGCCTTGAGCAGAGCGCTGACGATGGTGCCCAGGTCGGCCGCGCCCTTGCCGTTGTTGTTGAACCAGGCACTGCCGTAGATGTGGATGACCACGGGATAGCTGGCCTTCTCCTGTTTGGGCAGGTAGATGTCGCAGGTATGGAACGCCTTGTCGTCGCCGGCGTAGTTGACGTCCTTCCACTCTTGCGAAGTTTCTAACTTGGCCTGCTGTTGGAAACCTCCAAAGCCGCCGAATCCTCCTTGGGGCTGTGCCGCCAACTGGAGCGTGCAGACAGCCACGAATGCTGATAATAAGACTCTTTTCATCTCAAAAGTTTTAAAAAACAGTGCAAAGATAAGAAATAATTGACAATTGAGAATTGATAATTGAGAATTATTTCGTAATTTTGCACAAATTCTAACCAAAAAGAAACAAAATGAATAGACGTACAATGCTCGCTGCCCTGCTTGCGGCAGCCACCCTGGGCCTCAACGCCCAGAAGCCCATGTCGGCCCCGAAGGGCGGCAAGGCCATCAGTGACGAACTTATCGGTATCTTCTTCGAGGACATCTCGAGCAGTGCCGACGGCGGTCTCTACGCCGAACTGCTGCAGAATGGCTCGTTTGAGTACAACCCCGGAGAACGCGACGGCTGGGGACCCGGCACGGCGTGGCGACAGGTGCGCCCCGGCCACTCGCTGGGTACGATGCAGGTAAGGATGGACAACCCGCTGAACGCCAACAACCCCACCTACATGCGACTGCACACCGAGCGCACCAGAGAGTTCCACGACTATAAGGGCTGGAAGGGCTACGGACTGCAGAACGACGGTTTCGACGGCATCTCGGTGAAGGCCAATGCGAAGTACGACTTCTCGGTCTTCATGCGCAACATCGGCGGCGCCAAGCAGGTGCGCGTGGTGCTGGCCAAGCCCGGACAGGGCTGGGGCGCTGAGCCGAAGGCACTGGCTGAGACCACCTTCGACGTGAGCAGCACCTCGTGGCAGAAGTACGAGGCCGTGCTCACGCCCACTGAGGACTGCAAGAACGCCAACCTCCAGATTCTCGTGCTGACCGTCGGCGACCTCGACGTCGACCAGTTCTCGCTGATGCCCGAGGATACGTATAAAGGTCACGGTCTGCGCAAGGACCTGGCCCAGGCACTGGCCGACCTTCAGCCGAAGTTCATGCGCTTCCCCGGCGGCTGCGTGGTTCACGGTGGCGGCGACGGATTCTGGGACACCTACCGCTGGAAGACCACCATCGGTCCGAAGGAGCAGCGCCGCGGGCTGAAGAACACATGGGGCTACCACCAGTCGATGGGGCTGGGCTACTATGAGTACTTCCAGTTCTGCGAGGACCTCGGTATGGAGCCGCTGCCCATCCTGCCCTGCGGCGTCTCGTGTCAGGGTACGAACGGCGGCTGGAACATGTGGCCCACACAGGCTCAGGACGTCGTCCCCATGAGCGAGATGGACGAGTGGGTCAGCGAGGCCATCGACCTCATTGAGTGGGCCAACGGCGACCCCGCCACCAACAAATGGGCCAAGATGCGTGCCGACGCCGGCCATCCGAAGCCCTTCGGACTGAAGTACCTGGGTCTGGGCAACGAGGAGAAGATCTCGCCGGAGTTTGCCGAGCGCTTCAAGTACATATATGAACGCGTGAGGAAGGCCCATCCCGAGATTATCATCGTGGGCACCGCCGGCCCCGGCTCACACCCCGAGAATCCCGACTTCGAGAACGGCTGGAAGCTGGCCGAGGAACTGGGCATGCCCATCATCGACGAGCACTACTACGAGCAGAACAAGTACTTCCTCTCGAGCCGCCAGTATGACAAGTACCCCCGCGACCGCAAGACGAAGGTCTATCTGGGTGAGTATGCCGCCAAGGACAAGAAGCTTATCGACGCACTGGCCGAGGGTCTGTACCTGCTGCACGTCGAGCGCAACGGCGACGTGGTCTGCATGACCTCGTATGCCCCGCTCTTCGCCCGCAAGAACGCCACCAACTGGAACCCCGACCTCATCTACTTCGACAACGAGCGCCCGTTCCTGACCTGCAGCTACTACGTGCAGCAGATGTTCGGACAGTCGGCCGGACAGTACTACTACGGCGACTGCGTCAGCTTCGAGGGTGACGCTACCGGCATACAGCAGCCCCAGCAGGACGTACACTACGGACAGTCGGTCATCCTGAACGTGAAGACGCGCAAGCTGTTTGTGAAGCTCGTCAACGCCGGCGACCAGGCCAAGAAGGCCAACGTCAACCTGAGCCGCTTCGGACTGAAGAAGACCGCCAAGAAGACGTTGCTCACCGGTAAGCCCGACGACGAGAACAACTTCGACAAGCAGCCCATCGCCCCGCAGACGGAGACCATCAAGGCCAAGAAGAAGTTCGACATCGACCTTCAGCCCTACTCTATGGTGATGCTTGAATACCAGTTATAACCGTTTGGCAATGAAAATCTAAATTATTCATTATGAGACGTTTATTACTGTTATCTTTTCTAACCATTCTCTCGGCATCGCAGGTTTCTGCCTACAAGAAACAGTCGATTGACATTAACGTGAACGGCAAACAGAGGAACATGGTCGTCTTCACACCAACCAAGTTCCCCGCCAAGTCGCCGCTCTTCATCGTCACCCACGGTATGAACCAGGACCCGGAATACCAGTATGGCTCTGACAAGATGTACGAGATGATCGACACGGCAAAGTTCGTCATCGCCTACCTGCGCAGCGACGGCAACACGTGGGACATCGGCGGCACGAAAGACCAGAACTTCGTCATCAAGACCATCGACGAGATGGCCACACGCTATGACATCGACAAGGAGCGCGTCTACTGGTCGGGATTCTCCATGGGCTCGATGCTCATCCACCATTGCATCGGTGCCATGCAGACTAGGATTGCGGCCTTCGCACCGACAAGCGGCATACAGTTCTCCGAGCAGCCCTGGAATAACTGCAAGAAGCCCGTCAACCTGTTAGAGTGCATAGCCTACGGCGACGATGTCTTCGGTTACGAGCAGTATGGCATACATGACTATATACAAAACTACGCCAAGCACGACAAGCACACCACCTACAGCAAGACGACGGGCTACAAGCCCATCAGCAGCAGCTGGTACAATGGCGACCTTGAGAAATGGACAGGCGGGGCTAACGGCGGCGAGGTGTGGCTCTACTCCTATAACAACGGCGGCCACTGGCCCATGGACCTGAACCGCCACCTCATCTGGAACTTCTGCAAGCGCTTCTCACTGAACATGCCTACGGCACGCATCACACAGCCGGCTGGCGAGACCACACACCTCTGTCTGGCACCTCAGGGCGAAGTCCAGTTCCCCGACATCACCGTCAAGGCCACTGCCAAAGCCACCAACGCCAAAGTCGTGAGGGTGGATTTCTACGACGGCAAGAAGTTCATCGACTCACTGAAAGCCTCCCCCTACGAGATTACGCTGACAGCTCCCGCCTCGGGAAAACACAACCTGCGCGTAGAGGTGACCGACGACAAGGGCAAGACCACTACCGCCTCGTGTCTGGTCAACTACGCCACGACACAACTCTCCTACAACCTGTTCCAGAACAACAGAGTTGAGGGTGCAGTGCCCCAGAACTGGTACGTGTGCAACGGCTCGGCAAAGCGTGCCGGCGGCGGTCTCCCGTACACCGACGGTCCCCGCATCCTGCATTTCACCAACAGCACCAAGGCCTTCGAATATGGTCTGCTCGTCCAGAACGCCACGTCTAAAGAGAAAGCTGCCTGGGCTAAGTTCGGCGTCAAGGCTGGCCGCTCTGCACTGACCTTGCACGCAGGCCATTATGTCATCAAGTACAAGGTGTGTAACTGGAACCGGCCTGAATTCTCGCCTGTAACCCTCGCCATCGAGAACCTTGACGGACAGGAAATGGCATCGCAGACTTATCTGCCCACCGTCAACATCGGTAACAACACGGGCAACAAGTTCTCCGGTGTCCAGCAGCAGACATTCGAGTTCGACATCGCCGAGACGGGCGACTACGTCATCGTCTTCTACACCGATGCTGCGCGCAATGCCGACTTCGTGTTAGGTTCAATCAACATCCAGGCTTCCTCTTTCGTCCCTACGGGCATCAACGAACGGCTGTCAAGCGACACCCGTCGCCCGACAGCCGTTTATGACCTTACCGGCAGGAAGTTATCGGCAGAACAGCTGAAACGTGGCCTTTATATCATTGACGGCCGGAAGACCGTCATCCGGTAAGCCGCTCTACCTGACAACCACCTTCTTCCCGTTGGCAATGTAAACGCCCTTGCCAACGGGAGTTTTTTCGTACTTGACGCCGCTGAGCGAAAAGGTGCCTGCGTCAGTCTTATCGCCGAGCATCTGTATAGACGGCACAGACGTATCAATGCCTTTTCTATATACGCGGTACTCACCGCCGGCAACGGTCGGCAGGTCGTACTCATAGACCTTTTTCACGCCGAGCTTCGGCTTCGCCGTGAGCGACTTGGCCAGCAGCGGCTCCTTCACGTCGGCAGGGGCGTAGAGCGGATTGGGACAGTCGCCCTCGGCAGGCTGCAGCCCGTCGCCCTCCAGCTCAACGTAGGAACGCAGGCGCAGCACGCCGCCAACAGTCGACCGCACCACAGCGGAGCGAAGTTTCCCTTCGCTCCAAGCCTCGTCCACCTCAAAACCGCCACGTGCCCGCAGACCGCTGACGCTGCCCTGTCGCCATACCGACGGCAGGGCGGGCAGCAGGTGGACGGCACCGTCGTGGCTCTGCAGCAGTATCTCGGCGATGCCCGCCGTGGCGCCGAAGTTACCGTCAATCTGGAACGGCGGATGGGCGTCGAACAGGTTGGGGAACGTGCGGCCGTTGGGGTACTGCCCCGTGGCATCCTCCGACGGCAGCAGGCGCAGCATGTTCTTCAGGATGGTCAGGGCGTGGGTGCCGTCGAGCATACGGGCCCAGAAGCAGATCTTCCAGCCGAGGCTCCAGCCCGTGGCCTCGTCGCCGCGGTCGGTGAGCGTCTGCTTGGCAGCGGCAAACAGTTCGTTGTGGCTGTAGGGCGATATCTGGTTCGAGGGGAACAGGCCGTAGAGGTGCGAGATGTGGCGGTGCTGGCGGTCGCTGCCGTCGGCATCGATGAGCCACTCCTGCAGCTGCTTGCGGCTGCCTATCTGCATCGGGGGCAGTTGCTCGAGTGTTTCCTCGAGCTTCTTCTGGTAGTCAGCGTCCTCGCCAAGGATACGGGCGGCCCGCAGCGTGTTCGACAGCGCATCGAACACAATCTGGTTGTCCATCGTACAACCGGCGGTGATGGGCGTCGACTTACCGGCCGGCCCCTGCTCGGGACTGACCGACGGCACGACGACCAGCCAGTTGTTGTAGCCGGGATGTGGCACCATATAGTCGAGGTAGAAGTCGGCGGTACCCTTGATGACGGGGTACCACTCTCGCAGGAATTCCGTGTCGCCCGTATAGAGGTAGTGCTGCCACAGGTGGGTGGCCAGCCACGCGCCGCCGTTGGGGTACATGCCCCAAAAAGCGCCGTCGACCGGTCCGGCCACGCGCCAGAGGTCGGTGTTGTGGTGGGCCATCCAGCCGCCGCAGTTATACATTGTCTTGGCGGTCCTGGCTCCCGTCTCGCTCAGGTCGCGAATCATCTGGAAGAACGGCTCGTTGGTCTCCGCCAGGTTGCATACCTCCGACGGCCAGTAGTTCATCTCGGCGTTGATGTTGATGGTGTACTTCGAGTCCCACGGGGCATCGCGCTTGTCGTTCCACAGTCCTTGCAGGTTGGCGGGCTGACCGCCGGGCTGACTCGACGAGATGAGCAGGTAGCGCCCGTAGTTGAACAGCAGGGCCACCATGCCCCAGTCGCTGCTGCCTGCGAACTTCTCCAGTCGCTTCACCGTCGTCAGCTTGCTGTTGGCAGCCGTCGAGGGCAGGTTGAGATGCACGCGGTTGTACTGCTGCTGATAGGCCTCTATGTGACGGCTCAACAGCTCGTCGTAGTCGTGCTGACGGGCACTGTTGAGCCACGACAGGCTCTTGGCCGACGCCTTGCCGCTGACATCCTTGTAGCTGACGTAGTTGGTGGCTGCCGAGATATAGACGGTGGCCACGGTGTAGTTCTTCACCGTCACGGCACCGCTGGCACCGTAGGTCACCTCGCCGTCGCTCTCCACATGGTAGCGCAGCGTGGCCTTCAGCTTCGCGGCAATGCCCTCATGGTCGACGCCGCTGATGGTGGCAATGGCGCAGTCGGCGGTCTTTGAGTACGACGTAGAGAAGGTGCAGGAGTGGCGCATCGTGAACGTCGAGAGTGTGTCGGCCTCCAAGCGCATGACGATGATGCTGTCGGGCATCGAGGCGAAAGTGGTGCGGCGGTAGTGGTGGCCGTCATAGTCGAAGGTCACCGTCGAGAGGGCCGTCCTGAGGTCCAGCTCGCGCTCGTAGTTTTTCACGCCGGCCGTCTTGATGCCCGAGTGTGTCAGCTTCAGACTGCCCAGCGTCAGGTATTTCATGCCGTGCGGCCCCTTGACAAACTGCTGGTTGATGAGGTTCTCGGCCTCCTGCTCCTTGCCGCTGAAGATGAGGTTGCGCACCTGCTCCAGATACTTGGCCGACGCCGAACTGTTATTATTGTGCGGTCCGCCGCTCCAGAACGAGTCCTCGTTCAGCTGAATCTCATCTACCTGCGTGCCGCCATAGACCATACCGCCCAAGCGGCCGTTGCCGATGG
This sequence comes from uncultured Prevotellaceae bacterium, assembly GCA_946185285.1. Lineage (GTDB taxonomy): Bacteria > Bacteroidota > Bacteroidia > Bacteroidales > Bacteroidaceae > Prevotella. The sequence continues at coordinate 8,306 of CAMHIS010000018.1, forward strand.
GCAGTGCCTCGAGCCATATCTTCGCCGGCTGGTCGTACCACAGCCGTTCGGTGTTATCGTCCGTCTGTGCCAAAAGCACCGCACAGAACGACAGATAGCATATTGTAATGAATAGTCGCTTCCTCATTTCTCATTCCTCATTTCTCATTTCTCATTCCTCATTTCTCATTCCTCATTCCTCATTTCTCATTCCTCATTCCTCATTTTCTCAGTTTCTTCGCGCTTCGCCTTGTAGTAGCGGTCTACGAAGTCCACCTGCTCGCGGTTGGGGCGCATGATGAGCGAGGCACCGTTCGAGAACTGCATCGTCGTGGGCTTCGAGTCGTCGAACGTCGGCCAGTAAGGCAGTCCCTTCGCGTTGGGGTTGCCCGTCTTGGCGAAGTTCACCCAGTACTGCTGCATGATCTCGGCAACCGCCGACTCAGCGGGATACTTCTCCGGCTGCGTCAGGAACTCGCCGTTCAGGTAGAGGATGTCGTCGGCATGGGCCACACCCTTGCGACGGCGGTCATTAGAGAAACTGCGCGTCGAGGGCTGGGCCAGGTAGGCGGCGTAGGCCCCGCTGCGGCCCGTCTTGGCCTGCAGGCTGACCCAGGCGAACGACGGCCAGGCGAAGCCCATGTCGCGGAAGGCGTCGCCATTGCCATGCCAGGCCTCGTCGTCGGTACTGCCGGGGTAGACCTTCAGGGCCTCGTCGGCCCAGGAGCCGAAGATCTGGCGCACCTGCTTCTGGTAGTTCTCGGCCTTGATGTTGGCCGGCGAGAAGAGGGCACCCTCGTCAGAGTTGGTCATCACGATGACGGGCACGTCGTTATACTCGCCGCGCTCGTAGAGGCGGTACTGGTCGTCGCAGATGACGTAGCCGTCGACGCAGGGCCAGAAGCCGCCGAAGCCCACGTCATTGCCACAGAGCGACATCGCGTCCATCTTGCGCATCTGCTTTAGGTTCTTTTTCTTCAGGTGCTTCTGGAAGTTTATTCCCTGCAGCTCGGCACCCTTCTGCGAGGCATCCAGCCCCAGGCTGCGGGGCTGGTCGCTCCACGGGGCAAACGAGCCGCCGCTCTGACTGATGCAGCGGTGGAAGAGTCCCTTGGCTAAGGGTGAGGCACAGAGCATGCTGCAGCTGATGGCACCCGCCGACTCGCCGAAGATGGTGACGCACGTCGGGTCGCCGCCGAAGTTGCTGATGTTGCGCTGCACCCACTGAAGGGCGAAAATCTGGTCGAGCAGACCGTAGTTGCCGGAGTGGCCGTTCTTCGACTCCTTGGTCAGCTCGGGGTGCGCCATGAAGCCGAGGGCTCCCGTGCGGTACTCCACGCTGACGATGACCACGCCGCGCTGGGCGAGGTGTTTCCACAGGTCGCCGCCGTACCATTCGGTCTGGAAGCCGCCACCGTGAATCCACACCATTACGGGCAGCCGGTCGGCGGTGCTCCTGGCGGGTGTGGCAATGCCCAAGTAGAGGCAGTCCTCGCTCATCATGTCGGCCGTGCGACCGGGCCGTGTGGGCTGCGGGGGCAGCGGACCGAACTTGTCGCACAACCTCACGCCCTCCCACGCCTTGGCGGGCTGCGGCTCGCGCCAGCGCAGGTCGCCGACGGGCGGTGCAGCGTAGGGAATGGCCTTATACACGGCGAGCGTCCCGTCGGCAATGCCCTCAACGTCGCCCGTCTCCACATGGGTTCTCAACAGCGGCTGCGCCGCCACGTCTGCCGCCGTCATCACGGCGCAGACCAGCAAAAGAGTTGTCAGAAGTCTTTTCATATCGTAGTCTTTTTTACTTTAGGTTTCTATACTGACGGCAAAGGTACGCATTTTTTTTCAATTGCAAACAAAAATAGTCATAAATCATATCGAAAAAGCGCGTGCGCGTATGAGACGGTTAGACGGATGGATAGACGATAGAATCGCGGGAACGGTTCTTTGGTCACTTTTAAAACTGAATGATATGGATTGGACAGAATTAGCGAACAAACATCGTCGCGGCGACGGTCTTCCGAAAATGATCAGAGAACCGTCCCCTTCTGACGCTCGCCCCGTTATCACGTTGTGCCTGAGCAGCACCCGGTCCATCAGGAAGTTCTGGATGTCCTCAACCGTGGCCGTGTACTCCCGCCACGGCTTCTTATGCTCCTTCTTCTCTTCAGATTTCTCTTTCTTCTTCATAGGTAGTCAGAATTTGCATACAAAGTTACAAAATATTCAAGGGCTTTGCAAGTAAAACTCTATCGGGAGAAAGCGTGGGGGAAAAGGGAAAATGCGGGGGAAAACGTGAGGGAAATATTTGGTATTCTGCTCACTAATTCGGACTTTGACTGCATCGAAAGTACTTCCGTTCGGAAAAGCAAAAGAAAAAAGGCGTTTCCTTTTGCTTTTCGCTCACTTATTCGTACCTTTGCAGCCATAATACTAGAATGTCTTTTATCCGATGGACGAAATACAAAACGACATAGCACAGGAACTGGCAATGCTACAGACATTGACAGGTATTGACTTCTCGCATAAACTGGAGCAGATATGTCAGCGCGGAGAATTTCATCCTGTCATCAACGAAACTGAAATCTTCTCTGCCCTCAGCGAACAAGACGACGATTACGATGCGCTTATCTCTGCTGCAAGAAGAGCTGTCACTCATGGTTACAGAGTGTATATCCTGCCTAATCCGAAAGGCATACGTACAGCTGACTTCATTTTTGTGCGCAAAGGTATCTATAGGCTATATGACTTGAAAACCATTCAAGGGAAGGCATCTGTGCTGAATAGGCTGATGGAGTCAATCGGGCAGACTAACCACGTACTTTTGAATATGACAACCGACTATCAGGCGACGGCACTGGCACGTAGTATCAAGAAGTACTTTGAACGCAATCCGTCGGCCGTTCAAGTACTTATCTTCCGAGGTAACAAGGTGATGTCTGTAACTCGCAAGACCCTTGAAGACAGGAACTTCGTGGCCACGTTCACCAAACTATATTACAAATAAAAGACCGCCCCTTGGGGTGGTCCTTTAATAAAATTGGAGTAGTGTCGGTTCAGTCTTGCTCCCTCGCGGGAATATCACCCGGATAGCCAATCTAACAGATTGACGTTGCAAAGATAAGAATAAATTCCTTAACTTCCAAACTTTTTGGCACTTTTTTCATATTACAGCCCGTTTCCCTCTAAAATTTCCTTGAAACGCAATAGACTCCATTCTCTCAAACGGTTTACGAGTGCCATAGTCATCCGGATCGTATTTCCACCTGTCGAACGGCTTATTGAAACTCGTCTTGTTGATGTTCCTCACCGAGTCCTTCTTATACGGTTTGTTCACCTCGTCAGGCATTACCCGCCGGATGAAGGTGTCGAATCCGTCGAAGTCGGAGTCGCGGCAGTAGCCCTTGTCCACCAGTATGCGGTATACCGCCTGCCAGTGGCTTTGTTGGCAGAACAGCGGCCCGCCGCCCAGTCGCTCTGCCATCAACAGCGCAATACTCTGCCGTATCCGCTCCTCTTGTTCCCCACCCCTCTGAGGGGCGGGGTTAGGGGCGGGGTAAGCCTCCGGCTCCAACACAATCTGGATTCTGACACCAAGGTTCTTCGGGCCTGTCTGGTGCAGCTGCTCAAGCAGGCGGTTGATGAGCGCGAGGAGCTCCTCGCTGTCGTTTATATTCATATTTCCGTTTTTATCAAATTAAACAAATGGATGATTCTGAAAAAAACGGAGATGTGGGGTTAACTTGGATGTCTCAACATTCTTCACAGGTTTAACCACAAACCTCACGCAAGACGTTGATACGGCCAAAGCCCACGCCTCCGTATTGGATGCGTGAGCAGGCAGCCGTCTTTTCTTGCGCTTTTCTTGTTGAGTGGTTAATTCGTGAAGATTTTCAAGAAAGCTGGTTGCTCAAGTGGTGCAAAATTACATATTATTTGTCACAACGCAAAATGATTTGCAATCTTTCTTTATGGACTCATCGTTTTTTCATCATTACTTCTCTGTGCCCTCTGTGCTCTCGGCGTTTTTCTTTGGCAGCGGGGTGATGGTGAATTCCGTCTGCGCCGGCTTGCTGACGCAGTTCGTGCCGAGGTCAATGCCCCAGCCGATGAGACCGCCTATAAGGATGTTACCAAAGGCCCATCCGTTGACGGTCTTCTTCAGAACGATGTCGTCATACCTATAATTGTCAGACCTTATCTGGATGCGCTGTCCGTCCAAATGATGACGTTTCACTTTCACCACGGCAGGAAGGGTCAGGCCTCCATAACTTTGCTCTTCCGTAGTAATCATCACTGGCTCTGGCACGTTGCCGTTGATGGTTATACTCGGTGCCCCACCTGACACGATGGTGGCGCACGATGACATCAGCAAGGTGGCCGTCGCCACCGTTGCCGTAGAACTGCATGATTTTACAAGTTTCTTCATTGTTTATTCGTTCCTCTGCTTATTTATATGCCATCAGGCACCTTTTTTGACCATGCAAACACCATGATACTCTTCATGCCATCAATCCAGAAAAGGACGGTATCTGTAAGAATCGGTTTGCCATTACACCTGATGAAGTTTGAAGGACTGATTTTTATCGTTCTCCCAATGTAATCTTTACGTCTATCTCCGTAGTGGATAGGCAGACCACCTCTAAAATTAATCTCCAACTTACCCTCCCCTTTTATGGAAATTGAGTCTTTTTGACTTATCAAGGAGTCACTAAGGAGTATCCGTGTTGCTTGATTTTCATCATACGGTGTACGTAAAATTCTCAAGGAATCAGGATACAGCATGAAATCACCATTCATGCACATATAGATATGATCCGTGTCAGCAGCAGAGATTCCAGTAATGACTATAGTCCCGCATTCACTATGTGGGCGATAGGCAAATTCTCCATTAGCCGTCATCCTATAAGCCGCCTCACAGCCATATAAGGCTGCTAACATAAAAAAGTAAAAGAAAACCTTAATACTCATCTTGTTTTTTTATTTATAACGTGAAGAATTAATCTTTGAATCGCGGGGACGGTTCTTTGATCACTTTTAAAACTGAATGATATGGATTGGACAGAATTAGCGAACAAACATCGTCGCGGCGACGGTCTTCCGAAAATGATCAGAGAACCGTCCCCCTCTGACGAAAGATTTGAGGGTATCATTGATTATTTTTACAAAAACTTCACTTTCCATAAAATACACTATTTATCCTTTATACAATATAACGGAGGGACGGTTCTTTTGTTATACTTGCTCTGACGATTCATAAGAAATTAAAGTCAAAAGCTGTAATATCAAAAACAGGAATAGCTCCCTTTGAATTAAAGTTCTCTATATATCTTATTGCGTCAGCGCAACTTCTTTGGGTATATTGAGAAAAAGTCTCATTCTTAATCCTGTCACAATACCAGTAGTCGTATGCATCTGAAATTGTTATTTTATTATTCTTCAAAAGATATACATCTATTCCTATTATGGGGACTACTTCTTTCAACATGAAGTTAACAAGCCAAAGAGAATCACGCCGATAATAGCCATTGCGTTCTGAACCTACAACTGGAAGTAATGAAACCCCCTCTATAGAATATAATTGGGCTATTTCTTGTATACTATTTTCATTCATAAGAAACTTAGAATAATAATTTAATGATTAACATTAAAAAAATGATGATTAATTGTATTATCAGGCTCTTTTATAAATTCAAAGTTCCCCTTTTTTCCTTTATACCAACCAGGTATTTCCAATTTCATTCGTTTTATCCCATCACCACCAGTGATAGTACGAATTGTTCCATATTTTTCAAATGCCTCAACACTTCTCGGAAAAGTATGATAATCGGGCTTAATTGCATTCATTTTTGACATAGCTTGCTCTGTATACGTTGTTCCCTCAAAAAAAGAACGCGAATCGGGAGTTTTTATTGTCTCTGGCAACGTTAAATCTTGCGGCTGTGCATTATTTAATTCTTTAGAAGGTAAAGGTTCTATCGGCTTAATGTCAACAGAAGTGTTTGCCTTTAACTTCCCACTAAAGAAATTTCTACCTCCGAGTTCATTGCCAATTCCAGTAATGATACCAGAAGAGAGACCAGCAAACAAAACTCCCTTGGCGTATTCCCAACCTGTCATTAGAGGATCGCCAAAATACATGTGATTGGCTAAATTTTGTGTAGGTAAAGAATATGCTGCACTTATTGCTCCTACAAGGAATGAACCAGCAAAGCTTCCTGCTGCAGTCCCCAATGCTGCAATAGCGGCACTTGCCGTTACTGTCCCTACTGCTCCTGCTGCAGCCCCTATTCCGAATGCGACAAAGCCATCTTCCCATCCATGAATTTGTCCATTATAGGCTTTTATTGCGACATTTCCAATTCCGCCAATAGCAGCCCCTATTGCTATCCACCAAATTTCACCATCTGGATCATTATACTTAAGCGGATTATTCAAGCAATAAGAATAACGATTGAAACTCTGCGTACTGCCCGGTTCCTGCACAAAGTTGTCGGTAGAGAGGAAACGGCCCAACAGCGGGTCATAGAGACGACCGTTCATGTTGATAAGACCATATTCGGTGAGCATCTCGTGCCCAGTATATCCACGAATGAGACCAATCTGATTGCTTGTGACAGTCTGGTTGCCCCACGGATCGTAGGTAGCGGAGAACTTAACTGTACCATTAGCATCAACAACCTTGAGGATACTGCCCACCTGGTCGGTAAAGGTGAAATAGTGGTTAAAGGCACCGTTGTCCACCCTCCGGGTGATAACATGGTCATCGGGATAATATGTCCATTTCTTCACTCCGTCCCAGTCTATACGCAAGTCAATGCCATCAAGATAGATGATTTCATGTTCTATACTACCGTCCTCATACCGCTGTATCGAGCAGTAGCGCTCGTCGTCGGGGCCGTAGAGGAAATCCATGCTTCTACCAGTATCAAAGTCATGGATACGGCTGATTTTCCCAAAAGCATTGTACTCTGTGTCCAAACGCGACAGAGCCATAAGCCGGTCGGTGTTTTCTATACTTGCCACGGCATGGGGCTTGGCGCTGGCGTATGTATAGTGCCCTATACCTGTCTTGTATGTCAGGTTACCGTTGTCGGCATAGCTGTATGTTTGATTTCCTGCACTTGTAAGACGATCGAGGTCGTCGTATGTAAACTCCTCTTCAGCTCCAAGTGTACTCTCCCGCGAGAGCAGGTTGCCGGTTGCGGAGTCATAGGTAAACTCCAGATCGGCCAGGGTGGTGTTGCCGTTCATTAGAAACAGTTCGGTAAGTCGCCCATCCATATCGAGGAAAGACCCGCTGCTAAGTTGTCCTGCATGTCCGACGACGGTTCCTATACCATCAAATTCATCGAGCCTCCAGACCGTCGTCCCGTTTGCTGTGGTCTGTATTTTGTTGCCGTAGCTGTCGTAGGTGTAGGTAACGCTGAGTCCACCTGGGTAACTGACGGTCTGTAACAATCCGTTGGTACCGTAGGTGTAGCCATACTGCAAAGACTGGTTCAAGAGAGTGCCAGTAAGCGTGTATGTCTTTGTGGAAAGACGGTCAAGGGCATCGTAAGTATAGCTGACTGATGCCCCGCCAGCCGACTCGCTTGTGAGCAATCCTGCCGTGGCTCCTGTATAAGAATAGGTGTAGGCAGCGTGTGGTTGATTGTTGATGGACGTAGCTGTAAGGTTGCCGAAGCCGTCGTAGGTAAAGGCCGTCTCGTTGCCGCGTGCGTCGGTCTGCGAGATGACGCGCCCTAAGGCATCATGCTCGTAGGTCATCGTCCCTGCGTCAGGATCTGTCAGAGAGTGGCGGTTTCCCCGGTCATCATAGCCAATGGTGACGGTTGCTCCGTGGGCGGTGACGGTGAGCGGCTGTCCGTCGGCATTGTTATTGTAGGTAACAGTGCCGGAGGGGTCTGATGATGTAAGCAGGTTGCCACGTGGGTCGTAGGTCTTGGTATAGCTGCGCCCAGCTCCGTCGGTGGCGGTGACGGTACGGTTGCCGTAGGTATAGGACGTGCTGCGCCCGTCGGAATAGTGCTGCTGCAGAACCCGGTTACGACTATCATACGAAGTCTGCTCAAACGTAGTCATATAACCTACCGTTGACTCGTCATTAGTAAGCCTTCCACGGTTGTCGTATTGCCAGGTATGACTGGCTCCCACGTCAAGCACTGTGAGTGATTCCTCGTATGTCTTACGTCCGCTACGATCGTACCATGTCTTGACCCACGGCGTGGCGGTTCCGCGTTCCAATAGCCAGTAGCAGCGGTTGCTGCTATTGCCCCATCCGCGTGAATATACAGAAACCTGCCCTGTTGGTTGCACAGTCCGTGTACGGAATCCCCAGTCGTCATAATAATGACGGGTAGTCAGTGGGTTGTTACCAATGGAACGCACTGTCTCGGTTACTGGATTACCCCACGAGTCGTAGGTCGCAGAACTGACGAGACTATGACCGCCGGCTGTCTCGGTGACGTTGATGACAAATCGCTTCGTCATGTCGTATGTGTAATTCTTCGTGTTAGTTGCCACACCGCTGCCGCTGACAGTTTCTGATGTCAGATTGCCGCAATTGTCGTAGGTGTAGGTACGGGTCAGAGGCTTTGTAGAATTGTAGTTGGTGGTAACAAGTGTGTTCTGGCCGATCGCATTGTATTCGTAATACGTCTCTGTTGTCAGTTCGTCGGTGGTTTGTGAGCCTCTTTTTTCTTCAATACTATTTGGCCTCCAAACACCACCATAACATAAATAGTTATTATAGTTGTGCGTAAGGTAGCCTGTATCATTCCAATATTCATATTTGTGTTTCAAATATCCATATTGTTGGTCATAATCTGTCACAACTGTGGAAACATTTCCATCCATGTCAGTTAAAAAGGTTGAAACAGGCCGATTAAACCACGCTTTTTGAGAATATGGTTTAGAAGAAGAAAACTGTGTAACGGTCTGCGAGGAGTCGTTGCCCATGATCTGCCTCGTATAAGAACGATCTGGTACCAAGCTCTCACAGTTCCATTTGCCTACTCCAGACTTTGTGGCAGTGCCTTGAGTGGTGTCGGTGGCTTCAGTATATGACAACCCCAATATACCCTTACCCTTCAGATGGGCTTTCAGGCCACCGTACTTGTAGCTTATTGTTTGCTGTCCTGCAGCGCCGTCATCAGTAGTTGTCAGCGACACAGCGTGTAGAAGTGGCGGACAGGGGACGATGGCAGAGTCGGGGGTCTCGGTCTGGGTAGAGGAAGAGTAAATGCTTTTGTCAGTCATCGGCTTGTAAGTGATGCTGGTTGTTGCACCGTAACCATTTGTGACAGTCTTCAGTTTGCCAGCAGCCACGCCGTAAGCCGTATTGGGATATACATGCCATGTGGGGTCTACGTCGGCGTTGTTGCCGTTATAGCAGTCATAGCCTTTGTTAGCCAGTTCCGGCAAGCCATCACCGTTGAAGTCGCCGAGGACATAGTACTGTAAGGAAGCATCTGATTCGCGGACGGATGTTGACGACTTGATTTGCTGAAGCGACTCGCCTGTAGAACGCAGCCAGTAAGTGTAGACTTTATCAGGTATATAGATTCCAAAAGGATGAATGTACATCTGTTTGCATATAACAACATCCGACTTACCGTCGCCATCCATGTCGTAAACATAACAACCAAGTAGGTTGTCGTCTTTAGTAGTGGCTGATTGCTCGTATGCGTTAATGGTGCAAGCTGTCTTATGGGTGAAGGTGCCATCACCTTTACCCAGTTCTAAATACCATGTACTATTGTCTACCACGTTGACGAGAAAGTCTGTGATGCCATCACCGTTGAAGTCACCTGGATATGTTTTTGCTGGACTGATACCATAAGGCAGCTGGCTGGTTGTCTGGCTGGGCGTACACGTAGATGTATGACTGTCGAGCCAGGTTCCGTCGTTCCAGAAAATGGTGTAACCGTATGAGTGGAAAACTACGATGTCGGCCAGGCCGTCAAGGTTCATGTCCGCGACATACATGTCTTTCGGCTCATAGGCTAATGTGAAGCGGAATGGACGTCGGAAAACATTGCTCAGCGACTCTGCCCCCATGACAGCCCCAACATAACAACCTGACGACTGATAGTTCTCAATGATAACAACCTCGCATTTGCCGTCATTGTCAAAATCACCTATCCCATACCAATATTTGTCATTGTCAGTTGTCTCCTTGTCATATTTGAACCCTGCCTTATATCCGCAATCCCCATAAAACCTAAAGCCTATATAATTAGCCTCGTATGTCCTGCACCGTTCGGGAATAACCATTTCGTTAATACCATCTCCATCAACGTCAGCTGCTGAGGGAGTGTAATACTGATGGTAGAAGTCACTGTCGAATGCATAGTCATCACCACGCGGCAGTTCTGAACCAGCAAAGAAACCTATGCTGCCATTACTGTTGCGATAGGCTGTATGCACTCGATAAAAATGATAATTATAGCTACTACCCAAATAGTGGTTGACATATCCTTTTTCAAAAATATCGGTCAATCCGTCGCCGTTCAAGTCACCACAGGAGTAATAGCTTTTCTCATGGTCTATGGTTCCTTGTAAAGCCGTAGTGGAGACGGGCAGTGACTGCTGTTGTATAGTCTGGGCAGGCAATCCTTGCCAAACAAGTATATCAGGTTTTAATGTCTCACTATTTTCGCTATCGTCGTTGGCCACACTGACAGAGGTCAGACGAGAGTATTTAGTATTATTGTCGTCGGCTGTCGTACTATAGCTGAATCTATAATGTCTGTAAACGCTACTTCCTGTCTTTGTTGTGACGGACTTGAGACGAAGCCTGATACAGCCTTGAACACCCTCTAACGAAAAAGGTATGGAGTCAACTGTGCGATTCTCGTAGGCGAATTCAATAGTGTTTGTCACACCGTTGTAGTTGTGGCTGTTTCGACCGTAAGTGATGGTCTCTGGGTAATGGTAGTATTCGTCGAATTTGTAGTAGAAAAGCATGAAGTTGCCTATGCTGTTCTCCATCCGGGTGATGTACCAGGCGTTGACTTTGCTAAACCCCGAATGGTTGTAACTTTGCTGACCCAGGACGTGCCCATACTCATACCTCACACCGTCTCTGTCCTGCGCACTGAACCATGTGTTTTTCTGCGATATACTCGTCTGATTGTGAAGAACTATGCGGAAGAAGGGGTCGTTCTCTAAGCAGAAGACTGACGAGTCGCTTCCAGCGATATGTTCCCTTAGCACCAGTCGCTGTCCGTCAAGGTAGAAGGCATCATCCATGCCGTGGGTGATGCCGCCAGCCTTGCCGTCATGGTATACAGTACGAGGACCGCGAGTAATAACGGAAATCCCTGAGATGTTGCATCCATAGCCCACTATACCATTACCAGACTGACTGTTGTAGACGATGGCCACGTTGGGCTGCATCCCCGGCAGTCCCTGCGGGGCTTCAATGCCGATGTTGTATGTGGCTCCTCCGAGTGGCGACACTGCGAATTGGCTCTGAACAGCCCCGACTGGTTCTGGCGACGTGGACGCTGTGTCGGGTAGTTCGGAATAGCCGAACTCATTGTTACTGGTCTGTGCCACAGCTTCAGCCAAAGAAAGGGTGACTATCGTGGCTGTCAGCAAAAATCTATAGACTGACGTTATCTGAATGAAGCATTTTCTCATGGGAATATCTTTATGTCTGGTTAGTACTTTTTCTCGCGTCTTATTCTGTTACCCGATGCGTCATAAGTGAAGTTGATGGCGTACTGTAATCCACCATTCAACAACAGAGAACCGCCACTATTCACCTCAAAGTCTTGAGGGATCAGTACGCCCTGAGGGCCATTGAGCGTTAATTGACCAGTATTTGTCACCGTGACACTCTGTGATGTCAGAACAGTACGACCTTGCACGGTGACCTCCGTCGTTACCGTTTGGTTGTTAAAGGTATCGACGCTGTCTCTATTCTCTTCTGCCCAGCTACAGAATGTAATGGATGTTACTACAGCAAGAAGCAGTGTACGACGTTTTAATTGTCCAGTATACATAATTAAATTTTATTTGGTGATAATCATCCTTTTGGTGTCTATCTCGCGGCCATTGACAACGAGTGAATAGAGGAAGAGGCCTTCGCCGAGTTCATAACCACCAATGGTGACGCTCGACATTCCTTGTGAGACAGGCAGTTTACGGAGCATCTTACCGCTTAGGTCGAATATGCAGATGGCAGCATTCTTTGCGTCATCGGCCAGTCGAAAGCGGATAGTGGTCTGTTCCCTGAAGGGGTTGGGCGTGTTTTGGTAGAGAATATTACCATTCGTCGCAGTAGAATAGTTCTCCTGACCGTCGTCTGATATTGAACGTGTCTGACGGGCATTGCTACCATCCTTCACATCGTCCAGTTCCTGTTTCAACTCCTGGATACTGCGAATAAGGATGGGCACCAGCTCGACATAACAGACGCCAAGCTTACCGTCCTGGGATTCACGCACAAGGTCAGGGTATATCTTCTGAAGTTCCTGGGCAGAGAGACCATAGTGTTTTTGCTCGGCCATGCGCTGTATCTCCTGCTTGGCCAGCTCCTCTGCTTTAGCAGCTGATTCTTTGTCTTCATAGAGGCTCAGTTCATCTTCTGTCTTGGGTGTATATGCCTTTGGCTTATAATTGTATTTGATGACGTTCATCTGCATCAGGTTGTCCAAGGAGTTTTCTTCTTCGCGGATGGATACGATGTTCTCTTTCAGATTGATGTCTGACGGAGTGATTAACTCATCTGCATAGATACTGCCATCGACATAGGTCATGCCTTCAAAATATCCGGCGTAAGTACCACTAAGGGTACTACCGTAAATAGAGCCATAGGCCCCCGTTGTTCCATAAACGCCGGCTCCTAACACTCCGGAGGTAATCCCGCCAATGACACCGTATAGTTTTCCGCTTGTTCCACTCCCCCCGTAGCCCATAACACCAATGGTTTGGGCTTGGTGTGTTGTGGCAGAACGGGCTGCTCCGTAGATACCAATGTTTCTTGTTGAGGATGCAGTAGTTGTACGTATCATGGAGTTGACTCCGGTCTTTCCTATGGTGTAAATATTGCTGTTGTTTCCCACAGACAATGTTGCATTACTGAAAGAGGTCGTTCTACCAACGCAAGTAGTACCGTCAGTGTTGACTTTCAACTGAGCGAAGGCAACCAATGGCGCAACTAATAGCACACACGAAATAATAGCTTTTTTCATCATAATATCTGATTGTTTTAGAATTGTAAGGTGGGGGCAGCCAAAGGCCGCACCCCACGAGAGAGATTGTCTTACAGGGAGATGTACCCGTAATAATAATAGGTAGTGGTCTCGAAGCGGATTTCATAGTTGCCGGAGAGGGTAGCGGGCAGAACAACCTGGGTCGTGCCTGCGGGCAGGAACGTAGAATAGACCAGCACGTCATTCTCGTCGTAGAGAGTGAGGGTGTAGTCGCACGGGGTTGCTGACATCGTCAGGACATAACCATCCTGGTCAATGTGCCAAATGGTAACAGGGGCTTTAGGATTTCCCCCATGTGTAGCCCCCTGAGGTTGATAGGTCATTGGCACATCATTACCTGCATAAGCAATTGCGCTTAGACAGAAGAGCATCGAAATGCAAAATAATAGTTTTTTCATAATTGTACCTTTTTTGTTGTTAATAATAAATCAGCGCAAAGATACGCCAATGGTCTATAACAAGCAAAAAAAGGCCATTGAAATGTGTTGACAAAAAGCTCCTAAACAGAATTGACAGGGTATAAGCGTACCTGCCAAACAGAAGATTTTATCGATGAAATGGGCGATTTTTGATTTTATGACAGCGACATGATGTATTCGTCCAATTCGTCGGCTTTACCGTTCTTAGAAAAGAGCTGTTTGAAGATTCTTTCCCTAATATGCGTGACATTTGAACGGGAACACTGCAACAATCGGGCGATGTCGGAACACGAAGTCTGGATCTTGATGAGCATACAAATGTCATACTCGTTGTCTGACAGCTGGTAAGAGTCTGTCTGCAGCTTCTCATGGAAATCAGGTATCTCTTGGCTGATGACCGTCTTCAGTTCCTTCCAGTCGCTCAAACTCGGAATCTGATAGGGATTCGCTTTCAGCAGTTGGCGGAAATGTTGGGCAATGGGACTGTCGTACAGATTCTTGTTGACGGCGTAACCGCTCAAAAGTCGGATTCTGTCTCTCAACCGTTGCTTCTCGTCGCGATAGCGGATATAGGCGATGATGAAAAGGAGAATCATTATGGCAGAGAGCGAACAGACAACAATCAGGGTGGTTTTGAATCGATTAGCCTCCAGCTCTTTCTGGTGGGCGAGACGTTCGCTATGCGTGTAGTCGTACAAGGCCTGAGCCTGAATGGTCTTCTGCATTTCCACTTCGGTATGGACGATGTTACAAAGACTATCCCTAAGGTGATTGTATTTGACGAGTGAGTCTTTATTGAAGTACTTGGTATAGAATTGCTGTAGCCCACCAAATGCCGCTATCTTAGAATCATAGTTGTCTGCAGCTCCAAGTAGTTTACGGAAATAGTATTCTGCATGGTCCTTGTCAGAAGTATCAAGGCAGAGCAACCCCTTGAACGAATAGTATATTTCCTTACCCTGCGCAATGTTTCCCCGTTCATCTATGTAGCCAGATGAGGTTTCGTACTCTTGCATATATTTTTCGGCAAGCGCGTAATTATTTTGTCGTCTGCAAATATTTGCCATAGAACAGCATAGTGCTGAGGCCAGTTGTGATGCTCCCACTCTATTATATAATGTATATGTTTCTTTCAGAATTATGAGTGCCGAGTCTTTCATGTCCTTCATGTCATAACCTTCGGCCAACATGGCATAACAAGCTAAGTATGCCATCGTGTCTTTCGCCATCTTGGCATACCTCATGGCCCGCCGCTCCTCGCGTATCATGTTGTCGGGCAGCAGCTGGCTGTAGTAAAGCTGGGCGAGCTGGGCGTGGACGCGGCTCAGCGTGCGGTAGTCGCAGTCGGCGACGGTGGTGTCGGCGCGGTCGGCGGCGTCGTTGTAAGCAGCAACGGCCTGGGGCAGCTAGTTGCGGTCGGCGTGGGTGCGGCCCAGGATGTAGTGGGCGCGGAGCTGCTCATTACTTGTGCCGTGTCGGTCGAAGTGGTCGGCAAGCGACTGGGCCAGCGCGATGTCGCTCATCACGCTGTCGGCGCGGTTCTGCCGCTCTAACTCCTCTAACTGTTGCCGCTCCTCCCGGCTGTCGGTGCATGCGGTGAGCAGCAGGAGTGGCAGGAGCAGCAGGGCTGTGAAACGGTGGGGCGTCATCAGTGTTCCTAATCGTTATCTGTAAATCGCGTGCAAAGATACAACGTTACAGATCAACGCCGCCTTCGCTGGGTGTACGGAACTGAAACGTTGTCTTTCCGTCCTTGTTGGTGATGAGGAAGTCGGTCTGGGTGATGATGTCCATGCCAATAAGCAGGTCGTAGTCGTCAATGTCTGAGCAATAGACTTCCTCGTTATAAATCATCTTGCCGTTGGCCAAACCTATGTGTACCATATATGTGCTTACAGACTGGTCGCCTCCTATGCCCATGAACTCGCCTTTGTTGTGAGGCACGAGGCCAAGGGTCTCAACAAGCCGCGGTGAAATGATGGTAATTTCTGCACCTGTATCCCAAGCAGCACTTTCTGTATAAACACAAGGAGGGAACTCTGCGCCCTCCTTCAGTTCATCTGCTACCATGACCAGTGCATTTGTGATGACGGCACTGGCCTGTACGTCATACTCCTTTTTGAAAGTACTCATGGAATAGTTCCTTGGGCATGTCGGCAATACGACGGTTCTTGTACTTAGGCTTATAACTGCCGGGCTTCACGCGGAAGAACGTGCAGCGCACCTTCTTGCTCGTATCGAGCTTTGGGGCTTCGATGAGTTCGAAATCCTCCAATTTGGCATTCTTTAAGTCTATCATAACGTTATGAGTTTGAAATTTCGCTGCAAAGATACAATTTAATGTGTAAAATGCAAAGAATAATGTGCTTTTTTTGCTTTGTTTGGCAAAGTTTTTCGCATCACTTAAAGAAAGTTCAGGAAACGGAACGAATATCATCGACTAAAAACCAGTGACAAAGATCTTCTTGCCATTCTTGACATAGATGCCTGCTTTGGTCGGTTTGCGGACACGGCGGCCCTGGAGGTCATAGACGGCATGATCAGCTGTCGTCCCGGGATTGTCACTCAGGCCGTCGATACCTGTGGTCAGATAGCTGCTGGCGGTGAGGCTGAGCTGACCGACGATGCAGTCGCTCCACTCAGCGGCAGCTGAATAGACGGCGATGACATAGTCGCCCTGCTCGGCGATGTCGAACTCGAAGGTCTGCTGCTGCGGACTGCTGAAATTGTTGGAGGCCACGTTGCCGATGTTGATGTTCGGCATATAGGTCTGACTGGCAATGGTCGTGCTGCCCGTGCGCTTCTCGATGCACAGTTCTACCTGTCCGAAGTCTGCCATGTTCCAGTTGCAGATCTTATACTTCAGCGTGTAGTGGCCGGGGGCTAAGCTGAGGGTGGTGCCGCCGTCGCTGAGGCCGTACTTTGCCCAGCCCTGATGAGCCTTTCCATTGATATTGCGGAAGTAGAGACCATAGTTGAAGCCTTTCGACGAGCCGGTGAACTGCAGCACGCGGCAGCCCGAGGAGTAGCCGCTGCTGTAGCCCGTGCGGCGCTCGCTGCTGTCGTAGGTGGTCCATCCGGCGGGCAGGGCGTTGGCCTCCTTGAAATCCGTCGAGGGGGTGAGCGTTGTCGGCGCCTGCATGGTCACCTCGATGGTGGCGGTGCTCGTCTCGCCGTCGTTGTCGGTGGCAACGGCCTTCAGCGTGTGCTTGGCGGCCTTGGCTCCCGTGAGCGTGGCCTTGTAGGGTTTCTCCGTGCAGGTGGCTATCAGCGTCGTGCCGTCGTAGAACTCCACCTTCTCGACGGTGCCGTTAGGGTCGTCGGCTGTGGCGGTAATGGTGATGTCGGGAAACACGGCTTTACCCTTTGGCGCAAAGCTGATGTGCTTCCCGCCGGTGGCAGGCGACGTAATCTTGACGTTGGGCGTGGTCTTGTTCAGCGAGTAACGGCTGCAGAAGTTCCAGATCTCCTTACCCGTATACACCTGCGGCTCCTTGCATATCCAATGACCCTTGTCCTTGAGCTCCAAGAGCCGCACTTCGACGCCGTCGTTGCCTGGTCCCCAGATGTGCAGCTTGGCACCACTGAAGCCATTGTAGTTGTTGATGACCTTATCCGTCGTCGAACAGCCGTTGTGCTTGATCCAAGGATTCAGCGCCGGCTGCACGCCGCCCCAGTTGTCGGCCGTTCCCTGAATATGCAGGATGGGCACCGGGCGCGTCTTGGAACTGGGCGTTACCACCGACGGGCCGCTGCAAGAGACGAAGGCGGCAATCTGATCTGAAAGCTTGTTGATGGCATTGTAGGTCAGCATGCCGCCCATGGAGAAACCGCCGAGATAGATGCGGTTGCGGTCGATCTTATGCTGCGTGACCATCCGCTCGATGATGGCCTTGATGAAGTTGATGTCGCGGTCACCGCCGGTGTCCCATGCACGGTCGATGCCGTTGGGGAAGACGCAGACAAACTTGGCGGTGTCGCAGACAGCCTCCATGCTGACGTTGTCGTTCTTGAACTCGCTGTTCTGCATCCAGCCGGCATCCTGGTTGTAGCCGTGACAGAAGATGAGCAGGGGGCGGTTCTGCCCGAGGTTCTTAGGGACAATGACATTATACGAGCGGCTGGTGCCGCCTACGGTGATATTGTCGGCCTGGGCCGGCATCAGTCCTGCTGCGAGCAGGAGGATTGATAGAATGGTTTGCTTCATATTGGTTGGTTATTTCAGTATTTTCTTTCCGTTGACGATGGTGACGCCTTTTGTATTGGGGGTGGCTTTGAGGCCGCTGAGGTTGTAGGCGGGATGGGGGGAATGGGCAGGATGGGCAATGTGGGAGATGTGGGTAGGCTGTTCGAAGAACTGCCAGCTGTCGAAGTCGAAGAGCGACGTGCCGCTGCCCGTAAACGTGAAGAAGAGGTCGCGCACGCCGTTGATGGGCGACGTCAGGTCGCAGGTCACCTCCTGCCACTCGCCGTCGGCAGGCTCCAAGGGCAGACGGCCCTTGATGGTGCCGCCCTTGCTGCCGATGCGCACCACGAGCGTACACTTCTTCTCGACGCGCACCTTCGCCGTCAGCGCCTGGGCACCGGCCTCGCCGAAGTCCACGTTGCGCACCTTGATATAGTCGCCGGTGCTGATGTTCGTCACGTAGCAGCCGTTATAGTCGCCCATGCACTTCACACCCTGACACTGGTTGATGGTCTCGGCCTCCTGTCTGACGAAGGGGTCGAGCGTCTGAAGCGGACTGACACCCTTGGTCGTAGCCTTGATGAGAGGCAGCGAGCCGTCTTCGTTGCGGGTGAACTCCTCGATACAGGTGGCACGCTTATAGCCGCCGCCGTTGGGCAGCTTGCCGTTGTGGTAGAACAGGTAGTGGTGGCCCTTGTACTCCACTGTGCCGCCGTGAATGGTAAAGCTGTTGTCGGCCAGCCCCATCACCTTGCCCTGATACGTCCACGGGCCGGTTATCTTGTCGGCCGTCGAGTAAGCCCAGTGCTCGGGCACGCCGCCGGCGGCATATTCCAGATAGTACTTGCCGCCACGCTTGTAAATCCACGAGGCCTCCTCGAAGTTGGTCTTCGGCGTGCCGTCGTCGTTGTAGCCCTTGAAGGGTCCGAAGGCCTTCTCGTCCTTGGTCTTCACCTCCCTCTCGCCGCCCGTGATGGCGGTCATCGTCTTCGTCAGCTTCGCATACCACAGGTTGTTATTGCCATAGAAGAGGTACGCCTGACCGTCGTCGTCGATCATCACCGTGGGGTCGATCTTGAACCATCCCTTTACCAGCGGTTTGCGGATAGGGTCGCGGTAGGGCCCGGCGGGGTTGTCGGCCACGGCCACACCGATACCGGGATAGGCCTGACCCTTGATGGTGGCCGTCACATACCAGTACCACTTGCCATTACGCTCTATGCACTGGCTGGCCCAGCAGTCGTTGTCCTGCTTGGCCCATGCCGAGAAGGTGGCCGACGTCAGCGGCGTGCCGCGATAGGTCCAGTTCACCATGTCGACAGTGCTGTAGAGCAGCCAGTCCTTCATGGTGAAGTAGCCGTTCAAGGTCACATCCTCGTCGTGGTCGACGAAGAGGTAGAGCGTGTCGCCGTGAACGTAGGGTGCCGGGTCGGGCGTATAGCGGTCGCAGATGGCCGGGTTCTGGGCCTTGACAGCCGCCAACGGCAGACAGACCAGGCCCAGAACCGCCATGCTTTTCAGTGTTTCATTCCACTTCATAGCGTCAGCTTATTGCGCATCACCCACAATGACAAAGGCACCGTTCTGAGGAATGCTGACGGCATAGGTCAGCGACTTCAGCTTCGCATCCTGTGATTTTCCTACCAGCTGTGCATCGTCGGTATAGGTCGTCACCTGTGTACCCTTGGCAAAGAAGGGACTGAGGTTGAGTTTCGTCTTCACAGGCTCCTTCTGGGCGCTGATGCCCACCACATACCACTTGCCGGCCGAACGGCGGGCCAGGATGACATACTTGCCGGGATAGCCGTCGATGAAGCGCACCTCGTCCCACGTCGTCGGCACCTGCTTCATGAACTCAACGGCCCAGGCGGGGGCGTCGGTCAGGTTGTTGGGGGCCATGGCAAAGTGCTGCACGCTCGACTGGAACAGCACGGCGGTGGCCAGTGCATAGACGTCGCTGGTGCGGCGGACAGTGCCGTGCTGGTTATCTGCATTGTAGAACTTGTTCAGCGTGGAGCCGCCGAAGTCCATCGAACCGACGGTATTACGGATGAAAGGATGGATACAGCCGTTCATGGCCTCAGCATCGCAGGCGCCCTGGCCGAAGTGCAGGTTCTCGGAGGCCAGTACAGCCTCGGAGGCCACGTAGTTGGGGTACATACGCTCCCAGCCACGGGGCAGCGTACAGCCGTGGAAGATGCACTGTATGCCGAACTCGTTGGCATCGGTGAGGATGTCCTCGTAGAGCTGCATCATCGGCTGCTTGTCGCCGCCGAAGAAGTCGACCTTGATGCCGAGGATGCCGTTCTTCTGCATCCACGCCATCTCCTGACGGCGGGCTGCCGAGCGGTCCATCTTGTTCAGCGGCGACTGCGGGGCGTCGTTCCACCGTCCGTTGGAGTTGTACCAGAGGAACAGACCCACACCCTTCGACTTGGCGTAGCGGGCCAGCTCGGCCATACGCTCATAGCCTATCTGCTTGTCCCACAGGGCATCGATGAGCACCGAGCGCCAGCCCATGGCGGCCGAGAAGTCGATATAGCGCTTCTGCTCGTCGAAGTTGCAGCTGGAGTCCATGCCGATGATCCACGACCATGAGCCCTTGCCGTAGGTATAGTCCTTCGATGCCTTGTACTTAGGCTGCACGAGGTCGTTGGCAACGGTGGTCTCCACCACATTGGCCAGCGTCTCGCCGCAGGTGATGGTGCGCCAGGGCGTCTCGCTGGGCAGCGAGACGGCGGGCGTCGTAGAGCCGACGCCGTTCAGCTCGCCCTGCTGCGGGAAGCCGATCTTATACTTCGCCCCGCCGTCGTTCAGCAGGCGGCAGGCCACGTAGCCTCCGTCGGTACCGGTCTCTGAGATGAGCACCCACCCCTGTCCTGTTTGTTGCTGTAGTACAGCAACAGACGGAACTTTAAAGAGGCAGGGGAAGGAGTAGCCCTCGCCCCAGCCGTTCTTACCCATCTCGTCGTCGAGGGTGTAGCCGGTCTCATAAGAAGGAGAGGTACGCGCGAAGCCGCCCATGGGCTTCGACTGCGGACAGAGGAACGTCTTTGTGCCCTCGGGCAGCACGAAGCCGCTGGCCTCTTCCTGAACGACGGCCACGAGCGTCTCGCCGCCACGGCCCCGCCGGGGATAGAACTTATAGCGGTAGGCCACGTCGCGGTTGCTGACGCGGAAGATGATGTCCATCCTGTAGCCGCCCTTGTCGAACTGGCAGACGCCCTCGGTGGCCTCGTATGTTATATGACTCTGCTTCGTGGTCTTCAGGTCGTACTCGTCCTTCACCGTCTTCACTTCGCAGGCCTTCATCGTCAGGCCCTCGGTCATGTCGATGAAGTTGAGCTTCACGCCCAATGGCGACTTCTCCAGGAACGTGGCGCCGCTGCGGCTCACGGTGTAAGTAGGCTTGCCGCCCTCGTCGCTGACGGTGACGGTCATGCGCCCGTCGGGACTCTGTAGTGTTTTCTCCTCAGCCGTGGCACCGGTGGCCACGACCATTGCCAATGCCATCAAGATGGCGCTTCTGTAATGCTTCATATCAATTTATTTTTTAAGGATTTTACGTGTTGTTCCGTCGGCGGAGCGGAGGATGAGCACACCCTTGGCGTCATTGCCTACGCGGTGGCCGTTGAGGGTATAGGCGCCCTGGACATGATGGGTGTCGTAGGCAAATGGAGTGGCAATACCCGTAGCGTCCGCACTGACCTTGCACTCTAAGAGCAGGTACTCGTCGTAGCTGCTGCTACGGCTCTCGTTGGAGAAGCGGATGACATACTTGCCGGCCTTTTCGATGGCGAAGGGCAGTTCGAGCGTCTTGGCCGATGTCAGGTTGGCCGACGTGTTGCCGTTGGCATTAGGCGAGGCGGTGAGCACCTCCGACGCAGCAATGACGCTGCCCGTCACGGCATCGAGTATCTGGACCTTATACTTCGGCGTACCCTTCCAGGCGGCCATGGAGTAAGTCAGCTTGTAGCTGCCTGGC
Organism: uncultured Prevotellaceae bacterium; assembly: GCA_946185285.1. Taxonomy (GTDB): domain Bacteria; phylum Bacteroidota; class Bacteroidia; order Bacteroidales; family Bacteroidaceae; genus Prevotella. Next base: position 30,098 of record CAMHIS010000018.1, read on the forward strand.
TCCAGGGTGAGCGGACAGGCCGGCTGCCGTCCGTACTCGGCATACTCCTCACGCCAGTAGAGGGCCTTGCCCTGATGGCCGGTGAAGCCGACGAACGTGCGGGCACCCGAACTGTAGCTATTGGGATATTCATGGACATCGTTGTTCTCCTGGACACAGCGCCAGCCCTCGGGAACAGTGCCGTTGACAGTGCTGCTGAAGTCGAGCTTGGCAATGCCGTCGGCCTCGGTGAACACGGGCAGCAGCGTCACGTTGTCGTTGGGCATGGTGAAGGTCACCTCGTCCTGGCCGTTCACGGCGATGGTCTTCTCCAAGGTGTAGAAGACGGAGTTCACCACGCGCAGCTCCTTCAGCCGGTAGCCGTCGGCGGGCGTGACGGTCAGGGTCACGGTATCGCCCTCGGCAGCCTCCTCACGGTCGGCACTGATGGAGCCGTTCTTGGCCTCACGGACACTGACGTAATAGGTCATGGGTGCCACGTCGGCAGGCTGGTAGATAACCTGGTCGATATACATGGGCAGTCCGCCGCTGTTGACGATGGTCAGCGTGTTGGTGCCTACCTTCATCGTCGCATCGACGGTAGCATACAGCCACTCATTGGTGGCGGTCTTCTCGCAGCGGACAGTCTGCTTCTTACTGTTCGCGGTGATAATGATGCTGCCGGCCTTCGTCGGACAGGTGTAGCGCACACTGACCTTGTACTCGCCCTCCTGGCCTTCCTTCAGCTTCAGCTGATGGCGCAAGGCACCGGCCGTGTTGGTACCCATGTCGGCAAAGCCGTTGCCGGCGTGGCCGATGGTGCTGCGGTACCAGTTGAACGGGTCGGTTACGCACGACTTGATGCTCTTGAAGTCCATGTCCTCGCCCTCGATGATGATGGGACCGCGGTAGAGGGCGGGCTGCTTGGGGAGCGACAGGGGCTGCAACGGTGTTGCAGCATAGTCAACGGCGGAGCGGTCGGCGGTGCCGCTGGCGCGGACGGTCAAATCGAGGCCGCCGCAGTGCTTCACCGTCAGCTTATAGGTGGCAGCTTCGGCGTCGTACTCGGCCTTGGCGCTGGTGGTGCCCTTTGCTGCGCTGTGCTTGGTCAGGGTAAATGTCGGTTCTGCACCTACACCGCTGAGGATGATGGTGTCAGAGCGCAGTGCGGTAGTGTCGCTGCGGTAGTTGTTCAGGTAGAAGACGAGGCTGTCGGCATATTCGCGGATGACGCCGCTCGACAGCTTGTCGTACTTCAGTTCCAGCGTCTCGCAGGTATTGTACTGCAGGGGTATGACCGCCGATGCCCGGGTTTTCTTATTGAGATAGGTAAAAGGCGTGTAGGTGACCAGCTGGTTGCGGTAGCGGTTCACGTAGAGGTCGCCCTTGCTGACCTCCGGGTACTGGGCGTTGAAGTCGTTGACCTTCTTGGTCTGCGAACTCCACTTCGAGGTGCGCTGCGACTTCTTCACCTGCACGGGAATGGCCTTGGCCACGTCGTCGTAAAGGTCGGTGACCATGGGTATGGCCCCGTAGCGGCCCGTCTTCTTGAAGTAGCAGAAGTTGTCCATCCACTGGCCGTTGCCCCGGTTGAAGGGGTCGGTCTGCTTGTACAGGCCGTCGTAGAGGTCGCCCCACGTGGCGTACTTATCCTCGTCGCTGCCGTTGTTGACGTCGTTGATGACGACGACCTTGGTCTTGCCGACGACCTCCTCGCGGGTGGGTATGTACATCGTGCCGTTGATAACCTGGCGGAACATGTCGAGCCAGACGCCGTTGAAGTTGGGGAAGCGCTCCCAGCGGCGGCGGGTGTAGCCGTTGTCAACGCCTTGCGCCCACAGTTCGTGGAAGCACTCCTGGTTCCACGTCAGCTCAGGGCCGTCCCAGACGGCACCGCCGTTGACGCACGTCTGCTCCATCACCGTGCCGATGCCGGCGGCGGCGGGGTACTTCTTGCCATTGTTCTCGCCGAGAATGGAACTGAGCGCGCCGTTCCAGCCGCAGTTGTCGTAGCGTACGCCGTAAGCCTTGGTCAGACCGCTGATGAACGGGCCGAACGTCACCGACTCGTTGTTGTAGAAGCACGACGACGTGGTGTACTTATACAGGAAGAGCATGGCCTCAGGGTACTTCTGGCAGGCGTTCAGGAGGTTCTTGTTGCGCTTCAGCTCGCCGATGGGGTTCAGCGGGTGGCTCCAGATGTTGCCGCAGAACGACACGGTGAGGAAGCCGCCGTACTTGTGCGACATCTCCACGAGCTTGGCAAAGAGCGCCCAGCGCGTGACCTGCTTCGACGACGACAGGTCGCCGCCCTCGTCGAAGCCCCAGAACTGCTCGGCGTAGTTCCAGCCGAGGAAGTTGGGGAACTGCTTGAAGAAGTACTCGAACGTCACCAGGTCGTCGTCCTGGATGTGGGTGTGACCGCCGGAGGCGGGCTGGCAGGAGAACCAGATGCCGTTCTGCTGGCACACCGTTCCCCACGACTTGTAGGTCTGGAAGGCGTAGTGCGGCATCTTATACAGGTTCAGGTCCTTGTCGTACTGACACGACAGGCTCAGGTTCAGACAGATGTAAGGCCGCACGTCCTCGGGGATGAGGTCGATAATCTTCTGCGGGTCGGCCTTGTACCATACGTCACAATGGATAAACCACAGCGGATGCTGCGAGTCAACGGGACGACGCTCCTGAGCGTTGAGCATTTGAGCGGCAAACGTCAGGGCAAGCGTCAAAAGGATAATTGCTTTCTTCATTTTGTTTTTAGTCTTTTAGATGGTGCAAAGGTACAAAAAAAACGGCGAGCCGTAGCCCGCCGTTCGTATCAGATACATTCAATAATGTCTCATTGGCATTACTTCAACACCTTCTCAGTGCGGATGGTGCCGTCGCTCATCTGCTTCTTGATGATGACAACGCCCTTACGAGCTGCACTGATGCGGCGGCCGTTCAGGTCGAACAGCTGGATAGCACGCACCTTGGCAGTCTGCTTCTGAGGCTCAACACCGGTCAGCACCTCCTGGTAAGCCTTGCCATAGTCGAAGCCGTCAACGGCACCAGACAGCAACAGGCGAACCTCGTTGAAGAAGACGTGAGAGTCGGGACCAGCCTGGGCACCAATGGTCAGGTAGCCGTCAGTGACGATGATGTCCTCAAGGGTCATGTTCATCTCGGGGAACGACTGGCCGATACGAGGAATCTCAATGGTCAGCGAATCCTCAGCGTCGGCAGAAGTCTTGGCATAGAGATAAGAACCGTCGAGGTTTGTGCCGTTGGTATCATCGCTCTCATTGTAGCGCTCGCCATAACCGGCAACCAGTGTGTAAACGCCAACGGGCAGGTCGGTGATGGTCTGGCTTACTGTGAAGCTGCCACCCCAGTTCGAGAACATAGCATCAACAGGAACAGTTGCGGAACCATAGGTGTTCCAACCGGTGCTGAATCCACGGCCGTCAACAACATCCCAACCGGGAGCGGCACCCTCAGCATAGTTATTGCCGTCGCTGAGCTTGTAGATGTTCGGGTTCTTCACAAATACGGTCATGTTATAGGTAGGAGTGGTCTCCTCCAAAGTGTTCTCGTCAACGATGGGATCGAACATATTCTCACCATCCTTCAGTCTGGCATAGACCTCAGCCTTCAGGCGGTTCTTCAGACCCTCAGCCAGCTTGTCGTCGTCAGCCAGCGTCGTGTTAGCCTCAACAATGAGGGGATCGTCCTCAGCAACACCGAAGTCAAGCAGAGCCTCAGCACCCTGACGGATACGGTCAACCAGAGGAGCATAGCCGGTGCGGGTAGCACTCCAGTCGCCCACCTTAGAAACACCCTCGGTGAACATCTCATTGCAGGTGTTAATGCTATTCTGCAGGGCACTGACAGCCTCCTTCAGTTCAGCATCATCCTTGATGACCTTGGCAGTGACAACATTGCTCTCAATCTCCTCGCCAGTCTCTTCGTCAACGATGGTCTCCTTCTCAATCACTGCATACTTAGCAGTTACAGCGACCAGATCCTTATAGAGGTCTGTACCATTGAACTTGCTGTCAGCAAACTTTTCAACAACCTCCTGAGCCTGAGCAGGCAGGGGATCGTAAGCGTCGCACTGCTGACGGTGATCCTTCATGCCCTGAGCGGCAGCGTCAAGAGCAGCAGCAGCATTCTTGTAAGAAGAGGGAGCGGTGTAGGCGGGAGCCTCAGCCTCGTACTTCTTGATAGTCTCGTCAAGGGCTGTGAAGGCGGCGCCATTGTAGCGCTCCTCCTGGTTGCCATCGCGAACAGACTTAGCGTTGGCAAGAGCAGTTTCCAACAGCTGGAATTCCTCAATACCCAACACATTGGGCACATATTTCACGACAGGATCGCCGAGAAGCAATTCTACGAAGCCGTCAGATACCCAACGGAGCAGGTAGTTGCCGTCGGCTTCAGGAACATACGTTAAATCAGTAGAAACAGAGCCATTGATGGCATTCTTTGCGCCAGCCATGTCAGGAGTAATATCGGTGATTTCCTGTGAGAAAAGAACATTTTCGGGATCGTCAGCAAGCATAATCTGGAACGTCATCTTATTCTTGCCTTTCCACATTGCCGAATTGAAGTGAATGCTGTACTTCTTACCAGCCTCCAGAGCCAACTCGGCCCCCTCAGTGCTACCATACTCAACATAGCCCTCACGGAAATAGAGGCCATGCGTAAAGTCGCCACCGTCGGCAAAGACGAACATACGTGAGCCGGAACCGTAAGAAGACTCAGCGGGGCGATCCTCCTGACCAAACCTCACGAAATAACCAGCGGGGATGCCACCGTCAGCCGTTGAATTCCATGCATCGGTACCAAGGAGCACCTGAGGCTGGTCGCCACCACTGAAGTCAGACTTGCCGAAGCTGTACTTCAGGACGATGTCCTCGTCGAGCGGAGTACCATTCTCACTGTTGGCAGACGAGATGGTCAGCTCCATGTAGCCGGCTAAGTTGCCGGTAGCAGTACGGGTCAGCGTAATCTCCTTAGAGGCACCCTCAGCAGGAGAGACCTTCAGGTTCTCTCTCTCGAGCTTTGCCTTCACGCTCTTGACATCCACCTTCTGGTTGAACACGATGGTGAACTCCTTCGTGTCAGCGGGCAGGTTGAACGAGCCGTTCTCAGGAACGGCAACCTCAATCTCGGGAGCACCCCACAGATAAGAATAGTAGTCACCGGCACCTAAGTCATAGTCGAAATCGCAGACAAGACCGCTCACCTCGGGCAGAGGCTCACCCTTCCACTTGCCCTGCTCAAACAGAATCTGGTGTTCAGCATCAGCAGGATTATTGAAGGCTACAACGACCTGTGCCTCCTCGTCGTCGAAGTTGTCATCGCCCTCACCGTCGGTGTCGAGCAGGAAGAGATAGAGGTTACCGTCGGGACGGCCCTCGATAGACATGAGGTTGCACTTCTTGCCATTCCAGTAGACAGTACCGCACTCATTGGGATAAATCAAGGTCTTACCACCGGCATTCTTCACCAGAGTCTTCATGTTGGTGTTGTTGGCCAGGTCAAGACGGATAACGTCGGAACCATAGGTGGTCGTAATCATGCTCAGGGGGTTGGCACCGCCCATGTCCTTCTGGAAGACGATGTTGTCGAAATAGAAGGTGTTGGCGTTGTCCTTATCAGTATTCAGGTCGAAGGCTGCGCTCAGGAAGCCGCCGTTGTTAGCCTGACCGGCATCAACAGTTCCTGAGAACTCAAACTTCTTCCACTCGGTGCTTACCGAGAACTCCTCAACGAAGCCACCGTTCCACGTACGGGGCTGAGCCTGTGCACTCGTGGTGATGGTAGCGTCGCGGTCAGCCTTGACAAACATCGACAGCTTCCACTTGTCGCCCTCCTGCAGGGCCTCGTCAAACTTCAGATAGAACTGGGTGCTCCAGGTCTCGGTAGCATTGTCGTCGCTGACCACCTTGAAGCAGTGACCACCGTCTACGCCACCCTCGACAATCTCCGGGCGGTCGTTAGCAGTGTTACCGTTGTTGGGGCCGTCGTGCGACACGGGGAAGCTCTCGAGGTCGGTACCCTCGGCATCACCATTGTTAATAAGGTCCAGATAGCCGGAAACGGGGCGAACGGTACCCTCAACCTCGATGGAGTTGATGACACCGGCGGGGCTGCTCCAGCCTAACTTCACACAGTTCAGGTGAACATACTCCAGGCTGCTCAGGTCAACCTCGCCCTTACCGTCAGCGTCAAGAGTGACGTTGAGCTCGGTAGTCTGGCCACCGTGAGCGTCGCCGCCATCGGGTTCAGGACGGTTCAACAGAATGCGCAGCATCAAGCCGGCAGTTCCGTCAATGTACATCTTCTTGCTACCCGTCAGGTTGGCATACCACAGATAGTAGACGTTGGTGTTACCGTAGACCACGGCACCACCGTTCAACTGCTTGTACAGGTTGACCTCGCAGCCGAAGGCGGCAGCACCATCGTCAATGGGCTCAGGATCGGCAACCTCCTTAGCGTTGGCGCCATAGCCGTCCCATGCCTTGAACATCGACTTATCGAGCTCGGCCCGATACGTCTTCTGTCCCATTGCGCTTGTCGTACCCATCATGGTGAGCACCAGCGCAAGAAGCATCATGTAAGTTTTTCTCATGTTTGTTTTTGTTTTTAGTGAATAAAAAAAGATTTGGTTACATTTTTTCGCTGCAAAGGTACATACATTGCGCGAAAACAACTATAAATAATGTCTCACGGACTTAAGATTTTGTTACGTCCACGTCTCATACGCCGCAAAGATAGTTAATAATTCCGAGACCGCAAAATTATCATAACGTTTTTTACGAGTCGAGGCTGAAATACGAAGTAACGGGGGAACGAAGCGGGGCGCACCTTTCGGCACGCCCCCTTCGTTCTGTCTGTCGCTTGTAATGTGCGATGCAATCAGATGCAACAACTGCTCAGCGTCGTCGCCATGCTCACGTCCGAGAACATAGTCCAAGAGAATGTTTGTGTCAAGAAAAACTCGCTTCATCGGCTTAGGATGGCTTTTAGACGCGGATCACTTTCAATCTCGTCGTCTGTAAAAGATACGCAACCGCTCCATCTCCTGATTTCTGGAGAAACGGGTATCACCTTGTAGTTTTTTTCAGACGCATCGTCCTCAACTCTCTTCACTTGTGAGAGACTTCGAATAAACGCTAAAATCCTTAGCATTGCTGGCTCGCTGTCAAGTAGCGGACTAACTTCACGGAACAACTCCGCACGTAATTGTATTGCTGTCATAGGCTAAGAATCATTGAAATACCGCCGCAAAGATAACAACTTTTACTGAAACCGCCAAATTATCATAACGTTTTTTACGAGTCGAGGCTGAAATACGGAGTAACGGGGGAACGAAGCGGGGCGCACCTTTCGGCACGCCCCCTTCGCTCTGTCTGTCGCTTTGCGATTATTCCTCGTCGTCGAAGAACATCTCGGTCTCACGGCTCAGGATCTCTGCTCCTGCACTGGCATTAGAATCGCTCAGGCCAGGAGAGCCAGCAAGAATGTCGTACTCCATATCGAGAATCTCAACGTTAATCTCTGGGGCTGAATATATCTTTTTCATAATCTTTACTACAATTGTTAAATTCTTAATTATTTCAATTCTCAATTACTTGATAACCTTTTTGCCATTCACGATATACAGGCCCTTGGTGGGATTTGCTACGCGAACACCCTGCAGGTTATAAACCTCAGTGCCCTCGGTCGTCTTGACGGTCTTGATGCCAGTAGCCTCATTGAAGTCGAAGGTCAGACGGGCGGCACCAGCAGCGGTGGTCAGATAAGCACGGAAGGGATTAACGGTCAGGCCGGAAATAGCCTTGTAGAAGTTCACGTCTTCTACCTGCTTCTGCAGAACATAGGTGTTCTCTGTGGGAACAGCCGTAGCAGTATAGACACCGCTGAGCAGGCCGTTAGTCTGTACGCCTTCAGCCGTAGCAGCAATTGCTGCACCAGAAGCAGTGAAAACATTGCCGCTGCCCTTCAGCATGACGGGCTTATTGGCAGTTATCTCTTCTACTTTGTTAGTTGTCAGAACCTCGCCGTTGCTAGCGGTAATCTCGTATGCCTCAACACCCTCAGGAACAGTTGCGGTGAAGGGAATAACCATCGTACCATAATCAGCATTCATCGTCTTTGTGAACTTGGCTGAGGTAGCAGTGAAGGCGACAGGAGCATTGAAAGGCTTCTCGTCAGTAAGCTCAAGGTTGGCGCAAACCTTGTCAGAAGTAATGACGTTCTTCGTATTTGCCAACCCACCATTTCCCGTAGTTCCAAGGAATAAACAGTTAGGATTTGCACTTGTCAACAGGGTCCTACCTGCTTCAGAATTTGTCGTAATACCAGTTACGCCTGTTGCATCAATACTTGTGGCATTTGCATCAGCAAGAGCAGCCACAGTCTCAGATAAATGCATACCAGAGCCTGTAAGAAGATATTTCGGAGCATTAGCTGCCGGTGTATTATATACGACAATATTTGTTACATAACGCTCTCCTGGGCCTCCGCCATTTTCTGCCTTCATTGCCTTCAGCGCAACCTTGCCATTCCATTTTTCTATTTTAGAAAGATCTAAGGAATAGTATTTCTCTTCTGCATTCCATGAAGCATCATTAGTATGGATTTGATTTATTCCGGTACCTGCTTGATTAATAAAGAAGCAGCGGAAGCCTGTATTCTCGTCTTTACAATATACTCTCAATGTTGAATAGGCTGTAAGGTCAGCATAGTGTGTGGGATCTCCGCTAAAATTTCCATAATAGGTATCACTCGAACCATTCATATTCCAATCGGGTATTGCTGTACCTGAATTATCAATTTTGTTCCATGCCAAAGTCTTTAATTGAGTTTCACCCGCCTTTGAACATGCAATGGTTTTACACGTGAAGTCAACAGAAGTTATTGTTAAAGTCTTTTCTGCATTTGCTGCATCTGCATCAGACTCCCAAACTAATTTCTTAACAGGTTTGTGATTCAGGAATGCATTTGTTGCATTATCGTCAATACCTGAGGGATTCCAGGTGTTAGACCATTTTATACTATTCCAAGTGTTAATCAGAGCGTTGTCTTCATCATAGAACCTTAGCCTATTTACAATATTATCAGCACCAGGAGCGCCATTACGTACAACATTGAAATGGAATAAGTTTCTCAAATCGACTGGAGCTGCAAATTCCAATGTCAATGTGCCTGCAGTACCATTAGAAGTCAGAACACCAGTTGAGGTATCATAAGACAATCCTTCAGCGGCGACTAAGGAGCCTTTGGCTACAGAAGCCTTACCAAATGCATCAAATGCAAAAGCAACTTGGGCATTTGTCCCACCCACTCCAGCAACGAGCAAGGCGAGCGTCATAAACAATTTTGTAAATCTTTTCATGTTGTTTGAAATTTAGTTATTAATGTGAATTATGATTTCGGCCTGCAAAGGTATGGTATTAAATGTATACAAGGTATAAACTTTGTCTCATGCAGTTACAATATTGTCTCTGAAAGCAGAAAACCGCTGTGTCTCTTTGTCTTTGCGTTTATATGAACAAACAGAAAAAAGCCGGAAAATTTGGAAGTTCCAGAAATTGTTCGTATCTTTGCGGCAAATAAGAAAAGTGGCAGAAGTATGGCAAAGTTCATAAACCCGTTCACGGACATCGGCTTCAAGCGCATCTTCGGACAGGAGATTTCGAAACCCGTCCTCCTCGCCTTCCTCAACTCGCTGTTGGAGGGTGAGCACCACATCAGTGACCTACAGCTCCTCGACAAGGAGCAGTTGGGAGATTCAATGGATGACAGGTCGCTCATTTATGACATCTTTTGTGAGGTGGAAGGTGGCAAGCACATAATCGTTGAGATGCAGAACAAGAGTCAGCCGTTTTTCAAAGAGCGTAGTATCTACTATTTGTCACGCTCAATATCCCGCCAGGGTGAACCAGGCGACAAATGGCACTATAAAGACCTGAAAGCTGTCTACCTGATAGCCTTCCTAAACTTCAAGCTTGGCAATGAATCGGATGACTTCCGCATAGACGTGGGGCTAATGGACATGAAACGGAAGAAGCTTTTCAGCGACAAACAGCGACTCATCTACCTGCAATTGCCGTTGTTTACCAAGGAAGTGGACGATTGTGAGACAATTTTTGACAAAATCATTTACGTATTGAAGCACATGGATGTATTGAATAGAATGCCGTGGCTGGCACAGGAGGCAGTGTTCCAGCGTCTGGCAAGCATAGCTGACGTTGCCTCCCTGAGCAAGCAGGAGCGGCAGGCCTACGACGAGGATCTGCGCAAGTACCGCGACACCGTCGCCGTCATGGAGGGCCAATATCTCGAAGGACGGGCTGAAGGACGGGCTGAAGGACGGGCTGAAGGACGGGCTGAAGGAC
>CAMHIS010000019.1 GCA_946185285.1 uncultured Prevotellaceae bacterium
GTCTGAGGTCAATGCCTAATCAAATTGATGCCACATTTTCAAGTGGACTCATATATTATAAGGTTGTTGTTGGCGATAGCGACCCGGAAGAAAGGGGACACGATTATGGATAGTACAAACAACTGGAAGATGAAAAAGCTTGAAAAGGTTTGGCGGTTTCAGATATTTACAGTACCTTTGTGCCCTGAAACAAGAACAGAACAGAATATGATAGAGAAAAATACACCCGAGAACGAGGAGAAGCGCTCTGTAAGCTTCGTGGAACAGAAAGTGATTGACGACCTGGCTGCCGGCAAGAACGGAGGGCGGCTGCAGACGCGATTCCCGCCGGAGCCTAACGGCTACCTCCACATCGGACACGCCAAGGCCATTGCCATCGACTTCGGACTGGCGAAGAAATACGGCGGAGAGTGCAACCTGCGATTCGACGACACGAACCCCATGAAGGAGGACACGGAATACATTGAGAGCATAGAGCACGACATCAAGTGGCTGGGATTCGAGTGGGCTAACGTCTACTATGCCAGCGACTACTTCCAGCAGTTGTGGGACTTCGCCGTTTGGCTCATCAAACAGGGACGGGCCTACGTCGACGAGCAGAGCGCCGAAGTGATTGCACAGCAGAAGGGCACGACAACACAGGCGGGCACCAACTCGCCCTACCGCGACCGCCCCGTGGAGGAGAACCTACGTCTGTTTGAGTATATGAACAGCGGCAAGTGCGAGCCGGGAACGCTGGTGCTGCGCGCCAAGATTGACATGGCCCACCCGAATATGCTGTTCCGTGACCCGCTCATCTACCGTGTGCTGAACATCCCGCACGTGAAGACCGGGTCGAAGTGGAACGCCTACCCGATGTACGACTTCACCCACGGCCAGTGCGACTACCTGGAGGGTGTCACCCACTCGTGGTGTACGCTGGAGTTTGTGGAGCACCGACCCCTGTACGACCTCTTCGTGACATGGATGAAAGAGTGGCGCGGCGAGACCGACAACATCGAGGACAACCGCCCGCGACAGACGGAGTTCAACAAGCTGAACCTGAACTACATCCTCCTGTCGAAGCGCAACCTGCGACTGCTGGTCAGCGAGGGTGCGGTCAGCGGATGGGACGACCCGCGTATGCCGACCATCTGCGGCTATCGCCGTCGCGGCTATTCGCCTGAGGGCATCAAGAAGTTCATCGACAAGATTGGCTACACCAAGATTGACGCCCTGAACGACACCGCCCTGTTTGAGAGTTCGCTACGCGACGACCTGAATACACGCGCCCTGCGAGTCAGTGCCGTGCTCGACCCCGTTAAGGTGGTCTTCACAAACTACCCTGAGGGCCAGACTGAGATGCTGACCGCCGTGAACAATCCCGAGAACGAGGGCGACGGCACACACGAGGTGGAGTTCAGCCGCGAGATCTGGATTGAGCGCGACGACTTCATGGAAGTGGCCGAGAAGAAGTTCATGCGACTGGCTCCCGGCAAGGAGGTGCGACTGAAGAATGCCTACATCATCAAGTGCAACGAGGAGCACGCCTGCGACAAGGATGCCGACGGGCGCGTCACCACCATCTACTGCACCTACGACCCCGAGACACGCAGCGGAATGCCCGGCGCCGACCGTAAGATCAAGGGCAAGACACTGCACTGGGTATCGTGCCACAACGCCGTGAAGGCCGAGGTGAGACTCTACGACCGCCTATGGAAGGTGGAGAACCCCCGCGACGAGCTGAAACGCATCGAGGAAGAGGAAGGACTGAAGGGCATGGAAGCCATGCGCGTGATGATGAACCCCAACTCGCTGACGGTGCTGACGGAATGCTACATTGAGCCGTTCGCCGCACAGATGAAGCCGCTGACCTACCTGCAGTTCCAGCGTATCGGCTACTTTAACGTAGACCCAGACTCCACCCCCGACAAGCCTGTCTTCAACAAGACGGTCGGACTGAAGGACACATGGAAGAAGTAGACCCACACACGGCCCCTCCCTGTGAGGGAGGGGAGTGATTAACTGGAGGGAGTGAAGAAGTGAAGGAGTGAAGAAGTGAAGAACGGCGACGGGTATTTTGAGGACGAGGAGTTCCGCGAGATGTTGGAAGACTACGAGCGGACGGTGAAGGCGGGGCTGCCGGTGTTCATGGATGCCGACGACCTGGCCGACATTGCCGACTACTACCAGGAGGAAGGGCGCTACGACGACGCCCAGATGGCCGTGGACCGTGCCCTCGAACTGCAGCCCGACTCAGTCGTTGCCCTGAACTACAAGATTCACAATGCCATCGACCAAGGCGACTTCGATTCCGCAGAGGGCTTTCTTGACCGGATTATCGACCGCGACCTGCCCGAATACACCTACTGCCGGGCTGAGATATGGATAGCACAGGATGAGGTGGAAAAGGCCGACGAATACCTGCGACGGGAGTTCGAGGAGTGTCCGCCGGAGGAAAGTCAGGACTTCGTGCTCGACGTGGTGAACCTCTACACCGACTACGGCTACAGCGAGAAGGCGATGGAATGGATGATGCGCGCCAGGCAGGAGAACACCGAGGACTTCAAGGAACTGATGGGCCGCACGCTGTTCGGACTGGGTAAGTACGACGACTCAGAGCGTATCTTCAACGAATTGCTGGACCGCAACCCCTTCCAGAAACGCTACTGGAACGCACTGGCCAGCACACAGTTCATGAAAGAGGACTACAGCGGCTCGGTTACCAGCAGCGAATATGCCATCGCCATCGACCCGGATGATGCCGAGGGACTTCTTGCCAAGGCAAACGGCCTGTTCCGGCTGGAGAACTTCGAGGAGGCCCTGGAATACTACAAGCGCTACAGCGAAAAGGAGCCCGACGACGAGTTCGGACTGCTACACCAGGGCACGTGCCTCATCAACCTCGGACGCAACGGGGATGCCGTGGAACGGCTGCTCAAGGCCGAGTCCATAGCTCCCGATGACTCGCCCTACCTGGTGGAAATCTACCAGGAGCTGGGCTTTGCCTACAGCGAGCTGAAGATGCCCGAGACGGCGCTCTACTACATCGACCAGACCGAGGTTCTGGAGTGCGACCATGTGGACATGCTTGTGGTGAAGGGGCATATCCTGCTGGCCAACGGCAAGATGAAGGAGGCCGAGAAGATGTTCCGTCAGGCTGTGAGGCAGTCGGACAACTCCCCGCGAACGCTGATGCGCATCAATGTGTCAATCTACGACAACCACTATGTTGAGGCTGCCTACAAGATGTTCGTCAGTTTCTTCGACTTCGTGGGCGACGACTTTGACGAGGGATACTCCTATATGGCACTATGCTGTCACGACCTAAAGCGTGACGACGAGTTCCTGAAGTACCTGCAAGAGGCCTGCCGGCGCAACCCGCAGGAAGCACGGTTAGTGCTGGCCCACTTGTTTCCAGAGGGTATGAAGCCCGAAGGCTACTATGACTATATGGTGAAGGGGCTGAAGAAATAATGAGAAATGAGAAATGAGAAGTGAGAAATGAGAAGTGAGAAGTGATGAATATACTTAGCACACTGTTGAACAACTTGAATTACCCGACGATATTCCTGCTGATGCTGCTGGAAAGCACCGTCGTGCCCGTACCGTCGGAGTTTGTGGTGACACCGGCCGCCTACCATGCGGCAGGCGGATCGCTGAACGTACTGCTGATCATCCTGTTTGCAACCTTAGGCGCCGACGTCGGTGCATCCATCAACTACTTCGCCGCACTCTACGTGGGACGCCCCGTGGTCTACCGCTTCGCCAACAGCCGCATCGGGCACCTGTGCCTGCTGAACCAGGAGAAAATTGAGAAGAGCGAGCGCTACTTCGACAACCACGGTGTGGCCGCCACGCTGACGGGGCGCTTCGTGCCAGTCATCCGTCACCTGATTTCCATCCCTGCCGGACTGGCACGGATGAACTACTGGAAGTTCCTGCTCTTCACCACCATCGGCGCCGGAGGCTGGCATACGGTGCTGGCCGTCTTGGGCTGGTACCTGCACGCCATCGTCCCCGAGGAACAACTGAACGACAAGATAACGGAGTATGCCGAATACATCAAGATTGTCATCATCGGCCTGCTGCTTATCGGTATCGGCTATATTCTGATTAAACATATTATCAACAACAAGAAGAAAAAGGCTATAGATTATGACACGGAAAATTAACAACCATCTCGTCATCATGGCAGGCGGCGTAGGTAGCCGTTTCTGGCCCATGAGCACCGCAGAGGCACCCAAGCAATTCATCGACGTATTAGGCACCGGCAAGACCCTGCTGCAAATGACCGTCGAACGCTTTGGCACACTGATCAGCCCTGAGAACATCTGGGTGGTCACCAACCAGAGATATGCCAGCATCGTGGCACAACAGCTGCCCGACATGCCGCAGAGCAACATTCTCTGCGAACCCTGCCGTCGCAACACGGCCCCTTGCATAGCATACATCTCGTGGCGCATCAAGTCGAAAGACCCAAAGGCAAACATCGTAGTGACACCTTCAGACCACATCGTGATGAACGTAACGGAATTCCAGCGCGTGGTCGGCGAGTGCATGAAGTTCACCTGCGACACCGACGCCATCGTCACCCTCGGCATGAAGCCCAACCGCCCCGAGACGGGCTACGGCTACATACAGGCAAACCTGGCCGCACACTCGCTGCGCAACCGGGAAATCTTCCGCGTAGACTCATTCCGCGAGAAGCCCGACCTGGCTACAGCCCAGCAGTACATCAAGCAGAACAACTACTTCTGGAACGCCGGCATCTTCATCTGGAACGTCAACACCATCGTCAACGCTTTCCGGATGTACCAGCCCACGATGGCCAAGATCTTCGAGTCGATGCTGCCCATCTATGGCACCGACAAGGAGCAGGCCTTCATCAACGAGCGTTTCCCGGAGTGTGAGAACATCTCGGTGGACTATGCCATTATGGAGAAGGCCGAGGAGATTTTCGTCTGTCCCGCCGACTTCGGATGGAGCGACCTCGGCACCTGGGGGTCGCTGCACCAGCAGAGCCACAAGGACCTCTACGGCAACGTCTGCATCGGTCAGGACATCAACCTCTTCGAGAGCCACAACTGCATCATACACACCACGCAGGAGAAGCGGGTGGTCGTACAGGGCCTCGACGGCTATATCGTGGCCGAGTGTGACGGCACCTTATTAATATGCAAAATGTCTGAGGAACAGCGCATCAAGCAGTTCTCGGGAGAGAGTTGAAGAATTGAAAGATTGAAGAATTGAAATATGGAAAACAAGAAAATTGCACTGATAACTGGTATTACGGGACAGGACGGTTCGTACCTGGCCGAGTTCTTAATTGAGAAAGGTTACGAGGTTCACGGCCTCATGCGCCGCTCGTCGTCGTTCAACACCGCCCGCATCGAGCATCTGTACCTCGACGAGTGGGTGCGCGACATGAAGAAGTCCCGACTGGTCAACCTGCACTGGGCCGACATGACCGACTCGTCGTCGCTCGTCCGCGTCATCTCGAAGGTGCGCCCCACGGAAATCTACAACCTTGCTGCACAGAGCCACGTGAAGGTGTCGTTCGACGTGCCGGAATACACTGCCGACACCGACGCCAACGGCGTGCTGCGACTGTTGGAGGCTGTGCGCATCTGCGGACTGGCCGAGACATGCCGCATCTACCAGGCCTCGACATCCGAGCTCTACGGCAAGGTGCAGGAGGTACCGCAGTCGGAGACGACGCCCTTCTACCCCCGTTCGCCATACGCCGTGGCCAAGCTCTACGGCTTCTGGATTATGAAGAACTACCGCGAGTCGTACAATATGTATTGCTGCAACGGCATCCTGTTCAACCACGAGAGCGAACGCCGCGGCGAGACCTTCGTCACCCGCAAGATTACGCTGGCAGCCGCCCGCATAGCCCAGGGATATCAGGACAAGCTATACCTCGGCAACCTGAACTCGCTGCGCGACTGGGGCTACGCCAAGGACTACGTCGAGTGCATGTGGCTCATCCTGCAGCAGCCCGAGCCCGACGACTTCGTCATTGCCACCGGCGAATACCACACCGTGCGTGAGTTCTGCACGCTGGCCTTCCGCGAAGTGGGCATCGAACTGGAGTGGCGCGGCGACGGCATCGACGAGAAGGGCTACGACAAGGCCACGGGCAAGCCGCTGGTCGAGGTTGACCCGAAGTACTTCCGTCCCGCCGAGGTCGACCAGCTGCTCGGCAATCCCGCCAAGGCCAAGGCCAAGCTGGGCTGGAACCCACAGAAGACGTCGTTCGAGGACCTGGTGAAGATCATGGTCCGTCACGACATGAAGTTCGTCAAAAAGCTGTTCCTCAAGGCGCACATGGACGAGTAGTGCATGAAGATTATACGCTCCTAAAAGGCAGTGACTTTCATCCAAATCCCACTGCGCTTGACAGCTTGCATCAGCATATCAAATAATAACCGTCATTATTATAATGGCCATTATCATTTGTAGTTATGAAGTTCTATGATAGAGAGTCAGAGCAACAACTGCTCAGAGAGGTTTTTCACCTTGTTGCTTGACCGTGGCAAGACTCGTAAAAGCAAGATGCTGGCAGCACTGACGGAAGAAAACTCCCCCTTCATCACTGAGGGCAAGAACATCTTGATAGAGGAGTTCGGCACAGATTACGTCATCTATTTCTCTATACTGACCTGCATTGCCAGTGGCATGAAGACCAGTGCTGAAATCAAGAACGAATTAGGTGTCGATAATATCAGTAGCTATCTGTCACGTCTGGAAGACTATTATGGACTGATTAGCAAGTACCAGCCCATCTTTGCTAAGGAGAGCAGCAAGAAAGTGCGCTATCAGTTGGATGACTGCTTCTTGATATTCTGGTTCCGTTTCTTCTTCAAGTACCAGGCATTGTTGGAAAACAGGGCTCTGAAAGCCCTTGGTGACATCATCAAGCGCGACTATGATGGTCTGTCAGGACTGATGATGGAGCGTTACTTTGTCCGTAAGTTCCAGGAGGAAGGACGGTACATCGTCGGCAAATGGTGGGACAGAAAAGGCTTCAATGAGATAGACCTTGTGGTGGTTGACCCCGTTGGAAAGAAAGCATGGGCTTATGAACTGAAGAAGGACGAGAGCCGTTACGACGAGGCATCCTTTAAGGAGAAGGTTGACACGATGGTAGCCCAGACTCCTGAACTGCGCAAGATGACCATTCACATTGGCTCACTCAGTAAGAAAGATATGTAATTGATACTATCAAATGGGCTATGGCCGCTACGTCGGCAACCGTCCAATCCTCAGGTATTGGCGGATAGGGGAAAAAACTCAAATTCAACTTAACTCACGTCAACATTAGAGTCATGGGGACGGTTCTCGTGATCATTTCTCGTCCGAATAATTTGGCAGTTTAATTGTTGCAAATGAAATAATCACCAGAACCGTCCCCGTGATTTTGGTCAGGTCCATCGGCCTTTCACGTGTTACTGAAACCTTGAGCGACACAGCTCTGCAGCATCGCTTTGTTGTCGCCCTTGTTGGCACGGCTCCCAATAAGCGTCTCAATCCTGCTGACCGTCAGAAGCTGCATGAGTGGTTGCAGACCCGTACTGCCGCCGACAGTCTCGTCTTGATTGAGAAATAAGGAGGAACCTTACGATCTTTTCGCTCGTAGGGAATTCCCTATGCGGTTTTATAGTTTCCCCCACGCCACTTTATAGCTTTACCCTTGCGGCGTGTTCTGAAAAGCCGTATCTTTGCAGCAGTAAAAAACGAAATTACTCACCATTAAAAGTTTACGACTATGAAGAAGCTATACACCCTGATGCTGACAGCCCTGATGGCTCTCACATTCACAGCCTGCGAGGACGAATACATCGCTGATACCCTCGAGGGAACCTGGAGCGGTACGATGTTCGTTTCCACCTACTACGACGGTCGCGACTACTACGCCACCCATTCCGAAATCACCTTCAGCATCGATCCTTTCCGCTTCACCAAGGGCTCGGGCTACTGGGTCGACTACTACAGCGGCGCACCCTGGGACTACGTGGCCAACCACATCAGCTGGCGCGTCGACAACGGCAACATCTACATCCACTTCCGCGAGGACAACACCTCGGTGGTCATTGCCGACTACCACCTGTCAGACTCCCGCTTCTCGGGCTACATCGCCGACGGCGACAACGATGTCTACTTCAACCTCGTCCACACCTCGTCGCCCAACTGGGACAACTACCGCCACTGGGGCTACGACGACTGGTGCGATGACTATTACTACTCACGTCAGACGCGTGGCGACTGCAACGACAGCGCCATAGCGACGCCTGCCAAGCCCGTCCGTCAGTTTGGCAAGAAAGCAGAATAGCTCTATATACACTTCAGGATAACAGCGACAGCGGCAGGAAGTCACCATGTGCTTCCTGCCGCTTATACGATGTTCATCCGATATATTTCAAAAAGAGGGAACAATTGCACTGTAATTCAAAAAAATATTTGTATCTTTGCACCCGAAACGTTTCAAACATCATAATTATGGTAGACTTAAAGCGCTCAATTATGCTGCTTTGCACAGCAAAGAACCCAATATGCTGACACCATATAAGATTGCCGACTACCGTAAGGAGTACACCGCTCGCACTACACATGGTGGCGCACACAGGAGTTCCAAATGTCAAACCTCAAAATGTTACAGATATGAGACCACTCACGCTGACCCAAACCCTCGAATACTACGATGTGCCTCAGATAATTACGGCTACAGATGCCACCGATACCCGCTACCTCTGCACGCTCTACGAGCAGGCTGCTGACGGCTACCACTATCTGGGCGTGCAGATTTCAGAGCCTCGCCTGATGGCTTTCATTGGCGGACAACTCGACCTGCGTGATGCCTACCAGCATCCCGAGGTGGACAATGCCCTCTATCTTGTAGAGGCTCTTGGCGACACGCTGACAGCCTCGACACTCCTGCAACCCTCCAATGTGACCGAGGAGATGCTGCCAGAGACTGGCTACTATTACGATGCTGCCGACCTGACCGACGAGGCGGAACCTGCCACCGACACCTACCAGTTGGAAGTACCCGTCCGCGACCGCATCACATTCTCCACACTTATCGCCCGCATGGGCTGGCCAGCCTTCTCGCTTCGCAAGACTATCAGGAAAGTAGCAGCACTATAACACATACATTGGCTCTCGTTTAATCGAAATTTAGTACCTTTGCCGGCAAAAGGTAAATATGACAGGCTTCAACTCCTACATTGATGGGCTTGACCTCAGTGCGCTGAATGAGTATTGTGTTAATCACGGACGATTGACGCAACACACTAAAGGCGATTATTTCATCAAAGCTGGTGAAGAATCTCAGTATATTGGGCTTGTTAAGTGTGGATACTTCAACTACATAGTACATAATGCCTCTGAACAGAAAGACTATATTACAGGTTTTGCCTTTGAGGGCGAGTTTGTAGGCGATTACCCAAATTGTCTTTCAAGCAAGCCGTCAGAAGTAACGATTGTAGCAGGAACTTCCTGTAAGGTCTTTCAGTTGACTGGTGATGAATTATGTAAACTATTAGATTCCGATGATATGAAAGATCTCAAACAGGCCATATCCGACCATCTCTTTTCGCAAGTCTATACACAATATCTTGATACTTATCGTATGACAACCAGAGAGCGTTATAATCGTTTACTCCATCGTTGTCCTGGAATTGTGCAAAGTATCAACCTAAAAGATATAGCCTCCTATTTGAGAGTTACCCCCACAACAATCAGCAATATCCGTAGAGAAATAACTTTTGGTCTGTAAATTCTCAAAACGTTTTGAGAGTTTGCTACCATAACGGTATTTTTATTTCTCTAATGTGGATAGGGTTAACGGACAACTATTAACTTTGCACACAAAAACGCAATATGAATATAGTTGTAATCGGAGCCACATCAGGTATTGGCAAAGCTCTTTTCGTGAAGTATGCAAATGCAGATAATCGTATCGGCATAGTAGGCCGACGAGCAAATCTGCTTAACGAATTAAGTCAGAAATATCCGTCCAAAACTATCACGGCAAAAGCTGACATTACCAACTTGGAAGAGATAGGACAATCCATCAGCACACTGAATGAAGTGTTAGGGCATATTGACCTTGCTATTGTTTGTTCTGGTACAGGTGATATTAATGCTACGCTCGACTATGCTATAGAGCGGCGAATCATTGATACCAATGTTGTAGGCTGGACGTATGTTATCGATTCATTCTACTACATCTTTGAGCAACAAGGCTATGGCCATCTCGTTTCTATCACTTCTGCAGGAGGTCTGAGAGGTGAACCGATGGTTCCTGCTTACAGTGCGACAAAAGCCTATCAAATCAACTACATGGAAGCACTACGTAAGAAAGCTTACAAGAGTGGAAGACAAATTGCTGTTACTGATATTCGACCAGGGTTAGTTGATACTGAAATGGCCAAAGGTGAAGGACTGTTTTGGGTAATGCCTGTAGAACAAGTTACCAGTCAAATCATTGCAGCCATTCGCAAAAAGAAATCTAAAGCCTACGTTACCAAACGCTGGCATATCCTCGCGATTATCAATAAGAATCTGCCATTTTCACTATACAAGAGATTGTAAACAGCACTATATAAGGCACCGGGTTTTGGCCGTATCCAGACTTACAAAACCCACACACTATGCCATCGCCTCAATGGCGTCGCGACACTGCTCCATCAGCCACTTGGGGGTGGAGGTGGCGCCGCAGATGCCGACGGTCTCAATGCCCTGGAGCCATGAGGGGTCGATGGCGTCGGGACCTTCTACGAGGTGGGTGTTGGGATTGACGCGCAGACACTCGTTATAGAGCACCTTGCCGTTCGAGCTCTTGCGGCCACAGACGAAGAGGATGAGGTCGTGGCGCACGGCAAACTGCGAGATGCCCCCCATGCGGTTGGCTACCGAGCGGCAGATGGTGTCGAAGCTCTTGAAGGTGGCCGTGGGGGCAATGTGCTGCTGGATGTAGGCGATGATGCGGTGGAACTCGTCGAGCGACTTCGTGGTCTGCGAGTAGAGGTAGATGTCGCGGGTGAAGTCGAGCTTCTTCACTTCGTCGAAGTTCTCGATGACGATGGCGTTGCCCTGCGTCTGTCCCACCAGGCCGAGCACCTCGGCGTGGCCTTTCTTGCCGAAGATGACGATGGAGGCCCCCGGAGCCCCCCTTACGGCCCCCGAAGCCCCCCCTACGGCCCCCGAGGGGGCTTCATTACCTTGTTGGACATTTGTGTCCCCCCCGGGGGACGAAGGGGGGGCTGTCGGGGCTTCATACTGCTGCTTAATGCGCTTCTGGAGCATGAGCACCACGGGGCAGGTGGCATCGATGATTTCGATGTTGTTGCGACGCGCCAGCTCGTAGGTCGCGGGCGGCTCGCCGTGAGCACGTAGCAGCACCTTGGCATCGTGCAGACGGGCCATCTCGTCGTGGTTGATGGTGACGAGCCCCATCTGACGGAGACGCTCGCACTCCATGCCGTTGTGGACAATGTCGCCCAGGCAGTAGAGCGTTGAGCCTTTGGCAAGCTCCTCCTCAGCCTTCTTGATGGCGGTGGTCACGCCGAAGCAAAAGCCGCTGCCGGTATCAATCTCAACAGACAGCCCACCCAAGCCCTCCCTAAGGGAGGGGTGTTGATTACCGACATCCTTCATATTAGCCTCCATAGTTAGTCACGATTAGGTATCTGAACATCCCTCCCTTGGGGAGGGCTTGGGTAGGCTTTCAAAGTAAGTGTCGAGCAGGTCCTGGGCAGCCACGAAGCTGGTCTTCTGTCCGGCGAGGACCGACTGCTCGGCGGCGGCGAGCCGGGCCTGAATCACCTTGTTGTTATAGAACGAGTTCTTCAGGTGCTCGTTGATGCTCTCGTACATCCAGTACTTGGCCTGCTCGTTGCGGCGGTAGTCGAAGTAGCCGTTATGCTTCACGAAGTCGATGTACTGGTAGATCATATCCCAGATTTCCTTGATGCCCAAGCCGTAGAAGCCGCTGTAGCAGAGCACCTTGGGCAGCCAGCCGCTCTCGGGCATCGGGAAGAAGTGGAGGGCGTTGCGGAAGTTGGTGGCAGCCATCTGGCAACGGTCGACGTTGTCGCCGTCGCACTTGTTGATGACAATGCCGTCGCTGATTTCCATGATGCCGCGCTTGATGCCCTGCAGCTCGTCGCCAGTGCCGGCCACCTGGATGAGCAGGAAGAAGTCGACCATCGAGTGGCAGGCCGTCTCCGACTGCCCCACACCGACCGTCTCGACGAAAATCTTGTCGAAGCCGGCGGCCTCGCAGAGGATGATGGTCTCGCGCGTCTTGCGGGCCACGCCGCCTAAGGAGCCTGCCGACGGGCTGGGACGGATGAACGACGCGGGGTGCTGGGCGAGCTTCTCCATGCGCGTCTTGTCGCCGAGGATGCTACCTTTGCTGCGCTCCGAGCTGGGGTCGATGGCGAGGACGGCCAGCTTGCCGCCGTGCTCCTTCAGCACGTGGATGCCAAACTCGTCGATGCTGGTCGACTTGCCAGCACCGGGTACGCCGCTGATGCCCACGCGGATGCTGTTGCCGCTGTAGGGCAGACAGCGGTTGATGACCTCCTGCGCCTTGGCCTGGTGGTCGGGGTTGACGCTCTCGATGAGTGTGACGGCCTGCGAGAGGATGGTGACGTCGCCACGGACGATGCCCTCCACCATCTCGCTGACGGAGAGTTCGCGGCGGCGGAAGCGTCCGCGCTGCAGGTAGGGGTTGATAATCGACTGTTGCTCGACGCCGCTGTTCACTTGCAGGCCGGCGTATTCGGCGCTATTTTCGGGATGGACAAGACCCACCCCCGGCCCCTCCCTGCGAGGGAGGGGAGTAGACACCTTGTTGGTAGTTTTGTTGTTATTTTCCATTTTTTCTCTTGTGGTAATTACTCCTCTCCCTTCAGGGAGGGGTTGGGGGTAGGTCTTATTGTGATGACGACCTTGGCCTGCTGCGGGTCGTTGGTAATCATCAACACGCGGGGGATGCTGCGGGCCTTCTTCAAGTCTGCGGCGATGCCAGTAATCTTGAGCTTTGTCGACTCGCCGGGCTGCAGACGGCTCTTGCCAAGCGTCACCTTCAAGCCACGGGTGAACATCTGGAGCGACGTGATGTCGAGGCGAGACAGGCCGGTATTGGTCAGCGAGACTTCGCCCGACCTCTTCGACTTGCCGCCGAACTGGAGGTTCAGGATGGTGTCGGAGAGTACCAGCTGGGGCGCATTGGCCATCTCCGTGACGGGCGGCAGCAGCACTGCCGAGACGGCAATCTCGGTCTCGTTCTTCACCTTCTCGCCCAACTGCTGCGCCAGATAGACCGACGTCTGCGTGAGGCCGTAGTCGTGAATCTTCTCGGAGTTCAGCGTGAAGACAATCTTCCCGTGGTGGCCGGGCGACAGCCGTTCGGGATAAGACTGTGCCGAGAGGTAGGGCGGCAGGTGCTGGATGTTGGGCTGCATGATGGTGGTGCCGTTGTTCATGACGCCCATCTCAAACTGTAGCTGTTCGCCGCGCTTCACGTTGTCGAACTCCAGATAGTTCTTGTCGCTCAGCAGGTTGTTGAAGTCGTAGGGGTAGGAGCCGCTGTAGTCCTTCAGGTCGGCCAGCACGACGCCCGTCATCGTGATGTAGACGGGCTTCTTGGAGCCGTTCGAGATGACGGCGGCCTGCTTGTGGTAGTGGCCGAGCATCCGGGCGTCGTAGGTCATCTTGATGGTGAACTTGTCGCCGATGCCTATCTCGCCCTTGGGGTATTCCACCTTGGTGCAGTTGCAGTCGGGCACGACGTCCTGTATGACCAGTCGGCGCAGTCCGCGGTTACGCATTTCGAAGGTTGCCGTCACAGGCATCTCGTAGCCCGTGCGGCCCATGTCGACGGTAGCTTTCGTCACGGAGAGACGCTGGGCACTGGCAGAGGTTGCTGCCAGTGCCAACAGCGCTGCAATCTTCAGTCTATTTGTCATTGTTTACTTTGAGAGTTTGTGAGTGTGTAGTGCCGCGATACTCCGAGGCGTAGGCGCACTGCACGGTGCAGGTACCCGTCTCGTACTGTCCGGCACGGTCAATATAGTATTCGGTCTCGACCACGTGCTTGCCCTTCGGCAGCTGGTCGAAGTAGTAGTTCGTCACGTTGTCGCGGGGTGTCGAGTAGTAGCCGCCGCGCCAGTTGTAGCCGCTCAGCTGGTTGATGGGCTCCATACAGGCGGCCCGCTTGTCCTGCAGCTGCACGAAGTCGAGGTCGCGCTCGCTCTGGATGGTCAGGCGCACCTTCACGCGGTCGCCGACCTTGGCTGTCGTCAGCGGCTTGCCATCCTCAGTCAGCAGTTCGCGACGGACGCTGACGCCGCTGGCCTGGTCGCGGATGTCGGCGGTGTTCTGCATGAACTGGGCATAGACGGCACCCCAGCTGGTGCCCTGGCTCTGCTTCTCGGCAGTGAAGGTCTTCTCGCCCTGATAGGGCTTGGCTGTCTTCACGTAGCCGATGCCGGCTGTGGCCTTCGGTGTCTCGAGGGGCTGGTTGTCGAGTGACAGGCGGGTTATGGAGCTGGGGGATATGGGGAGAATGGGCATTATGGGAGTTGTGGGCTTTTTGGGGCCAAAAAAGGCATAGACGGCATCGACGGAGTTCAGCGGGGTGTCCCAGGCCTGCGTCCGCTTCTCCTGCAGCAGCCAGCGGCGCATCTCGTCGAGTGTCTGCTGGTCACCGGGCGTCAGTCGCTGGATGGCCTCGATGGCAGCCACCTGAGTGGGTATGCGGTAGTCGCGCCACGAGTAGCCGGCACGCGGCGTGTCGTAGTAGCGGCCCATCTCCTCTTTATAGACGGTGTACTCCTTCAGGCTCTTGATATAGGTCGGCGAGTCGAGAATGATGGCCGACATGGCCTTCTCGTAGATGGTCTGCCGCTTCGTCTCCTTCTTCAGCAGCTTGATGAGGTAGGCATTGGCCTCCCTGACATTGCTGGGAAGCTGCCGGCCGTCGAGCTTGCAGATGTAGAGCCACTGCAGGGCGGTGAAGCTGGGGAACGACTGCTTGTGGCCCTTCTTCTCCTCCTTCTTCATCTCCTGAACCAGTTCCACCATCTCCTTGCCAAGGAACTTCATCGCGCCCTTGAGCATATCCTTGGTGGCTTCCTGCTCGCCCATCATCGTGTTCTGGCGCACCATCATCTCAGCAACGGAGATGGTCATATAGGTAGAGCCGGGCATACCGGGCCACCAGCTCCACGAGCCGTCGCCGAGCTGCAGTCTCTGGAGTTTGTCGA
Source organism: uncultured Prevotellaceae bacterium (assembly GCA_946185285.1). Classification (GTDB taxonomy): domain Bacteria; phylum Bacteroidota; class Bacteroidia; order Bacteroidales; family Bacteroidaceae; genus Prevotella. The sequence goes on from CAMHIS010000019.1 coordinate 15,264, forward strand.
GTGCCGACTGCAGGCGCTGCTGCATCATGTTCTCGTCGAAGAAGTCGGCCAGTCGCTGGCGCTGCTCCGTCTCGCGGTCGGCATCGGCCACCCACGGGGTCTCGTTGAGCACGAGGTCCTTTAGTTCCTGGTTCTTCTCAAGCTGGCTCTGCAGGGAAGTTTCGCTTCCTTGTTCCCGTTTCCACTGCTCGAACACGGTCTTGGCCTGCGGCACCTGGTCGATGATGTACTTGCCGATGCTGTTGGCATAGAGCGAAGCACTCTGGCAGATGGCGCAGTCGTCGTGGGGATGGCCGATGGCGGGCAGGGTCTGAATCATCAGCCAGGCGGGGTTGTTGGTATATTCGATGGTCAGTTTAGCCCCCCCTACGGCCCCCGAGGGGGCTTCTGTACCTTGGGCTGGGAAGAGCTGCGTCAGGTCGATGGTCGTCGTGCCCGGCTCGTTCTGCGTGAACGGATAGGTCACGGTGACACGCTCGCGGTTAGGCAGGATGGGCAGGTAGTGCTGCTCGCCGTCGCTAAACTTGTCGGTCGTGGCCATCACCTTGCAGACGAGAAGTGATTCTTTGAACGTTGAACATTGAACGTTGAACGTGACGCTCGAGGTCTCACCGGCTTTCACCGTGAACGGCGCCTTCTGCGTCAAGATGATCTTCTCGGTATCGGGGTCGGTGAGCGTCAGGTAGGCCGTACCGCTGAGGTCGCCCTCGCTGGTGTTGATGACGCGGGCCGAGATGGTGGCCTGGTCGCCCTCGCGCAGGAATCGCGGCATGTTGGGCTGCACCATCAGGTCCTTCTTGGCCACGGCCTCACCGTCTATTGTGCCGTTGCAGAGGTCGGCGGTATGGGCCAGTCCCATGAAGCGCCACGTCGTCAGACTCTCGGGCAGGGTGAACTTCAGCGTCACCCGCCCCGTGGCGTCGGCTGTCAGCTGCGGATAGAAGAATGCTGTCTCCTGCAGGTTCTCGCGCAGCTGCACATCGGGCACGGCCTCTTCGTCATTGCCTGTCATAGCCGACTGGTCGCTGCTCTGTCGGTATGACTTGACAGCGTCAAGCCCGGCTATCCGGCCTTGCAGGGAGTTATCAACGTCTGCCGTACTATTAACCTCAGCTAACACAACCTCATTCAGCACCATTGGTGCCGCCTCGTCAACGGCCATCGCCGATTTGGCCATAGCCCTGGCGCCGAGACCTGCTGCGCCAATCATCATTCTCCTCCTGGACATCCACGGTTTCGGGAAGAGCAACTCGTCGAACGAGCTGAAGTCGAGCGAAGGAGCCGCCAGGCGCGTCTGGTAGAGCGAACCGTTGAGGTGGAGACTGCCCCACGCGCCAAAGCCCCACCGTGAGCTGGGAAGGGGAATTGACAGCCAGGGGGCTAACCACCAACGATGAGCCGATATCTGGTCGAGGCTCTTGTCGTAAAGCGTGGCCATGAGCTGGGCATCGGCCGGAGTGCCGTCGGGCTTCGTGACCGTCAGTGCCCATTCCTCCTGCTGGCCTGGAGTCAGTCGGTCGCGGAAGGTCTGCCACTTCAGCGTCAGCCGCTTGTCGGGCAAGGGGCGCTCGATATAGGCCGTATGCGTGTAGCACTGGCCCTGCTTCATCCAGGCGAAGGTCAGCATCAGTCCGCTGCCGTATTCCTCCTTATAAGTCAGTTTGCGGTTAAGCAGCTCGTTGGAGCGGTCCACCGAGCCGCTCTCGATGATGGTGTTGCCGCTGAAGATGCTATAGACGATGTGGACGTTCTGTGCCGACGAGCCCACCTGGATGGTGACGGGACTGCCGTCGCTGGGGAACCGGTTGTCCGACTGATAGAACCAGTCGTCGGTCTCGGCAGCGGGCCGCTTGTCGTCGAGCGAGAATACTACGAAGTCCTCCTTCAAGGTATCATCCGCACAGATAGCTTCCAGCTGATATTTGCCGCTCTTCAGGCTTGGCAGCTTGAAGGCGGTATTCGTTTTCTGGGTTTGCCACTTGTTGTTATCGATACGGTAGCGGACTACGCCGTCGATGTCGTTGCCGGCAGCATTGCGCAGATGGAACTTTACTTCTGGCATCTGGTCGGAGCGCATCTGATCTTCCATGTCAATGATAAGCGCCGTCTTGCGGTTGCCGAGTGGCAGCGAGAGCTGTCCCTGGTGGGTCTCGCCCCCTTGGTCGGTCACATCAGCCAGGCATACGAAATCGTAGAACATCGGGAAGTCGGTCTTCGGCAGCACCATCGGCATCTTCACCGTGAACGTGCCGTCGCTGCCCGTTATGGCTTCGCCCTCGGCAACCGTCTCGTCGCCGGAAAACTTGCCTATGGCACCGCTATTCCAGTAGCTCGAATAGCTCCACCACCAGAACGAACGGCGGCGTATGACCCGGTAGCTCACCTCGGCATCCTGCACGGGCACACCGGCATAGGAGCGGGCCGTCGCCTTGACCTCGATGGTGTCGCCGTCCTTGTAGTCCTCGGTCACCTTGTCAAACTCCACCTCGAATGTCGGGCGCTTGTACTCCTCTACGCGGAAGTGACAATTACCATTCCGGCTCTCAATCCGGAAGATGCCGGTGAGACCGTTGGTGGGCAGCGTGAACTCCGTAGCGCACGTACCATATTTGTCGGTGGTAAGTGTCTTGCTGAGCACATCCTCACCGTTGGCATCCTGTAGTGTCAGCGTCACCTCACGGTTCTCCAGAACCTTCTGCTTGTAGCCGTCGGTCACCTCGTAGTTGATGGCAGCCACGTGTACCGTCTGACCAGGCCGGTAGATGGCGCGGTCGGTGAACAGCTGTGTCTTCTCCATCTGACGATTGCTCGTATAGAAGCCGTAGGTGCTGTATTCATTGGTCGGCGGACAGGTGTTGTCCGTCCGTGTGAAAGCATATACCTTCGTCGGGCGCTGGTCGCCATATTTGTAAGTGGCCTCGCCCTTGGCATCTGTCGTCAGCGTAGCCATCAGCCGGTCGCTGCGGCCATTGAGCCAGCCATACAACTCGATGGTGGCACCGCTGACGGGCTGGCCCTCGGTGGCATCGACCACGACGTAGCGTATCTCGTCACCGGGCAGGGGAATCATCATCACCCTGACGTTGCTGACATAGTAGAGCTGACGGTCTCCCTTGGTCTCGGGGGTGCTCCGCAACTCGAGCATATAGACGCCGACGGGCAGTCCGGGGACCTCAATGGTGTCCTTGAACACGTCGTAGGCTTTCTTCCCTGAGTAATGGCGCGTCACCTGCAGCTCAGGCAACTCGGTCAGCAGCGGCTTCAGTTTCCTGTAATCTGCATCGTTGTTGGGATTGAGCTGGTTGTTACCCTTGACCTTCACCCGGAAGATGTGCATCGTCAGCTGGTCAATGTTGCGGGCGCTGTTGATGGTCAGCTCCTGCGTCTTGTCGGGCAGCCCCACGCGCTTCTCTAATGTGGCGCTGAACATGCGGGTAGTCAGGTCAATCTGGGCATTACGCAGGGCATTGGTACGCCCGTAACCGTCCCAGCGCTTGATGGCCTGCTCGGTGTAGTTCCATTTCTGCTCGGCGGTGGCGTCGGTGTGCTCGTCCATATACTCATAGCGCTCAATGGCCAGCTCGGCAGCCTCGGGCAGGTCGCCGTAGATGTCGATGAGCGAGTCGAGGGTATCGATGTAGGGCGCCTTGTCGTACTTCACGTCGCCCATCACCCGGTTCCGGCGGGCTATCTCCAGAGCCGTCATCATCGCAGCACGGCGCTTGCCGGCCTTGCTGTAGTAGTCGTGCAGGGGCTGGAAGTCTTCCAGTTCATAGCCGACAACGCTCAACATATCGTCGTCGAACAGCTTGCTGTCGCGCCCGATGGTGGTCAGCGGCTTGTAGTCGGCAGCCTTCACGGCGGCCAGTCGTTCACAGGTCTCGGCGTCGAGCGTCACCGTCAGCTCTTCATCCCTTTCCAACTGGCTGTTGTCATCGTAAATCTTCTTCAGCACGGTGGCATAGACGGCGGTCAGCGCCTTGTCGGTTGTCGCCCGGTAGCGTTGCTCCATCCGCTCGACGGCGGGCTGCAGCGAGTCGGGGGCAATATTTGCCATCGCCCGGCTGCCAGCCAGTTCGGCAGCCATCAGTTGTCCGTATTCGCCCTCCTTCTGGGCCTTTTTGACAATCTTCATCAGCACATCGTACTGCGTGCGGGGCAGGTCCTTCTGCTCTGCCTCGTCCACCTGTTTCCACAGGGCCGAATATGTCTGTCCGAATAATGTCATACCAACCAATGTCAATAGAAATGCGAATACCGTTCTTCTCATTTTCTCTGATTTTTGTGAACACTACCTGCAAAGATAGTACTTTTTCCCGACACGCTGTCTCTTAGACGTATGAAAATATGAAACTTTAACGATTGTATTTTTGGCAGTTCCAGATTTTTGATTTACTTTTGCAATCTGAAACAATTCTAAGACAAACCCTACACGAACAACTATGGAACAACAGAAACGCTACGGACACTTCGACGACGCACACCGCGAATACGTCATCACCGACCCCAAGACCCCTTGGCCTTGGATTAACTACTTAGGCAACGAGGACTTCTTCTCGCTCATCTCCAACACCGCCGGCGGCTACAGCTTCTACAAGGACGCCAAGTTCCGCCGCATCACCCGCTATCGCTACAACAACGTGCCGATGGACAACGGGGGACGATACTTCTACATCAAAGAGGGCGACATGGTGTGGTGTCCCGGCTGGAAACCCTGCAAGACGCCGCTCGACTTCTACGAGTGCCGTCACGGCATGGGCTATACCCGCATCACCGGTCGTAAGAACCAGGTGGAGGCCTCGGTGCTCTTCTTCGTGCCGCTGAAGACGTGGGCGGAGGTGCAGAAGCTGACGCTGACGAACCAGAGCCAGGAGGTAAAGAGGCTGAAGCTCTTCTCGTTCGAGGAGTGGTGCCTCTGGAATGCCGCCACCGACATGGAAAACTTCCAGCGCAACTTCTCCACCGGCGAGGTGGAGATAGAAGGAGCCCCCCTTTCGTCCCCCGAGGGGGACACAAATGTCCAACAAGGTAAAGAAGCCCCCTCGGGGGCAGTAGGGGGGGCCACCATCTACCACAAGACGGAATACCGCGAGCGTCGCAACCACTACGCCTTCTATCACGTGAACACCGAGATACAGGGCTTCGATACCGACCGCGAATCGTTCGTCGGCCTCTACAATGAGTTCAGCAATCCCGATGCCGTCGTGGAGGGCCGTCCACGCAACAGCCACGCCCACGGCTGGAGTCCCATCGCCTCGCACTACATCGAGGTGACGCTGCAGCCCGGCGAGAGCCGCGACTTCGTGTTCTTGTTAGGCTATGTGGAGAACGAGCAGGATAAGAAATTCTCGGCTCCGAAGGTCATCAACAAGGAGAAGGCCCATGCCCTCATCGCCCGCTTCGACACCACCGAGAAGGTGGACAAGGCTTTCGGCGAGCTGAATGCCTACTGGGATGCGCTGCTTAATATATATAAGGTGAAGACCGGCAACCCGAAGCTCGACCGGATGGTGAACATCTGGAACCAGTATCAGTGTATGGTGACGTTCAACTTCTCGCGCTCCGCCTCGTTCTTTGAGAGCGGCATCGGCCGCGGCATGGGCTTCCGCGACTCCAACCAGGACCTCGTGGGCTTCGTCCACCAGATTCCGAGCCGTGCCCGCCAGCGCATCATCGACATTGCCTCCACCCAGTTCCCCGACGGCGGCTGCTACCACCAGTACCAGCCACTGACCAAGCGCGGCAACAACGACATCGGCGGCGGCTTCAACGACGACCCCTGCTGGCTCATCTTCGGCACCGTGGCCTACATCAAGGAGACGGGCGACTTCACGATTCTCGACGAGATGGTACCTTTCGACAACCAGCCGGGTTCGGAGGTGACGCTCTTTGAGCACCTGAAGGTCAGCCTCGACCACGTCATCAACAACCTCGGTCCGCATCTGCTGCCGCTCATCGGGCGTGCCGACTGGAACGACTGTCTGAACCTGAACTGCTTCTCGTGGGATCCCAACGAGAGCTTCCAGACCACCGAGAACGTCAGCAAGGGCACCAAGGCCGAATCGCTGATGATTGCCGGTCTGTTCGTGGTGACGGGCAAAGAGTACGTGGCGCTTTGCAATAGAATTGCAAAGCACGAGGAAGGGCAGCGGATGCAGCGGGCTGTCGACGCCATGATTGAGGCTGTGAAGAAGCACGGCTGGGACGGCGAGTGGTATCTGCGTGCATACGACTTCTACGGCCGCAAGATTGGTTCCAGCGAGTGCGAAGAGGGCAAGATATTCATTGAGTCGCAGGGCTGGTGTACGATGGCCGAGATCGGTGCCGACGAGGGCATGGTGGCCAAGAGCCTTGACTCCTGCAAGAAATACCTGGAATGCGAGCACGGCATGGTGCTCAACAACCCGGCCTTCTCGAAGTACATCTATGAGTATGGCGAAATCTCGAGCTATCCCGAAGGCTACAAGGAGAACGCCGGCATCTTCTGCCACAACAATCCGTGGGTCATCATCGGTGAGTGCATGGCCGGGCGCGGCAACGATGCCTGGAGCCATTACGCCAAGATTCTGCCTTCATACGTCGAGGAGAAATACCAGACGCTGCACAAGGTGGAGCCTTACGTCAACTGCCAGATGGTGGCCGGCAAGGACGCCTTCCGTCCCGGCGAGGGCAAGAACTCATGGCTGACGGGCACCGCCGCCTGGATGTGGTACACCGTCTCGGAGTTCATCCTCGGCATCAAGCCCGACTACGACGGCATCCGCATCGACCCCTGTCTGCCCGAGACGGCCGGCGACTACACCGTTCAGCGCAAGTTCCGCGATGCTGAGTACGACATCACCATTCGTCCCAACGGCTCGCAGAAAGGCGTCAAGCAGATTGTGCTCGACGGTTCCCCCGTCGAGGGCAACGTCATCCCCTACTCTACCGGACAACACACCGTCGAAGTGACGATGTAAAGAAAAGGAGGCTCGCGCCTCCTTTTCTTTTTTACCATTATTTCTTCAATATCTTGCGGCCCTTGCTGACTACAATGCCTCGATAGCCATCGCCAACCTTCTGGCCTGAGAGACTGAAGCCGGTACCTGTCTGTTCGTTGTCGCTGTCAATGTCGTTGATACCTGTATCCTGAGTAAGTCTGAAGACAAGTTTGTCAATGTTACAGTTGGCTCCAGTAATGTTGATACGGATGATTTGCTCGCCAACCGACAGAGACGTTGCGATATCCTTCGTCACAGTCTTATAGGTACCCCAGTCATTATTACCCGTCTGCGGCACATCAATCGTGCAGAGTGTCGTCTTCGAAGTACCCTTGATGCGCTGTACGGTGAACTTCGAGCCAGTACCGCCTGCCGAGACAACAGCCTCACAGGTGTATTTGCCTGCCTGAGTGACATTGACGGTATACTCCAGCCACTCGTCAACGGCGGTATAGCCAACGGCCTTACCACCATTACCCTTGACGATGTCCACTCCATCGTCGGAACGGAAGTTGGCATCACCCTGGTTGTTCGAATCGCTGTCGTGATAGGAATAGCCTTCACCACCCTTGTCGTAGTTCTCAGCCTGAATCGTTCCGGGAAGGTTGACGATGCCACTATATGCCTCGCGCTTTGGATTAACGGTCAGTGTTGACACAGCTGAAGTCTTAGACTTGCCGTCGGCACCGGTAACGGTAGCGGTAATGCTATGCTTGCCGGGAGTCGTCGGCTCGTAATCCAGTTGATATGGTTCCTCGGTCAGTGTAGCAATCAACAGGTTGTTATCATAGATTTTGACAGAGGCCACCGTACTTGTCTTCGACGCAGCTTTAACCGTAATGGTAGCCTTGTCGCCGACTGTTACAGTTGAAGCGCTCTTAGTCACCGTACTGGTCATCGTCTTGTCCTCCTCAAAGCGGCTGAAAGTGAGGCTCTTGATATAGAAGCCACCCTGGTCGACGTTGAGACAGATGCGATGCTGACCAGCAGAAATGGGATTCTTACAGACAACGCTCAGCGTCTTGAAATCGGTGGTACTACCAGTCACAGGCACCTCAATCATGTTAGCAAGGAACGTGAGGCTGTCAAGGCCGTACTCTGTGAGGTGGAACGTTCCGCCGGCTTTAGTAGCGGCGACCTCGGCCTCAATTCTATAGAGTCCTTCTTCCTTCACATCGACAGTATATTCCATCCAGCCATCAGTCTGGGTAGCAGTTGCAGCATTGCGCGAAGCCTTGTTATAGCTTACGCCGGCAGCGCCCTTGTCATACTCACTTGTAACGATGGTACCAGGGAACTCAAAAGGCTTCTCATTGTAGGGTGCGCGCTTGGTGGTGGAACTGAGCACGTAGATACGGCCATAGCGCTCGTAGGTAGAGCCGTCGGTACAGGTGACGACAGCCTTGAGAATCTTGTCACCTGTGGTTGACGGTGCGGTGTACTCGGCTATGTAGGGGGCTTCTGTCATCGAGGCGATGAGTGTGTTGGCGTTAGTCATAGAGGTGCCTGTATAGAGGTCTACTTTCTCTATGGTCTTCGTGGCCATGCGGGCACGTACCTTGATGGCAACGACGTCACCCTTGGCGACCTTATAGTCGGCAGGACGGATATAGATGGAGGCCTCTTTCTTCATACCGGGGAAGGGACTCTTGGCGTTCTTGGCCTTGTCGGTAGCCATATACTCTTTTATCCAAGTCATGGCCGGACGCTCCTTGCCGTTCTTGTAAAGGCCGGAATTGTCCACCCACGTACGTCCGAAGACATACCCCCAAAGGGTAACACCGGCACAGTAGTCGGCTTCCCACATTACGGGTAATAAGCCTTCATATTGACTCTTCTGCTTATTGTCGTCGGCAACGTTGATATCCAGTTCCGTAATGTACATCGGCATCTTCAGGAGATCCTGCGTCTGTTTCAGTGAGCTTTTCAGTTCGGATACGCTGATGTCGTCAACGTCGTGCGACTGGTTACCGTAGGCATCAATAGGTGCACCGGCATCGCGTATAGCCTGTACCAATTTGCGGTATTCTGCGACATCCCACCGTATGGAGTTGTAGTCGTTATAGATAAGGATGGCATCGGGGAAGCGCTCGTAGGCCATCTCGAAAGCCTTGATCAGCCAGTCGTAGCCCGTCTTGCCGGGACCGCCCACGGAAGCCTTGATCAGCGGGTTGCCCGCTTGGTGCATACCGACTGCCTCGTTGACGACATCAATGAGGGGTAGCGTGGCATACTTCTTCCTGATAGCGTCAAACCACGTCTCGACGGCATCGAAGCGGTCCTTGATTGACAAGGTCTCAAGCCAGCTGGGGTACTGTGCGCCCCAAAGGAAGGCATGGAACTTGTAAGTGAATTTGTGCTGCTTGGCATAGTTGAAGGCTTTGTCGCACCCCCAGTTGAAGTTGTTGCGGTTGCCCTGCACCGAACTCCACTTCGACTCATTCTCAGGCGTCACCTGGTTCCATAGTTTGTAATACTGCGGAACACCGCCTCCGGCATCCATCTGGTAGCCGGTCGTGATGTTTCCCAGAAACTTGTCGGGGTTAGTAGACAATTGTGCGCTGGCCGTCGTGAAGGCCATCACACATAACATAGATGATAATAGTTTCTTCATATAGTTTTAGTTTGATTGATTGTATTTGCGCGCAAAGATAATAAATAAATCTGATAATCCTTTCTTTTTCCGGCTTATATTGCTTAACAGCCGACAAAAAGGCAGACGAAAACGACAATTTGTCGGTCACCTGGCCTTCGGCACACTCTTTGAGCCTCTGTTTGCAGATAATAACTAAAGAAACAGGAGGAAAGATTATGACATTAGACAAGTTTACCATCAAGGCGCAGGAGGCGGTCCAGCAGGCCGTCAACCGCGCACAGCTGAACGGGCAGCAGGCCATCGAGCCGGTACACATATTAAAAGGTGTGCTGGAGAAGGCGAAGGACGTCTGCACGTTTGTATTCCAGAAGCTCGGCGTCAACGCACAGCAGATTGAGATGCTCGCCGACCAGGAGATTCAGCACCTGCCCCGCGTGCAGGGTGCGGGACAGCCGTATCTCTCGAACGAGGCCAACCAGATACTGGTGAAGGCAACTGACATTTCCCAGAAGATGGGCGACGAGTTTGTTGCCTGTGAGCCAATACTATTGGCTCTATTAACCGTCAACTCAACGGCCAGCCGCATCATGAAGGACGCCGGCTGCACGGAGAAGGAGATGCAGAAAGCCATACAGGAACTGCGCAAGGGACAGAGCGTCAAGTCGCAGTCGGCCGACGACAACTACCAGTCGTTGGAGAAATACGCCAAGAACCTCGTCGACCTGGCCCGCAAGGGCAAGCTCGACCCCGTGATAGGCCGCGACGACGAAATCCGCCGTCTGCTGCAGATTCTGAGCCGCCGCACGAAGAACAACCCCATTCTGATAGGTGAGCCGGGTACGGGTAAGACGGCCATCGTCGAAGGACTTGCCGGCCGTATCGTTCGCGGTGACGTGCCTGAGAACCTGAAGGACAAGCAGGTCTACTCACTCGACATGGGTGCGCTGGTGGCCGGTGCGAAGTACAAGGGTGAGTTCGAGGAGCGCCTGAAGTCGGTCATCAATGAGGTGACGAAGGCCGAGGGCCGCATCATCCTCTTCATCGACGAAATCCACACGCTGGTGGGTGCCGGCGGCGGCGAGGGTGCTATGGATGCTGCCAACATCCTGAAGCCCGCATTGGCACGTGGCGAACTGCGTGCCATCGGTGCCACGACGCTGAACGAATACCAGAAGTATTTCGAGAAGGACAAAGCGTTAGAGCGTCGTTTCCAGACAGTTATGGTCGACGAGCCCGACGAGCTTTCAGCCATCTCCATCTTGCGCGGACTAAAGGAACGCTACGAGAACCACCACAAGGTACGCATACAAGACGATGCCTGTATCGCCGCCGTACAACTCAGCGAGCGCTACATCAGCGAGCGCTTCCTGCCCGACAAAGCCATCGACCTGATGGACGAGGCCGCCGCCAAGCTGCGCATGGAGCGCGACTCCGTGCCTGAGGAGCTCGACGAGATAACGCGCCGACTGGCTCAGCTTGAGATTGAGCGCGAAGCCATCAAGCGCGAGGGTGACGAGGCGAAAATCTCCCAGCTTGACAAAGAAATCGCTGAGCTCCGCGAGCAGGAGACGCAGTTCCGTGCCAAGTGGGAAGGCGAGCGCCAGCTCATCAACAAGATTCAGCAGGACAAACAAGAGATGGAGAACCTGCGGTTGGAAGCCGAGCGTGCCGAGCGAGAGGGCGACTACGGTCGCGTGGCTGAGATACGCTACTCGAAACTGAAGGCACTGGAGGACGACATCAAGAGCATTCAGACACAACTGGCCAATGCCCAAGGCGGCAACTCACTCGTTCGCGAAGAGGTCACCGCCGACGACATTGCCGAGGTGGTGAGCCGCTGGACGGGCATCCCCGTCACCCGTATGCTGCAGAGCGAGCGCGAGAAGCTGCTGCACCTCGAAGAGGAGCTGCACAAGCGCGTCATCGGCCAGGACGAGGCCATCACCGCCGTCTCTGATGCCGTACGCCGCTCGCGTGCCGGACTGCAAGACCCGAAGCGGCCTATTGCCTCGTTCATCTTCCTCGGCACCACGGGTGTCGGTAAGACCGAACTGGCCAAGACGCTGGCCGAGTACCTCTTCAACGACGAGACGATGATGACGCGTATTGACATGTCGGAGTATCAGGAGAAGCATACCGTCAGCCGACTCATCGGTGCTCCTCCGGGCTACGTGGGCTACGATGAGGGCGGACAGCTGACCGAGGCCGTGCGCCGCAAGCCATACTCGGTGGTGCTCTTCGACGAAATCGAGAAGGCTCACCCCGACGTGTTCAACATCCTGCTACAGGTGCTCGATGACGGCCGCCTGACCGACAACAAGGGCCGCACGGCGAACTTCAAGAACACTATCATCATCATGACCAGCAACGCCACGCGCGACCAGCTGCGGCTGACGATGCGCCCGGAGTTCCTGAACCGTATCGACGAGATTATCACCTTCCAGCCGCTGACGCGCGAACAGATTGCCGACGTCGTGCGCCTGCAGATACGCAAGGTGCAGGAGATGCTCGAGCCGCAGGGCTTCCGTCTCGAAGTCACGCCGCAGGCCATCGCCTATCTGGCTCAGGAGGGTTACGACCCCGAGTTCGGCGCTCGTCCCGTGAAGCGTGCCATCCAGCAGCTGGTGCTCAACGACCTGTCGAAGAAGCTGCTGGCGGGCGAGGTGACGAACGAACGCCCCATCATCGTCGACGAATTCGGCGACGGTCTGGTGTTCCGCAACTAAAAAAAGTGGCGGCGAAGTTTGGCGGTTTCAGACAAAAACGCTAACTTTGCCGCCAGATTATTTTTTACGGCATGGCAGCAACACCTAACGACGAGACAGCACGCTGGTACGTGCTGAGCGCCAACTACAGAAGTGAAGTCAAAATCCGGGACGACCTGCGCCGCCTCGGATTTGACTGTTATCTGCCCATGCGCTACGAACTGAAGGAGCGCATGGGGAAGAAGAAGCGCGTGCTGGTGCCTGCCATCAACGGGCTTGTCTTCGTCAAAAGCCTCAAGTACGCCTTGGAGGAGTATATTGCCACCACCAAGCTCTCGACCTTCTTCAGGATGTCGGGTCTGCCTGGCCAGAAGAAGCCCATCGTCGTGCCCGACCGCGACATGGAGAGCTTCATACGGGTGACGCAGCAGGTGGAGGAAAGTCTCACTTATTTCCAGCCCGACGAAATCAAGCTGCGCGTAGGCGACAAGATTCGTGTTCACGGCGGCGTGTTCGACGGCATCGAGGGTGTGCTGATGCGCGTTCCCGGCAAGCGCAGCAAGCAGCTGGTGGTCAGCATACCCGAGATTTCGGCCGTAGCCGTCAGCCTCAGTCCCGAGGTGGTCGAGCTGGTCGACCAGCCCGTCAAGAAATCGACTGACATCGACGGCGACCTGAAAAGTCTCTTCGAACTGGCTTTCCGGATGCTGTTTGCCGCCCCCGACCGCGTGACGCAAGAGAATGAGTACAACCTACTGGTCGTCGAACTGCGCCGGACGCTCCAGCGCGTGGAGCCTTACAAGGGCTACACCGCCCAGCGCGAGGCCGAACTGGCGCTGGCAGTCTATATGGGCACCAAGGCGTTAGGTCTGGACGACGGTAAGGCCTCCAAACGCCTGCTGTCAGCCACAAACGCCTTGAAAGAGAGCAGTATGCTGCGGCTCCGGCTACAGCTCTACTACGCATCCCTTGCTCCAGACGACAAGCTGAAGGCTGCCATCGGCGACAAGCTGAAAGCCTGGACGAAGTCGCCTCTGAGCGAACAGCAGCGCCGGTTCAAGGAAGAATGGAACCAAGTATTCGGACAGACTCCTCAACCGTAGGCACGTCGCTGACAACCATCGAGCGCTTGCCGTTCTGCTCTTTCAGATTACAGCGGCGCACGTTCCGACCGATATAGTCGAGCACCCGCCCGAAAGCATCGCTCTGGTAGTAGGGACTGTCTGGATTGGAGACGAAATAGAGGAACATGCGTCCCTGCTTCAGCATAATTTTCTCACACCCCAACTGCTTGCCAAGGCGGCGTAGCGGCACCACGCGTATCAGCTCCTCAGCCACGGCCGGTATGGCTCCAAAGCGGTCGACGAGCCGTTTCCGGTAGCCTTCTATCTGCTGGTCGTCCTTCATATTATCCAGTTCGCGGTAGAGCAGCATACGCTCTGAGTCTGACGGCACATACTGGTCGGGGAAGTACATCTCGAGGTCGCTTTCGAGGGTGCAGTCGGCGACGAAGCAGAAAGCCTCCCCAAGCCCCTCCAAAGGAGGGGATGTTTGATTACCTGATGAATGCATCCCAGCACCCCCTCCTTTGGAGGGGCCTGGGGAGGCTTTCTCCTCATTCCTCAGCTCCGCCATCGCTTCATTCAGTATCTTCTGGTAGGTCTCGTAGCCCAGGTCGCTGATGAAGCCCGACTGCTCGCTGCCAAGCAGGTTGCCGGCACCACGGATGTCGAGGTCCTGCATGGCGATGTTGATGCCCGAGCCGAGGTCACTGAAGTTCTCGAGGGCCTCAAGGCGGCGGCGGCTCTCCACGGGGAGGGCGGCAAGGGGCGGTGCCAGCAGGTAACAGAAGGCCTTGCGGTTGCCACGCCCCACGCGACCGCGCATCTGGTGGAGGTCAGAGAGTCCGAAGTGGTGGGCCGAGTTGATGATGATGGTGTTGGCGTTGGGAATGTCGATGCCATTCTCGACGATGGTCGTCGACAGCAGCACGTCGTAGTCGTAGTTGGAGAAGTCGAGGATAATCTGCTCCAGTTCCTCGGGTTTCATCTGTCCGTGGCCGATGGCCACGCGGGCATCGGGCACGTTGTTGTGTATCAGCTCGGCTATGCGGGTCAGGTCTGATATGCGGTTGTTGACGAAGTACACCTGCCCGTTGCGCGACATTTCAAAGTTGATGGCGTCAGTAATGATTTCGGCGCTGAAGGTGTGAATCTCCGTCTGTATGGGGTAGCGGTTGGGCGGCGGTGTCTGTATGACGCTCAGGTCGCGGGCACCGACGAGCGAGAACTGCAGCGTTCGCGGGATGGGCGTTGCCGACATCGTCAGCGTGTCGACGTTCGACTTCATCTGGCGCAGCTTCTCCTTGGTGGCCACGCCGAACTTCTGCTCCTCGTCGATGATGAGCAGTCCGAGGTCGTGGAACTTCACCGTCTTGCCAATCAGCTTGTGCGTACCTATTATAATATCTATCTTGCCTGCCTCCAGGTCCTTCAAGATGGCCGTCGTCTGCTTGGCCGTACGGGCACGGGTCAGGTAGTCAACGCGGACGGGCATGTCCTTCAGCCGGCTGCTGAAGGTGTGGAAGTGCTGGTAAGCAAGCACCGTCGTGGGCACCATCACGGCCACCTGCTTGCCGTCGCAGGCCGCCTTGAATGCCGCACGCACGGCCACTTCGGTCTTGCCGAAGCCCACGTCGCCGCAGACCAGGCGGTCCATCGGCTTGGCCATCTCCATGTCGGCCTTCACGTCCTGCGTAGCCTTCAGCTGGTCGGGTGTGTCCTCGTAGAGGAACGAGGCCTCCAGCTCGTGCTGCATGTACGAGTCGTGGCTAAACGCAAAGCCTTTCTCACGGCGCCGCTTGGCATAGAGTTTGATCAGGTCGCGGGCAATGTCCTTGATGTGCTTCTTCGTGCGCTCTTTCAGCCGTTCCCACTGCCCGGTGCCCAGCGTCGAAAGGCGAGGTGCCTCGCCACCGTCCTGCGACTTGTACTTCGACACCTTGTAGAGCGAGTGGATCGACACGTAGATGCAGTCGCCCCGCTGGTAGGTAATCTTGATCATTTCCTGATACCCGTCGCCCTGCGGCATACGCACCAGTCCGCCGAACTTGCCGATGCCGTGGTCGATGTGTACCACGAAGTCGCCAATCTCAAACTGCTGTATCTCCTTCAGCGTCAGAGCCACCTTGCCCGTGCGGGCCTTGTCGCTCTTCAGGTTGTACTTATGGAAACGGTCGAATATCTGGTGGTCGGTCAGGAAGCAGGCGCGCGCATCGTGGTCGATGAAGCCTTCGTGCAAGGTCTTGTCGACGGGGACGAAAAATTGTGAAGGGTGTTTGGTGAAGGGTGAAGGGAGGTTACCTTCACGCTCAGAAACATTTCTCCCTTCACCCTTCACCAAACACCCTTCACCAGAAAGAATCTCCTTCAGTCGTTCCTGCTGTTTCTTGCTGTCGGCCAGTATAAACAGGTTGTAGCCCTTCAGCTGATAGTCCGTCAGCGTCTTGGTCAGCAGTTCGAAGTTCTTGTGGAACAGGGGCTGGGCGGTGATGTTGAACGAGATGGCAGTGCCCTCTCCCCTACCCCTTAGCTCTATGCGGCGGAAGCGCTCGCTGTCGGCCTTGAACTGGCTGCCGTTGATGAGCTGGCTCTCGCGGCGCAGCTGCTGCTCAATCTCCTGCTGCTCCATCTCCGACTCAGCCTCCTCCATACGCTCCATGACGGCCTGCTTAGAAAAGCCCTCCTGAAAGGTGCGGTCGATGGCGTCGGCCACATAGCCGTAGTCCTTCAGGCAGAGCAGCGTCTCGTCGGGCAGGAACTTAAACAGCGACTCCTTGTCCTCCGTCAGTCCAGCCAGCTCAGGCACGATGTCCACCCGCTCACGGCGCTCCTTCGACAGCTGGTCCTCCACCTCGAACGTGCGGATGCTGTCTATCTCGTCGCCGAAGAAGTCGATACGGAAGGGGAACTCGCTACTATAGGAATAGACGTCGAGGATGGAGCCGCGCAGGGCGTACTGCCCCGGCTCATAGACGTAGTCCACCTCGCGGAATCCGAACTCCTGCAGCGTCTGTTCTATCGTGGCCGTCGCCACCGTCTGGCCAGTGGTCAGCGTCAGCGTCCTCGTGTCGAGCTGCTTCTTCGACACCACCATCTCGGCCACCGCCTCGGGGTAAGAGACGATGTAGAGTCCCCTGCCCTCTGCCGCCAACTGCGACAGCACCTCCGTGCGCAGTATCTCGTTGGCCGGGTCGCGCTGGGCGTACTTCACCGACCGCCTGTAGCTCGACGGGAAGAACAGCACCTGCCGGTCGCCCATCAGCTGCGTCAGGTCGTGGTAGAAGTACCCCGCCTCCTCGGCGTCCTGAAGAATGAAAAGTATCGTGGCAGCGGTTTTCTGAGCCAGACTGCCGAACACCAACGGCCCGCTGGAGGCCAATAAGCCCTCGAGGAAAATGCGTCGTTCCCGAACATTTCCCACGGCTTTCGCCAGCGCCGCCACCTGCGGCCGCTTGGCATACTGTTTACTCAGTTCCTGTATGTTCATCGCTTAAAGCGGTGCAAAGGTACGCAAAATAAACGAATCTGGCAATAAAGGTAGACATTTTTCGTGAGAATACACCAGATAGTGGAACTATAATTGTCTTTTCCACTTTTTAACCCTCACTTCCGTCACTTCCCTCACCCCAAGCGGGTGACAGAAGTGACGGAAGTGAGGGTTAAAAAGTGTGACTGACTATCAGCGGCACGTGACTTTCGTTTTTATCTCATCGGGCATGAGACAAAAGGAAAACACGGATATTCATGCACTCCCCGCATATTTATACAGACAAGGAGCTTTATCAGCAAAAGGCGGCAGTTTTTCAGAAAAACGTGGCGGGTTTTGGAAAAAACGTGGCAGGTTTTGAGCGAAAAGTGCCGCCCCTTGTGGAATGGATATTTATTATTACTGTTATACAGGGACTACCGGCGCAGGGCGAGGTTGTAGTTGTAGTACTCCTTGTTGCCTGTTATCTCCTTGATGACGCGGATGAAGGGCGGGAAGTTGACATCCTCGGCATCGGCTATGCCCTTGGTCTCGAGGATGACGAGACCGTCGAGGGGACCGCGGTAGGTGTCGAGTTCGAAGTACTGGCCCTTCCAGATAAAGCTCTGGCGCAGCTTCGAGATGGACTGGCGGTAAGGGTCGGCCTGCTGGAGCAGCGACTCGTAGAGGGCGTTCTCCACCTGGCGCTCGGTCTCAATCTGTTCGCCGGGGGCCGTCCGCTTCTTGGTGTTGTGGACGTTGACCACCTTGCCGCTGGGCCACGAACGGCGGCGCAGGCGGACCTCCGTGCCAGGCTCGCTGACGAGGTAGGTCTGGAGGATGTCGCTGTCGATAGTCTCAGGCAGTTCACCCGTCACCTCGACCAGATACTTGCGCTCCTCGGTGACGGGCTGCGGCAGTCCGAGCACATTGGAGATTTCGCGGAGCACGCGCTGCATCTTCCGCTCAAAGTCGTCGTGGTTGTTGATGACGCGCAGATGGGGATGGCCCGTCCAGGCCTTGATGACCTTCTTGTCGAGTTCGCGGGCTATGCGCAGTCCTTCTTCGTCGGCCTTCTCATAGCGGGTGGAGTTGGTGGCGGTGGTGTAGTACTGCTCGGCACCGTCGGCAGCCGAGACGAGGTGGAGCACGGCGTCGTAGCGTTCGCGCAGCACGTTGGAGTTGGTGCCGGCCTCGCCGCAGATGCTATCCCACTCTTCAGGGGCAATATAGGCCGATATGTCCATCGCACCACGGTCGCAGACGATGAGCACAGGCTTGGCGCAGACGCTGGCCAGACGCATGAAATGGTCTTCGAGTGCCAGCTGCGTCTCGAGTATGGCCCGCTCGCCCTCGAAGTAGAGCTGGCGGTTGGGCGTCAGATAGTTCCACCCGGCAAGACTGTAGATGGTGGGCACCTCGGGGATGCAGAACACCTTGAAGCCGCGACTGTTGAAATGCTCGATGACGCGCACCAGGGCCGTCGTCTTTCCTGCACAGGGGCCGCCGGTCAAAACAATCTTCCTGATCATATACTAAGCTCGTCGAGCACCTTGATGAGTTTCTTGTCGAAGGGCTTGTCGGTACGTATGCACTCCGAGAAGGGCACGTAGACCACCTCGTTGTTGCGCACGCCAACCATCACGTTGCGCTGTCCCTGACGGAGAGCATCGATAGCACCTACGCCAGTACGGCTGGCCAGGATGCGGTCGTGGGCAGACGGTGAGCCGCCACGCTGCAGATGGCCGAGGATGGAGACGCGGACGTCGAAGCTCGGGAACTCCTTCTTCACGCGGTCGGCGTAGTGGAGTGCGCCGCACTTGGGACTCTCGGAGACGATGACGATGCACGACTTCTTGGACTTGCGGATGCCGCGGCCCATGAACTGCGCCAGCTGGTCGTCGTCGGTCATTTCCTCGGGGATGATGGCCGCCTCGGCGCCGCAGGCTATGGCCGAGTTCTGGGCAAGGAAGCCTGCATCGCGGCCCATCACCTCGACAAAGAAGATGCGCTCGTGGGAATTGGCAGTATCGCGAATGCGGTCGACACACTCCATGATGGTGTTCATGGTAGTATCGTAGCCGATGGTGGAGTCTGTGCCGTAGAGGTCGTTGTCAATGGTGCCCGGCAGTCCGATAACCGGGAAGTCGAACTCCATGCCGAAGTTGCGGGCTCCCGTAAGCGAGCCGTTGCCGCCGATGACGACGAGGGCATCAATCTCCTCGCGCTGACAGGTCTCGTAGGCCTTCTGCATGCCCTCCAGCGTCATGAACTCCTTCGAGCGGGCGGTCTTCAGAATGGTGCCGCCACGGGTAATGATACCGCTGACATTCTCAGTGGTAAAGGGCTTTACCTCGCCCTTGATGAGGCCGTCGTAGCCACGATAGATACCTTTGATGTTATAACCGTTGTAGATGCCGGCACGGGTGACGGCACGTATGGCAGCGTTCATGCCGGGAGCATCGCCGCCAGAGGTCAGTATTCCGATAGTTTTGATTTTTGGCATTGTTATTGTTTTAAGAGGTTAGGTGTGTAGTCAGGAGGCGAGAAGCAGAACCTCGACGTAGAGGACGATGAGTCCCAGGACGAAGCCTGCGAGGACTTTGGGCGTCAGATGGCGCAGATACCAGCCCAGGCGCACGTGTTCCATTTTCATAAGGGCCAGTCCGCTGGTGCTGCCCACGCTGAGCAGACAGCCGCCGACGGCCGTTGTGAAGGAGATGACCTTCCAGTAGGCGCCGTTCAAGGCGAAGTGCGACAGGTAGTCGCTGTCGGCCCAGGCACTCAGCTGAGCGTGCTCGATGATGGGATAGAGCGAGATGTCGGTGATGGCAACGGTGAACGTATCGACAACGCTGCTGAGCAGGCCTGAGATGATGCCCACCACCCAGATGTTGTGGATGTTGTAGTCGATCCAGGCCGAGATGTCGCCAAAGACGCCCGTCTCGGTCATCACGCCCATGCCGAGCATGATGCCCATGACGAAGAGCATCTGCTGGATGGTGCCGTACTGGATGGCGCGCGGAATGCGGCGCTGGGCCATCTGGTCGGCATCGTTCAGCTTGCGGTTGAAGGCCTCGTTGACCACCCACAGCACGCTGAGCACGCAGAGTGCGCCGAGGAACGGCGACAGCTTGGTGATGTTGTGGAACGTCGGGATGAACCACAGGCCGCCGATACCCACGACGAGCATGACCATTCGCTGCCAGCGGTTCAGGTTGGTGTCGTCGCCACGATAAGGGGGAGCCGTCCACTCGGTATCGAGGCGGTCGGGCAGCTGGCGGTTGATGAGGATGGTTGTCACCACCCACGCCACCAAGGCCGGCAGGGCCAGGAACTTCGAGAAGTCGGTGGCCGTGACAGCCCCGTCGCCCCAGAGGAGCAGTCCTATCGGGTCGCCGATGACGGTGAAGGCACCGCCGCAGTTGGCCGCCACGACGATGGCCGCGCCGATGAGCATTCGCTGCCGTCGGCTGCGGACAATGTCGTGCATGATGACCAGCATCATCGTTGCCGTTGTCAGGTTGTCGAGATTGGCCGAGAGGATGAACGTGGCCAGGGTGATGGTCCACAGCAGCCGCTTCGAGTTGCGGGTGCGAATCCACTCGGTGATGAAGTCGAAGCAGCCGTTGTTGTTCAGTATCTCGACGATGGTCATCGTGGCCAGGAGGAACATGACAATGCTGGCGGCTCGGCCCACGTACTTCAGGAAGATGTCGTCGTAGATGAACAACTTGACGGCATCGCTTGAAGGAGCCTCGCCTGCCAGGAATTCTGCATACTCATGGGGATGCTGGGACATGACGAAGTCGGCGCCCCAGCAGATGTAGACCACCCACCCCACCGTGCCAATGAACATGGCGATGGCCGCCTTGTTGACCCCCGTCAGGTGGCCAGTGGCAATCAGCAGGTAGCCGAAGATGAGCAGCAGAACGATGATCAGTGTCATTCAGTTATCCTCCGAAGTTGTCGTACATGATAGACTCGGGATCGACGCCGAGCGAGTCGAGCATCGAGACGACGGCCTTCGACATGGGGCCGGGGCCGCACATATAGTACTCGATGTCCTCGGGGGCCTCGTGGTCCTTCAGGTAGGTGTTGAGCATCACCTGGTGGACGAAGCCCGGTGTGTACTTCACGCCGGCTGCATCGGCAGCGGGGTCGGGACGGTCGAGGGCGAGGTGGAAGTGGAAGTTGGGGAACTCCTTCTCCAGCCCCAGGAAGTCGTCGAGATAGAACACCTCGTTGAGGGCGCGTGCGCCGTAGAAGTAGTGCATCTCGCGGTCGGTCGTATGCAGCGTCTTCGTCATGTGCATGATCTGGGCACGGAGCGGAGCCATACCGGCACCACCGCCAACCCAGATCATCTCCTTCTTCGAGTCAAAGTGGGGATGGAAGTCGCCGAAGGGACCGCTCATGATGACCTTGTCGCCGGGCTTCAGCGAGAAGATGTAGCTGGAGGCGATACCGGGGTTGACCTCCATGAAGCCGCTCTTGTCGGGCTTGAACGGCGGTGTGGCGATACGCACGGTGAGCATGAAGACGTCGCCCTCAGCCGGATAGTTGGCCATCGAGTAGGCACGGATGGTGTCCTCGGGGTTCTTACACTTGAGGGGGAACAGGCCGAACTTCTGCCATGAGGGCAGATACTCGTCGCCGATGAGCGACTTGTCGAAGTCCTTGTCGTAGTCGATGCAGTCGAACTTAGGAATCTTGATCTGAGCGTAAGAGCCGGGCAGGAAGTCCATGTGCTCGCCCGGAGGCAGCTGCACCTTGAACTCCTTGATGAACGTAGCGACGTTCTTGTTCGAGATGACGGTACACTCGTACTCCTTGACACCGAGGATTGACTCGTCGACGTGAATCTTCAAGTCGCCCTTCACCTTGCACTGGCAGCCGAGGCGCCAGTGGTCCTTGATCTGCTTGCGGGTGAAGTGGGGCTTCTCAGAGTCGAGAATCTCGCCGCCGCCTTCCAGGACCTGCACCTTGCACTGTCCGCAACTGGCCTTGCCACCGCAGGCAGAGGGCAGGAAGATGCCATTCTCGTTGAGCGTAGCCATCAGGTTGTTGCCCTGCGGCACGTTGAGCACCTTGTCGCCATTGACCGTAATATTCACATTGCCCGACGGCGAGAGATATTTCTTCGCCACGAGCAGGATAATCACCAGGAGGATGATTACCAGCAGGAATACTGCTATACTATAAGAAATAAATTGTATCATAAGCCCACCCCCAACCCCTCCCCAAGGGAGGGGCGTTTGGTTACTTTAGGGGGTCTCCTTTATTATTGGTTATACATCTTAATTATCCTTTACCCACCCTCTTTAATCTATTCAGACATCCCTCCCTTTGGGAGGGCTTGGGTGGGCTTACCCATTAGATATTCAGTCCAGAGAAACACATCATTGCCATAGCCATGAGACCGACGGTAATAAACACGATGCCGAGGCCCTGCAGGGGCTTGGGAACATCGCTGTACTGCATCTTCTCGCGGATGGCACCCATAGCCACGATGGCGAGCATCCAGCCGATACCGGAGCCGAAGCCATAGACGACAGCATCCCAGACCGAGGTGATGGCCTGCGAGTTGCTGGGGTCCATCAGGATGCGCTGCTGCATGAAGAGCGAGGCACCCATGATGGCACAGTTGACGGCAATCAGCGGCAGGAAGATGCCGAGTGCGGCATAGAGCGAGGGCGAGTACTTCTCGACCGTCATCTCCACCAGCTGCACCATACCGGCAATCACGGCGATAAAGAGGATAAAGCTGAGGTAGCTCAGGTCGACGCCCTCGACGAGGCAGTCGGGGCCTAAGACCTTGGTCTGCAACAGATAGTTGACGGGGACGGTGACGGTGAGCACGAAGGTCACGGCACAGCCCAGTCCGAGCGATGTCTTCACGGTCTTCGACACGGCAAGGTACGAACACATGCCGAGGAAGAAGGCAAAAATCATATTGTCCACAAAGATGGACCTGAATAGTAATGATATTGCGTGTTCCATATTCTTTTCTTTTTACGACTACGAATTTTGCGAATTTAACGAATTAAAGCGCGAAACAATAATTCGTATAATTCGTGTAATTCGTAGTTTTATTTTTCCTTATAAAAGTAAGCACGATGAATCCAAATGACACAACCAACAAGGATGAGGGCCATGGCGGGCATGGTCATCATACCGTTACCCACATAGGCATCGGGCAGCACCTGGAAGCCCAGCAGCGACCCACGGCCTAACAGTTCGCGGACGGCACCCACAATGACCAGAATCATGGCATAGCCCAGACCGTTACCCACACCATCGAGGAACGACGGCCAGGGCTTGTTCATCATGGCGAATGCCTCCAGACGACCCATCAAGATACAGTTGGTAATAATCAGACCTACATACACGCTCAGCTGTACGCTTACGTCATAGGCAAAAGCCTTCAGCACCTGACTGACGATGGTTACGAGAGCAGCAACAACCACCAGCTGCACCACGATGCGGATGCGGTTAGGAATGGTGTTGCGGATAATCGAGATAATCACAT
>CAMHIS010000020.1 GCA_946185285.1 uncultured Prevotellaceae bacterium
ACTGCGACCCTACAAACGGCCGATTTGTTCTCGTGACACACAAGTTTGCTGCAAAGTTACAACTTTTTTTCGATATTTGTTTTGTTATGCCGCCGATTTTGCGTAATTTTGCACGCACATTCGTAAATTTATAATAAAATATGTACACACGTATGACAGCTGCAGAGGCTGCAGCACTGATTAAGAACGGCGACCAGATCGCTATGAGTGGCTTCACACCGGCTGGTGTGGCCAAGGCAACAACAAAGGAACTGGCAAAGATTGCCATCGCCGAACACGAGGCCGGCCGCGAGTTCAAGGTGGCCATCTTCACAGGTGCCTCGACGGGACAGTCGACGGATGGCGATCTGGCTAACGCACAGGCCATCAAGTACCGGGCTCCGTACACTACAAACCCTGACTTCCGCAAACATGTGAACGCCGGCGAGATTCCCTACAACGACCTGCACCTTAGTCACATGGCACAGGAACTGCGCTACGGCTTCTACGGCGACCTGGACTGGGCCATCCTTGAGGTCTGCGACATTGAGGACGCCGGCGACAATTGGCACGTTTACCTGACGGCAGCAGGCGGCATCAGCCCCACAGCTGCACGTCTGGCCAAAAAGGTGATTCTCGAGCTGAACTCGTTCCACAGCCCCGACGCCAAGTATCTACACGACGTCTACGAGCCGCTGGACCCACCTTACCGCAAACCCATTCCCATCTTCAACGTCAGCGACCGCATTGGCGTACCCTATGTGTCGATTCCCAAATCGAAGGTGGTGGGTGTCGTAGAGTGCAACATCCCTGACGAGGCCCGCGCATTCAAGGATAGCGACCCCGTGACCGATAAGATTGGCTACTTAGTAGCAGAGTTCCTGGTTGACGAACTGCACAAGGGCCGCATACCCAAGGAGTTCCTGCCGCTGCAGAGCGGCGTAGGCTCGACGGCC
This sequence comes from uncultured Prevotellaceae bacterium, assembly GCA_946185285.1. Taxonomy (GTDB): domain Bacteria; phylum Bacteroidota; class Bacteroidia; order Bacteroidales; family Bacteroidaceae; genus Prevotella. The sequence goes on from CAMHIS010000020.1 coordinate 936, forward strand.
AACGCCATCCTCGGCGCACTGGGCGAGGACAAGCACGTACCCGACTTCAACATCTACACGGAGGTGCTGCAGGACGCCGTTGTCGGCATGATGATGAACGGCCGCGTAAAGGACGCCTCGGCCTGCTCGCTCACCGTCTCGAACGACTGCCTGAAGCAGGTCTACGACAACATGGACTACTTCAAGAACCACCTGACGCTGCGCCAGAGCGAAATCTCGAACCACCCGGCAGTCATCCGCCGCCTGGGTGTCATTGCCATCAATACGGCCATCGAGGTCGACATCTACGGCAACGCCAACTCGACGCACATCAGCGGCACGAAGATGATGAACGGCATCGGCGGCAGCGGCGACTTCATCCGCAACGCCTACCTTTCTATTTTTACATGTCCTTCAGTGGCCAAGGGCGGCCTGATTTCAAGTGTCGTACCATTCGTCACGCACCAGGACTCCTCGGAGCACGACGTGAACATCATCGTCACGGAACAGGGTGTGGCCGACCTGCGCGGCAAGAGCCCCATGCAGCGTGCACAGACCATCATCGAGAACTGCGCACACCCCGACTACAAGCAACTGTTGTGGGACTACCTGAAGCTCGGTACGGGCGGACATACGCGCCACTGCCTCACAGCCGCCTTTGCTATGCACGACACGCTGGCTCGTAAGGGCGACATGAAGCTGACGGATTTCTCGGAATACATCAAATAATAAGAAAACGCTATCTACAACCCTACAAACCGTCAGTTAGGGTTGTAGATAGCTTAAACAGCTTGTCACTGGGACGCACCTTGACAGGAACAGCGATGGATACGCGGCTTCCCTGTTGGGCCAAGGGGACAGGACCATTGTCATCATGTATCTCCTGCGGCGTTACATAGACGACACCAGTCGTAGGACCTGTTATGAGTAGCTTATCGCCAACCTTAAAGGTGTTCGCTTCGACAGTGAACTCCGCGACACCGAGTTTAGAATAGTACTTCGTACCACGCCCGATGTATATCTTGCGCTCAGTAGCACAAGAGCCGTACTCCTTATTCCACTCTCCCAGAAGCTGACCCTGATAGTAGCCATCCCAGAAGCCCCGATTGAAGACTGTGGCAAGGCGGCGGTCCCACTCATCCTTGCGCTCAGTGGTAAACGTGCCGTCGAGCACGGCCTGGATAGCCTCTTTGTAGCACTTCACCACCGTATAGACATATTCAGGGCCTCGAGCGCGACCTTCTATCTTAAACACGCGCACGCCGACCTTCATCATCTTATCAAGGAAGCGCACGGTCTTCAGGTCCTTGGGCGACATGATGTACTTGTTGTCTATCTCCAGCTGGTAGCCTGTCTCATTGTCGGTAACGGTGTACGAGCGGCGACACACCTGGATACACTCCCCACGGTTGGCAGAGCGGTTGGCGGCATCGAGGCTCATGTAGCACTTGCCCGAGATAGCCATGCACAGCGCGCCATGACAGAACATCTCAATACGTATCTGCTCACCACTCGGACCGCAGATATGCTCCTCGCAGACCTGCCGGTAGATGTCGGCCACCTGTTCCAGGCGCAGCTCACGGGCCAGCACGACGACATCGGCAAACTGTGCGTAGAACCTGAGCGCCTCGATGTTCGAAATGTTCAGCTGAGTGGAGAGATGCACCTCCTGCCCCACCTGTCGGCAATACTGCATCACGGCCACGTCGCTGGCGATGACGGCTGAAATACCTGCCTCCTTGGCGGCATCGATAATCTCGCGCATCAGCGGCAAATCCTCCCCGTAAATGATGGTGTTCACCGTCAGATAGCTCTTCATGCCGTGCTCACGGCAGGTCTGGGCAATCTCGCGCAGGTCGTCGATGGTGAACGTCGAGGCGGAGTGCGCACGCATATTCAGCTTCTCAATGCCGAAATATACAGAGTCGGCTCCTGCCTGTATAGCGGCTGCCAGCGACTCGCGGGAGCCGACAGGCGCCATGATTTCATATTCCTCTATCATCTATCTTAATCCTAAGGCTTTGTCCTCAGCAGCCTCCATCAGTTCGCGCTCGCCGGGGCCTTTGTCGTTGAGGCCGCAGAGGTGGAGAATGCCATGAATGATAACACGGTGCAGTTCTTCGTCGTAATCCTTCTGGAACTTCTCGGCATTCGTGCGCACCGTGTCGAGTGAAATAACAAGGTCACCATTGAGGGTGTCGCCCTCGTTATAGTCGAAAGTGATGATGTCAGTGTAATAATCGTGGCCTAAATATTCGCGGTTGACGGCCAGAATGTGCTCGTCGTCACAGAAGAGATAGCCCACCTCGCCCACTTTCTTGTTGTAGGAAGCGGCTACGCGACGGATCCAGGCCGTCGTGTCGCGCCGGCGGATAGCTGGCATGTGAACGTTCTCAGTGTTATAGGTTATCATTGTACTGATGGAGCTTTAGGTAAAAACTGACTGACATCAACGCCGAAGTGTGCGAGTTCGCGCAGGGCACTACTCGATACGCTGGCCAACTCTGGCTCGGTGTAGAGCAAAATGGTCTCGATGCCACCGAGGCGGCGGTTGAAGTCGGCCTGCCACTGCTCGTACTCGAAGTCGCTGGCCGAACGGACACCCTTGACAATGAACTGTGCCCCCTCTTGTCGGGCAAAATCCATTGCCAAACCATAGAAGGGCTTCACTTCTATGGCCGGCTCATTCTGATAAATAGCACTGATCGCCCGGATGCGCTCCTCGGCTGGATGCAAATTAGGTTTATGGACGTTGTCGCCGACAACACCTATCACCAAGCGGTCGAACAACGGCAAAACACGTCGCACAACAGAATCATGCCCAATAGTAAAAGGGTCAAAAGAGCCCACAAATATTCCTTTTCTCATATTTGCGGGCAAAGTTACGAAAAAAATCTCACTTCTTCAGCTTTCCACCCTTGAAATTTTCTTCTGACAGGTCTTTAAAGAAATCATACTCCAGAATAACTCCTATTTTCTGTAGCAATCCTGTGCTGATATCTTTGCGACTGAAGATGTTGTAGACATTGGTACGTTCACAGTCAATCTCTCTGGCTAACCAGGTTACGGGCTTGTGTCTCTGCTCGAGCACTTCCTTGATTTTTTGTCCGATGTGCATAGCTTGTAGGTAATTTAAATTGTTAAGTCATTTTGTAAAAAAGTTTCATTTTATGGCACAAAGATAAGAAATAATTGTATAAGTCTCTTATCTTTTTAGTGAAAAAGAATTAAAACAGTCCAAAGTGTTGAAAATTATTCAAACAAAGTAGGTTCCATGATGTTACCCGTGTAAGGATTGCGCCCAAAATGCTTGTAAGCCAGCTCGGTCACCATGCGGCCGCGAGGCGTCCGCTTGATGAATCCCTCCATGATGAGGAACGGTTCATAGACCTCCTCCACCGTGCCGGCATCCTCGCCGATGGCGGTGGCGATAGTGGTGAGTCCTACGGGACCGCCCCGGAACTTGTCGATGATGGTCAGCAGTATCTTGTTGTCTATCTCGTCAAGGCCGTACTGGTCGATGTTCAGGGCCGTCAGCGCCACCTGCGTAATCTTCGTGTCGATGCGGCCGTTGCCCTTCACCTGAGCGAAGTCGCGGACGCGGCGCAGCAGGGCGTTGGCGATACGGGGCGTGCCGCGGCTGCGACCGGCAATCTCTAAGGCGGCATCCTCGGTGATGGGTACACCTAATATATTACTACTGCGCTCGATGATCTTCTGCAGCGTCTCGGGCTGGTAGTACTCCAAGTGCATGTTGATGCCGAAGCGGGCACGGAGCGGAGCCGTCAGCAGACCGCTGCGCGTGGTGGCGCCGACCAGTGTGAAGGGGTTCAGGTCAATCTGGATCGACCGCGCCGACGGGCCTTTGTCAATCATGATGTCGATGCGGTAGTCCTCCATGGCAGAGTACAGATACTCCTCGACGACGGGCGACAGACGGTGAATCTCGTCGATGAACAACACGTCGTTCTTCTCCAACGATGTCAGGATACCGGCCAGGTCGCCCGGCTTGTCGAGCACGGGTCCGCTGGTTATCTTGAAGCCCACGCCCAGCTCGTTGGCTATGATGTTCGACAGCGTCGTTTTGCCTAGTCCGGGAGGACCGTGCAGCAGTGTGTGGTCGAGGGGCTCGCCACGGTACTTGGCCGCCTCGACAAAGACCTCCAAGTTCTCCACAATCTTCTTCTGACCGCTGAAGTCCTTGAAGCTCAGCGGCCGCAGTGCGTTCTCGAAGTCCTTCTCAACCTTGGAGTAACGCTCCTCGCGTATGTCGAAATCCTCGTCCATCGTCCTTCTCAATAGCTTGCCAGCACCGCGCGGGCAGATAAATACTGAATACCTCCCTCAGGGGTTGATACCACCACGGTCTCGTTACGGAGTGCTTTTTCCTCCAGCATTCTTTTCTCTGCTATCCGAAGACCGGCCTCTAACTTCTGTGTGAAGTCACTCATTTCCTTACTTGACATAAGCTTTGATTGTCCTTAGCAATTCTTCTTCCATCGTTACAGTTTCCGATTTTCGCCCTCCTGTTGCCACTATGCGGCGCGGTGTGGCACTATTGTCAAAAATCGCCCAATAGTCAACAACAGGCATGAACAACTTGAAAAGGTTGTTGATGCCTGCCGTGTATCGTCTTCTGATTATTTCCTCGGGAATGTCGTGCCCGCCTTTGCTCACGCGCTCTGCCACACGCCTCATGGCCAGCTCAGGGCTGCTCAGCCTTCCTGCCTCAATGGCCACGCCCTCGGCGTTGAATGGTGAAAGCCCACGTGCTATCTCATCAGCGTTGACGAATTCCCTGCATTCCAGAATCTCAGGCAACACCGTATATGAGGCGGTGGTCTTTCCTGCCCCATTGCAACCACTGACGATATAGAGGTTTTTCATCATATTCGGTTGCAAAGTTAACGGAATTTTTTGAGATAACAAAAAAAATAACTATCTTTGTGCCCTGTTAACAAAACTGAAGAACCAAATGAGGACAAGACTACTGACTATGGCCCTGCTCAGCGCACTGGCAGGGCACGCCCAACAACGGCAGGAAATCACATTAACCGACGACTGGCAGTTCTTTGCGGGGCAAAGCGGCACAGCCGAGCGTTCGCACGACCGGCAGTCGTGGCAGACCGTCACCGTGCCCCACGACTGGGCCATCAGCGGACCCTTCGACAAGAAGTGGGACCTGCAGCGCGTGGCCATCGAGCAGAACGGCGAGAAGGAGGCCACCGAGAAGAGCGGGCGCTCAGGCGCACTGCCCTGGATAGGCGAAGGCCACTACAAGCGAAAATTCACGATTCCATCGGACTTTTCCGGCCATGCCGAGCTGGTGTTCGACGGAGCCATGGCTGAGCCGACAGTCAGCATCAACGGCCAGAAAGCGGGCTACTGGGCTTACGGCTACAATACTTTCCGCATCGATATTACACCTTATTTTATTAAAGGCGAAAATCTGTTGGAGGTCAGCCTGAAGAATCTGGAGGAGAGCAGCCGCTGGTATCCCGGTGCCGGAATTTACCGCCCCGTGAAACTGGTGCTGACCGACAAGCGGCACATCGACGACTGGAGCCTCTCCGTGCGTACCATTGACGTCGACCGCAAGAAAGACGTGGCCAAAGTGGAGGTGGGCGTCCGTGTGGAAAACGTGGAACCTGACATGCGGATGATCATCGGCCTGCAAGACTCCGAGGGAGGCGGCATGATGCAGTCTGTCGTTTCATTCGGCGACGGCCACGTCAGCAGGACGCTGAGCGTGCCCCATCCCAAGCTCTGGTCGCCTGAGTCGCCGTCTCTCTATACGCTTACCGTCAGGCTGATGAAGGACGGGAAGGACATTGACGTCAAAACCATCAAGACCGGCATCCGCACCGTCCGCGTCAGCAAGGAAAAGGGCTTCCAGCTGAACGGCCAGACGCGCAAGTTGCGCGGCGTCTGTCTGCACCACGACCTCGGTCCCCTCGGTGCCGCCGTCAACAAGGCCGCGCTCATCCGCCAGGTCAAGATTCTGAAGGACATGGGCTGCGACGCCATCCGCACGGCTCACAACATGCCGAGCCAGATGCAGATGGACATCTGCGACTCGTTGGGCATGATGGTCATGGCCGAGTCGTTCGACATGTGGCGGTACCCGAAGTGCAAGAACGGCTACGCCCGCTTCTTCGACGAGTGGGCCGACAGGGACATCACCAACCTCGTCGTAGCCAACCGCAACCACCCCAGCATCGTCATGTGGTCCATCGGCAACGAGATTCCCGAGCAGGGCAGCGAGGTGGGCCGTCAGCTCAGCATCCGCCTGCAGGGACTCATCCACTCGCTCGACCCCACCCGTCCCGTCACGCAGGGCATGGACAAGGCCGAGGGCGCCCTCAGCTGCGGCATGGCACAGGCGATGGACGTGCCGGGCTTCAACTATCGCGTACATAAATATCAGAAGAACATCGAACAGCTGCCGCAGGGCTTCCTGCTCGGCTCCGAGACGGCCTCTACGGTCTCGTCGCGCGGCGTCTATAAATTCCCCGTCAAGGTGACCGACAACTCGCAATACGCCTCCTGGGCACCTTCCTATGACCCCAACGCCATCAAGACCGCCGACGGCCAGTGCTCGAGCTACGACGTGGAGTACTGCTCGTGGTCGAACCTGCCCGACGACGACTGGGTGTGGCAGGACGACAAGCCGTGGGTCATCGGCGAGTTCGTGTGGACGGGCTTCGACTACCTTGGCGAGCCGACGCCCTACGACGAGTACTGGCCCAGCCGCAGCAGCTACTTCGGCATCTGCGACCTCGCCGGACTGCCCAAGGACCGCTTCTATCTCTACCGCTCGAAGTGGAACAGGGATGAGCACACCATCCACCTGCTGCCCCACTGGACGTGGCCCGACCGCCGTGGAGAGGTGACGCCCGTCTACTGCTACACCGACTACCCCGAGGCCGAGCTCTTCCTGAACGGCAAGAGCCAGGGCCGCATCCGTAAGAACCCCGCCGAGCGCCTCGACCGCTACCGCCTGCGCTGGAACGACGTCAAGTACCAGCCCGGCGAACTGAAGGTCGTCGTCTACGATGCCGACGGCAACGCCGCCGGCGAGCAAACCGTCCGCACCGCCGGCAAGCCCGCCCGCCTCAACCTCGACGTCTGGACGCAGAACACCCACCTCACCGCCAACGCCCAGGACCTCGCCTTCATCACCGTCTCGCTCACCGACAAGGCCGGCACGCTCATCCCCGACGCCGCCGACCAGCTGACTTTCAGTGTAAAAGGTGCCGGACGCTTCCGCGCCGCCTGCAACGGCGATGCCACCAGCCTTGAACCGTTCACCGAGCCCACCATGCGCCTCTTCAACGGCCAGCTCGTCGTCATCGTCGAAGCCGCCAACAAGCCCGGCCCGCTGACCCTCACCGTCACCTCCCCCCAGCGCAAATTATCAAAAACCATCACCATCCCCGTCAAATGAAATACATAAAAACCCTCCTTGCCCTCTGTTGTCTGTGCTGCGGCGGTGCCGCAGCCCAAACCGCCGCCATCGCCCCCACCGACCCTCACATCCAGTACGTCGGCCGCATCTGTTTCCAGAACCCGGAGCGCCCCCACTTCAGCTACCCCGGCACACAAATCAACGTCGCCTTCCAGGGCACCACGCTCCGCATGAAGTGCAAGCCCGGCAGCGGCTACTTCATGGCGCAGATCGACGATGCCGAGCCCTTCAAGGTAGCCTTCCGCGGCCCCCGCGACTCGGTGGTCACGCTCTGCACGGCACTCCCCGCCGCCCGTCACACCGCCCGTCTGATGTATTGCATCGAGGGCTATGAGTACAAGCCCGAGTTCTGGGGATTCCAGACCGACGGCCAGTTGACCGATATGGATCCGCTGCCTGCAAAAAAAGTCGAATTTATCGGTAATTCCATCACCTGCGGCTACGGCAACGAGGGCCGCCTCGGCGAGCCCTTCCGCTTCGAGACCGAGAACCACTACTACGGCTACGCCCAACTGACGATGCGGCGCCTCAGGGCTGTGGCCAGCATCGTTGCCCGCAGCGGCATCGGCGCCTACCGCAACTACGGCGCACCCAAGGACGGCTCACCCGCCGACAACATGCCGGCACAGTATGAGTACACCCTCTACAACGACCAGACCGAGCGCTGGGACTTCAGCCGCTGGCAGCCCGACGTGGTCTGTATCAACCTCGGCACCAACGACCTCTCGACCGACAACTACGACACGGCGCTCCTGAAGCAGGGCTACAAGCGCCTTCTCGCCCAAGTGCGCAAGGGCAACCCCAAGGCCAAGGTGGTCTTCCTCTGCGGCTCCATGCTGGGCGGCAAGGAACTCGACATCTGCAAGCGTATCCTGAACGAGGTGACGGAAGAGGCTCATAAGGCCGGCGACAAGCTGGTCTACCGCTTCGACTTCAGTCCGCAGACCGGCGACCTCGGCTACGGCACCGACTGGCATCCCAGCCTCCGTCAGCACCAGCGCATGGCCGACGAGCTGACGCCCTTCCTCCGCCAGCTGATGAAGGAGTGATGATTGGGAACCTTAAATCTCCATCAATCTCTCCCTAAATAACCAGTTCTAAAGATTTTGTGTGAGATTAGTGTAGATTTAAGGTTCCAAGTATGACGCTTGTTTCAGCATGGCGCGGCAGTCCTCCAGTATTCGCGTCAGTTCGTCCTTTGTCTCTGCCCTGAGCATGGCAATGCGCGTCTGGCGGAAGTTCGGAATACCCTTGAACACTGGCGTGGCCGCCAGGTGACGGCGGGAGTGGAGTATGCCCCGCTTCTCGACAGAGTAGTCCGTGTCGCCGGGTTTCCTGCTGAGACTTAACCGTGCAATATTGATGCGCAGCTGCTCCTCAAGGATGTCAATCTTCTCGTCGATGGTTAGCTGTTTGCGGCTGAACACCCAGGGGGCGCCGAATGTGGCGCGGCCAATCATCACCGCGTCGACGCCGTAGCGGTCGAAGGCCGCCTCGGCCTCGTCAATCGACGTGATGTCGCCGTTGCCGATAATAGGAATATGTATCCTCGGGTTGCGCTTCACCTCGCCGATGAGCGTCCAGTCGGCCTGTCCCGTGTACATCTGCGAACGCGTGCGCCCGTGTATGGTCAGCGCCTTGATGCCACAGTCCTGCAGCTGTTCAGCCAGCTCGGTGATGATGAGCTGCTCGTGGTTCCAGCCGAGGCGCGTCTTCACCGTGACGGGCAGGCTGACCGCCTCCACCACCTTCTGCGTCATCTCCAGCAGTTTCGGAATGTTCTGCAGCATACCCGCCCCGGCACCCTTCCCGGCCACCTTCTTCACCGGACAGCCGAAGTTCAGGTCGATGAGGTCAGGTCCCGCCTGCTCCACAATCTTCGCCGCCTCGACCACCGCCTCCACGTCGCGCCCGTAGATCTGTATGCCCACGGGCCGCTCCTCGTCACAGATGGTCAGCTTGCGGATGGTCGTCTTCACATCGCGCACCAGCGCCTCTGCCGACACGAACTCCGTATAGACCATCGCCGCCCCGAACCGCTTGCACAGCATCCGGAAGCCAATGTCAGTCACGTCCTCCATCGGTGCCAGGAACAGGGGCCGCTCGCCCAACTCAATATTGCCTATCTTCATTCCTCATTCCTCATCCCTCATTTCTCATTTCTCAATACCTGATGTCAACACTCCGCTTGGCGACACGCTTCGTAACAGGCGTACCGACTATGGTGACGCGGTCTTCGGGGTCTTCGCTTTCTAAGCCGTTATCCAAGGCCCAGCTTTTTTTCACATTGACAGTGAAAGAGCCGCCGCTGACAATGATACCCGTATCGCTCTTCACGCCCTTGGGCTTGCCAACGTCGTTGGAGCCAGTGGTGGTGATGTTGAGCGTACCGCCCTTGAATTCCACATTCTCCGAGCAGTTAATACCCTTGCCGCCGTCGCCGCTACTGGTGATGGTCAGCGTGCCACCGGTCATGGTGAATAGGCTGTCGCTCTTGATACCGGCAGCCGATGTCGTGTCCTGCAGGCCGTCGACGGTTTCTATCTTGCAGTCGCCAGAGGTGGTGATGTTAATATTGCCTCCTTCGATGGCAGTGCGGCCATCACTCTTGATACCGCGGGCACCGTCGCCCTTTACATTGAGACGCAGTTCCCCGTCCTGCATTGTAAATCCGTCATTCACCTTGATGCCGTTAGAAGCGTCAGGAGCCATGTTAACATTCACAGTGCCACCAAGCATCACTATGTAATCATCGCTGGCAATGCCATTGCGGGCGTTACCATAGACGGTGAGACTGCCGTCGCCCTGAAGGTAAATCTGACCTTCGCTGAAGAGCGTGGCTTTCTGGTCAATGTCGCGTTCAGCATAGGCGGCACCGTCGGATAAGGAGCTGCTATCACTGTCGAGTGTAACATAGAGTGCCTTGCCACACTGGTTGTTGATGGCAGGACCGTCAGGATTGGTCAGGCTCAGTTTTTCCAGTGTGATTCCTAATTTCTTCCAGCTGTAAATGGTCAATGAGCCGTCGGCGCATTCACCATAGAGGTGGAGGTTTAGGAACTTGTTGGTATTCGACCTCACGGTAACGTCAGTGCCGTCGATGGTGACAAACCCAGATTTGTCACCCTCATCAACTGTAACATTATCCTTCATCCAGCCAATCCGGATATTGATGGTGTCGGTGGCCGTACGGTCGGCGAAGTCGTCATTCCAGGTATAGCGGTCGTCGTTGGTGCAGGCCGCTATGGCGATTGCTATGGTAACAAGTGTAAAAAACTTCTTCATGGCATATCAGAATTTATATTTGTAACTAAGTCCTACAATGTGGCTGTTCACCTCGTAGTCATCGTCATCGTTGTTCACGTTCTGATACCTGTAATTCAGGCCAAAGACGTGTTTCTTCTTGTATTTATAGTCGACACCCGCCTGATAGCGCATCTTGGCGATACCACTCTTGTCGTTGAACATCTCGACGCTGGCCGTCGGGTCCAGTTTCCAGTGAGGGATGTCGTAGCCCAGCTGCAGACGACTGCGCAGCACGTTCTTACCTTTGCCATTGACCGACTTCCAGGTCTCCTCGTCGAAGTCGTACTTCTTGCCCGTTGCCTCCGGGCGGTAAGTATATTGCCAGCGCTCACGGAGCGAGATACTCAGCCGCCCGATGTCGACACTGCCCGTGAGACTTACGTTCAGGCGGTGGCGCACGCCCCAGTAGGAGGGCGTCCACTTATTGGGGCGCAGTCCGTCGCTCTTCAGGTCGAACTCCTCCTGGTTATTGTCATAGAGTAAGACATAACCCGCCGAGGCCTTCAGTCCCTTAATGACCTTGTACTCCGCATTGACACCCGCACTCCAGCGGTCGGCCGTACGCGTGTTGTTACGGGTACGGAACTCGCCCTCCAGTCCCAAGCTCCACTTCTGTGACAGTTTCTTCTCGGCTCCCAACTCATACCACATGCCGAAGTCGTCGCCTTGTGCCAAAGTCACAAGAGCCGTACTAAGGATGACTGCGACAGTGCTAATCAGTCTTTTCATTGTTTTAAAGTTTAGTAATTGCGTGCAAAGGTAGTCAGAAAAGTACAATCATGCAAATCCTTTTGTCGAATAGACCGTTTTTTTAAGTTATTTTGGGGCTTAAGCGCTTGAGGTGACAAAGCAGCAGGCGACCGTCGCCGTCGCGCAGGTGCATGCCGTTGCCCTGGCAGTAGCGCCAGTAGCGGCAGTCGGCACACTCGCCGGTACGCATCCACTCGCGGTTGCGATAGGCGGCATAGCGGTTCTCCCAGACCTCCATGAAGTCGTCCTTGTAGATATTGCCCTGGTGGTAGTCGGCGCGCAGGCTGGTGCAGGCGCTGATGCTGCCGTCGCAGAGCACGGACCCCACCGTCACGCCTGCCTGGCAGGAGAACAGTCGGTTGCGCACTTCGGCCTCGTAGTTGCCCAAGAAGCCCTCGCAACCATAGTCGGCACGAATACGTCCTTCCTTGCGTGTGTTTCTGATGTATTCAAACACACCACGGAACTCCTCGTCGGTCAGCCGCATATCGGGGTCGTTGGCGGCACGGCCAACAGGGAACACCGTGAAGAGACGCCAGCGACGGACGCCCTTTGCAATCAGGAACTCCTTGATGTCGTCGAGCTTCGGGTAGTTACGTCGCGTGACGCAGGTCACGATGTCGAAAGTGAAACCTGGTGTAGCCACCAGCATGTCGATGGCCTGACTCACCATCTGGAAGCTCTGCCCGTTGCCGCGCATCCAGTTGTGGTCTGTCTCCAGACCGTCTAAGCTGACGGTCATCGAGTGTATGCCTGCCTTCAGCAGACCACGGTAGCGCTCGGGCGTCAGGTGCAGGGCGTTGGTCACCATCCCCCAGGGGAAGCCCCGCTCGTAGATGGCACGACCGCACTGCTCCAGGTCGCGGCGCATCAGCGGTTCGCCACCGCTGACGACGACGAACACCTTATGCGGGTCGCACTTCCTGGCCACGCTGTCGAGCACGCCGAGAAAGTCTGCCAGCGGCATATCCGTCTGCAGCGATGTCGCCTTGCAGTCCGAGCCGCAATGGCGGCATTTCAGGTCGCAGCGCAGCGTACACTCCCAGAACAGCTGCTGCAGGGGGTGCTCGGCGAGAATAGTCTGCTCACGCTGCCGCCATAGCTCCAAGGCTATCTTCTTGCGCAGGGTCAGTGGGGTTGGCTTCATGGTTTGTTCTTCAGCTTGACGTTGTACCAATGATAAGACTTTACCGGCATAACAAACTTTGCGTTTCGGTTCTTTATTCTATATAACGTAGAAAACGCGAAATCTTGCGCCGCCAACTATTAAAAAAGATTAAAGCCCCGTAAACCAGGCTGGCCGGCGGCATCCTGAAACGTGGAGAGGCTGACGCAGTGTATGTTGTACGGAAAAGTATTCTAAATCCGTCACATCCGTCACAGTCACGTAAACAACAGACAATCAAGCGAATACGTGGTGACGGATGATGGTGGCGGATGACGGATGTACGGCGTATTCCCATGCGCCAAGCCTCTGACCCCAAATGTTCACGTGCGGTGAACGATGATTCACCGCACGTGAATCATTTCAGCCGTCGGAGCATATAGCCATCCGTCACCCGTCACCATCATCCGTCACCACGTAACACGCTCAGCATGAAGCGGATAGGGCGAAGGTGACGGATTGACGGATAAAAACCGAATATACTCCGTAGCGCTTTTTGCATTCCACCATAAATATAAAGATACATTAAAAAATGCTTAAATACTAAATCATTCTGCCGCGGTTACAAAAGTTTAGGGTAATTTTGCACCCAAATAACAGCATATAATGAACTTAACAAGTATAGCAGGCAAGGTGTTCAAGCCACGTCAGCGGGAACTGGAGCGGCATTTGCGCGAGGGCGAGACCCTGCAGCGCGAGGTGCTTCAGCGACTGGTCGGCAGGGCCAAGGATACTGAGTACGGACACCAGCACGCCTTTAACGACATACACAGCTACGAACAGTACGCGAAGCACGTTCCCGTGAACACCTACGAGGAGCTGAAGGATGCGATAGACCGTATGCGGCACGGCGAACAGGACGTGCTCTGGCCGGGCCGCACGAAATGGTATGCCAAGTCGAGTGGCACGACGAACGACAAGTCGAAGTTCATTCCCGTGACATCGGAGGGACTGCACCACATTCACTATGCCGGCCCGTTCGACGCGGTGGCCCTCTATCTGCGCAACAACCCCAAGAGCCGCATCTTCGACGGCCGTGCCATGATCTTAGGCGGCAGCCACTCGCCCAACTATAACCTGCCCGGCTCGCTGGTGGGCGACTTGAGTGCCATCCTGATAGAGAACATGAATCCGCTGGCCAACCTGATGCGGGTGCCGAAGAAGCAGACGGCGCTGCTCTCCGACTTCGAGGTGAAGCGCGACCGCATAGCCCGCGAGGCACTGACGAAGAACGTCACCAACCTGTCTGGCGTGCCGTCGTGGATGCTCTCGGTACTGGACCGCGTGATGGAGCTGAGCGGCAAGTCGCACTTAGAGGAGGTGTGGCCAAACCTGGAGGTCTTCTTCCACGGCGGCGTGGCCTTCACGCCCTACCGTCAGCAGTACGAGCGGCTCATCACGTCGCCGCGAATGCACTACATGGAGACGTATAATGCCAGCGAGGGCTTCTTCGGGCTGCAGGACGACCCGCAGGACAAGTCGATGCTGCTGATGCTCGACTACGACGTGTTCTATGAGTTCCAGGAGCTCTCCGGCGGAACCGGAGAGCACGCCATCGTGCCCCTCTGGGGTGTGGAGCCGGGCAAGAACTACGCCATGCTCATCACGACATCGTGCGGACTGTGGCGCTACATGATTGGCGACACCGTGCGCTTCACGTCGGTGAACCCCTATAAGTTCGTCATTTCCGGGCGCACGAAGTCGTTCATCAACGCCTTTGGCGAGGAACTGATTGTCGACAATGCCGAGCAGGGCTTGCAGTACGCCTGCCAGCAGACGGGAGCCGAGGTCCTGGAGTACACCGCCGCGCCGGTGTTCATGGACGAGCACGGCAAGTGCCGCCACCAGTGGCTCGTCGAATTCAACCGCCCGCCCCAGGACCTCAGCCTGTTTGCCCGACTGCTCGACGAGCGTCTGCAGGCCTTGAACAGCGACTACGAGGCCAAGCGTTACAAGAACATCACCCTGCAGCCGCTGGAGATTATCATGGCCCGCCCCGGTCTGTTCAACGACTGGCTGAAACAGCATGGCAAACTCGGCGGCCAGCACAAGGTGCCCCGGCTGAGCAATGAGCGTACGCACATAGAGCAACTGCTGAAAATAAACTAAGAGCCCACCCAAGCCCTCCCCAAGGGAGGGATGTTTAGAATGAAATTATAATGAAGAAACAACCAATAAAATATGTAACCAGACATCCCTCCCTTTGGGAGGGCTTGGGTGGGCTACTCATTTTGCTGCTTGCCTCTTGCGCCCGCATGGGCAGCCCCGACGGCGGATGGTACGACGACACTCCGCCCTATGTCGTCAGCTCATCACCCGAAGAGAATGCCACTTTCGTAAAGACCAGGCGCATCGTCATCAACTTCAACGAGTATGTCAAGCTGCAGGATGCCCAGAACAAGGTTATCATTTCCCCGCCCCAGCTGGAAATGCCGGAAATCAAGGAGGGCGGTAAGCGTGTCATCGTGGAACTGAAGGACACACTGAAGGAAAACACGACCTACACCATAGACTTCGGCGATGCTATCAGCGACAACAACGAGGGCAACCCCATGGGCAACTACGCCTTCACCTTCTCCACCGGTTCGAACATCGACACACTCGAGGTGGCTGGCTACGTCCTGGCCGCCGAGAATCTGGAACCGGTCAAGGGCATTCTCGTCGGACTCTACGACGACCTCTCAGATACCGCCTTCAGCTCCAAGCCCATGATTCGCATATCACGCACCGACGGCAGCGGCCACTTCTCCATCAAAGGTGTAGCCCCCGGCACCTACCGTGCCTACGCCCTTCAGGATGCTGACGAGGACTACTCCTATAGTCAGAAAAGCGAAATGCTGGCCTTCAATCACGACCGCTTCGAGCCGTCGTGGAAACCCGACATCCGCCAGGACACCGTTTGGCGCGACTCACTCCATATTGAAAACATCCTGCGCACGCCCTTCATCCACTTCCTGCCTGACGACATCACCCTGCTGGCCTTCACCGCCGAGCAGGACAGCCGTTACCTCCTGAAGGCGGAACGTAAGGAGCCCAACCGTCTCGACTTCTACTTCACCTACGGCGACTCACTGCCGCCTCGGCTCAGGGGTCTGAATTTCGATGCCGACAGTGCCTTCATCGTGGAGGCTTCGCAAAAGAACGACACCATCTTCTACTGGCTGCGCGACACCACGCTCATCAACCAGGACACACTGATGGTCGAGGCACAGTACATGATGACCGACACGTCGAACGTGCTGGTCAGCAAGACCGACACCATGGAGTTCCTGGCCAAAGTGCCCTACGAAAAGCGCATGAAGGCGAAGCAGAAGGAGCACGACGAATGGATCAAGGCTCAGGAAAAGCTCAAGAAGAAAGGCGAAAAATATGACTCCATCAAACCGCGCGAGTTCCTACAGCTTAAGATGACCAGTGCTGTCGCCCCCGGCAGTACCATCATCATCGAGTCGCCGACACCCCTTCAACAGATTACTACAGACAGCATACACCTATACATGAAGGTGGACTCAACGCAACAGGAGATAGACTACACCTTCAGCCGGGTTGCCGGAAACGACAGACTGTGCAAGCTGCAGGCCCCCTGGAAAACAGGTACGGAATACATTCTGGAGATTGACTCGGCAGCCATCGTCAACATCTACGGACTGGAAAACAAAACCGTCACGCAGTCATTCAAGGTGAAGGCCGACGACGAGTTCAGCGCGCTGACGGTGAACCTCACCGGTGTCCAGGACACAGGCATCGTGGTACAGCTGCTCAACGGCTCTGATGCCGTGGTCAGTCAGATGCGTGCAAAGCGCGGCGTCGCCACGTTCAAATACCTGACCCCCGGCAAATACTTCCTTCGTGCCTTCATCGACGCCAACGGCAACAACCTGTGGGACACGGGCGACTACTATGCCGACCGCCAGCCCGAGACCGTCTACTACTACAACAAGGAAATGGATTGCAAGGTGAAGTGGAGCCACACCTGCGACTGGAACCTCACCGCTCTTCCGCGTCATAAACAGAAGCCCCAGGCAATAACCAAACAGAAAGCCGACCAGGAGCGCAAACTCAGGAACCGGAATCTGGATCGCGCCAAGCAGCTCGGCAAGGAATACATACAAAAGAAAACCGGAATGAAACTATGAGAAAGATTGTAAACTACAGGATGATACTGATGACGTTGTCATTTGTCATTTGTCAATTATCATTTAGCGTAAGCGCTCATGCGCAACAGTGTGGCATCGAGAACACCGCCTTCAGCAGCGGTGAGCGACTGACCTACGACCTACACTTCAACTGGAAATTCGTCTGGTTCAAGGTGGGGCAGGCCACCATGAACACCGACCTAACCACCTTCGAGGGAAAGAAGGCATGGCGCTCGAGCCTCGTCACCGGCGGCAACAAGAAGCTCGACAAGTTCTTCACCATGCGCGATACGCTGCTCTCCTACTGCGACGAGAACCTCTCGCCCCTCTACTTCCGCAAGGGTGCCCGCGAGGGTAAGCGCTACTATGTCGATGAGCTGTGGTACACCTATCCCAACAATACCTGCAAACTGCGTATGCACCGCATCGACGCCGACGGCGAGGAGCACTGGAAGAATGCCCACTACAAGAATTGCATCTACGACATGATGAGTATCTTCCTCCGCGCACGCAACTTCACTGCCGACGGCATGAAGAAGGGCGACATCATTTCCCTGCCCATCAGCGACGCCAAGCGCCTGAGCAACTCGTGGCTCCAGTTCCGAGGTCGCGAGACGTTCAAGGTCGAGGACACCAAGGAGAAGTTCAATTGTCTCGTCTTCTCGTTCTTCGAGCGCGAGAACGGCAAGAACCGCGAACTCATCCGCTTCTATGTCACCGACGACAAAAATCACATACCCGTCCGCCTCGACCTGAACCTCAACTTCGGCTCGGCCAAGGCCTTCCTCAAGAACTACAAGGGCGTGCGCTCGGAGATGACGTCGAAGATTAAATGACGGTGTAGACAGACAACAACCAGACAACCTAACCATAAACATGAAGAAACTTAACAGAACCAAATCAACTATTTGGGCAAGAGCAGCCGTGACAGCGCTCTGTGCCGTACTCACCACCGCAGCGTCGTGGGCAAACAGACAGTGGACAAGTAATGAATGCGTGGTGACGCTTGACGACAACGGCACGCTGACCGTGTCGAAGTCGGGAGGCAGCGGGCGGATGGCCGACTACGGCTACGACGAATACGACAACTTCACCGTCCCCGAATGGCACCAATACTACATTGACATCAGGAATATTGTCATCAGCGAAGGGGTGACGGCCATCGGCAGTGCTGCCTTTTACGAATGTGCCGCACGGTCGGTCACCATCCCCCAAAGCGTGACCTATATCGGCGACGAAGCTTTCTTGGACTGCGTAGAGACAGGCGACGTGTTCTGCTATGCCGACCCCGCGCTGCTGACGTGGGTTGACAAGGGCGATGACTTCATCAGACTGTCTGCGAAGGCCACGCGCTGCCACGTATATGAAGAGGACTTGACAGAATTCCAGTCGAAGTTCGGCCATGTCAACGTGACATTCATCGGCGACCTGCGCAACTACACCGGCCCGTGGAAGAGCGGCGACTGCACGGTGACACTCGACGACAACGGTACGATGACCGTCACGAAGAACGAGGGCAGCGGCGACGGTCGCATGGCCGACTACCAATCGACATACGCGCCCTGGATACGTTATCTTGACGACCCCCACATCAGGAAAGTGGTCATCGGCGACGGCGTGACCCACATCGGCACCAGTGCGTTTAATGCCTGCTATTACTTAGAGTCGGTCGTCATGTCTGACGACGTGACCAGCATCGGCACCGCAGCCTTCCACAAATGCCTGATACTGCATTCCTTCGTCATCCCCGAGAGCGTGACGACCATCGGGCAGGATGCGTTCCTGGGCTGTGTCAACCTGGAAGACGTCTATTGCTACGCCGACCCTGAGAAACTCTCGTGGAACGACTTCGGACGCGATGACTTCAAGCCCGACAAGGGGACGAACTGCCACGTGAAAGGCAGCCTGCTGACGCTTTTCAAGGCGAAGTTCAGCAAGGGGGCGGCAACCGACGTGAACGTGACCTTCGTGGGCGACCTCGAAGACAACCCCGAGGATGGCCTTGCCATTGACGCGAAGAACTTCCCCGACGCAAAGTTCCGCCAGTTCCTCCACGATTTTGAGATGAACAACGGCGACGACTACCTGAGCGACGCTGAGCTGTCGCTCATCGTCAGCCTCAACGTCAGCGGCCTCGGCATCGGCGACCTGACGGGCCTCGTGTTCTTTCCCAGGCTGAGAACGCTCGACTGCAGCAACAACCTGCTGGCCACGCTCGACGTGACGAAGAACGACCGGCTGGAAGAGCTCTACTGCCAGAGCAACCAGCTGACCACGCTCGACCTGTCCGGAAACCAGCTACTGAGCTCCCTCGACTGCTCACTTAACCGCATCAGTGCCGAGGGCATGAAGGCGCTGATAAGCAGCCTGCACTACAGGAAGAGCAGCTTCATTGCCATCAATCTGGACAGCCCTGATGAGCAGAACGTGGTGAGTCGTGGAAATGTACTGGCCGCACAAGAAAAGAAATGGACCATCAACTGCATCAAGGACGGTGTGGAAATGGCTTACGAGGGTGGCGACGTCAGTGAATCGTGGGTCAGTGGCGATTGTACGGTGACGCTTACCGGGGACGGTACGCTGATTGTTGAGGGCGACGGCTACATGGCAAGCTATAGTAATAGCAACTACGTTCCCTGGTACGACGTCCGTTTGGCCGTCAAGACCATTATCATAAACAAGGGCGTCAGAAATATTGGCAACTGGGCATTCAACAGCAGCTCGAACTTGACGAGTGTCATCATCTCGCAGGGTGTGGGAACCATCGACAGATTTGCATTCTATGACTGCAGCAGCCTGAAGGAAGTCCGCCTCCCTGCCAGCATACAGAGCATTGGCGAAGATGCCTTTTACGGCTGCAACGCAGTTGACGAGGTGTACTACTACGGCAACCCCGAAGAATTGGGATGGAAAGAAGTCGGCTGCGACGACTTCAAGCCGCGCAAGGCGACGGTGTGCCACGTGAGAAATGGCTACTTGGAGAAATGCCAATCGGAGTTCGGCGAAGTGAATGTGACGTTTGTTGACGACCTTGAAGGCAAGGGCTCGGGCGACGTGAGCAGCGACGGCAAGCTCGACGGCGAGGACGTGAGCCTGCTCATCGGCTGGATTACGGGTAAGATTAGTTACGAACACTTCAAATACCTCGACCTTGAAGACGCTGACCAGAACAACGACTACAGGATAAACATTGTCGACGTTGTGCGGCTCATCAACAAGATTGCTCAGCAGTAGAAAAGGATTTATTTCAGCACGTCAGCTATTTGCTGGGGGGTAAGGGTGACGGGGCCGCGCATGAACTCCGGCACATTATAGCTCTTCAGCAGCTGGCGGTGGCGGTCGGGGTCCTGCATCGGCAGTTCAAAGGGCTTTGAGGCTTGTCCGTCGGCATCGATATGAGCGAAGAACGGACGGGTGAAGATGCCGTCGGTGCGGCGCGATGAGAAGACCACCCACCGGCCGTTCGACGACCAGGAGTGGTAGCTCTCGGTGTCATCGGAGTTCAGTTCTGACAGCGGGCGAATACGCCCTTCACCGGACAGGTCCATGAGCCAGAGGTCGGCGTCGCGGTGCCAGATGTGGAAGTTGCCCCATGCGGCCATCGTGAACATCAGGAAGCGGCCGTCGGGCGACAGGCGCGGCAGGGTGGCACTCATGCCCATCGTGTCGACGGCGAGCACCAGCTCACGGGGGCCGAGTTCGCGGGTGTCAGGGTTGAACGACTTGCGGTAGAGGTTGTACTTCACCTCCTGAGCCCGCAAGGTTATCTCGCTCATGTCGACCGTATCGGCGGGATATTCAAAGTGGGCACTGGCAAAGTAGAGCCAGCGGCCGTCGGGCGACCAGCAGGGGAATGTCTCCAGTTCGTCGGGCTGCTGCTCGATAACGGTCATCTGGTGTTTATCAATATCGTAGAGCAGCAGGTCGCTCTCGGCGTCAATCACCTCAATCTTGTTCAGGTCGGCAGTGTGGAAGGTCTGCAACGTCTTGTTGGTACTGTAGGCGATGAGTTTCAGCGAAGGATGCCAGGCCGGATAGACAGGGGTTGGCTGAGATGTGTTTTTGGTGACTTGCCCGTCGTAGGCGATGACAGTACCACCATGGGCATGGCGGGCGTGCAACTGCATACGGTCGGGGTTCCACTGCTGGTAGCTGTGGCAGTTGATACACTGTCCGCCGGCCTCGGTTGAGCAGAGCATGTTGTCGGCGACGACCTGCTCGTCGAAGGTCTCGAGGCAGCGCTGGTTGATGGTCAGCTCCTCGTAGGATACATACGACGGTGAAATCATGCGGTAGCTCAAGTAGGGGTCGATGCTGTCGGGCGACACATATATATTATAAGGTGTGAAGCGCACCCACTGGTCGTCTTTCTTGGCAAACACCTCGACGCTGATGTTGCCGCCACGGGCTGCCGCCGTCAGCAACCGCCACTCGTCGATGTCGGGACGCACCTTGAGGCCGCCGCAGACCAGCTCGTTGCCGCCCGCCGAGAAGCGGGTCACGGCATCGTCGGCAGGAGCCAACAGCTCGAAGTTCAGTGGAGCCATGTTCACGGGGATGGTCACACCCGTATAGTCAGGATAAATGGGCGCATCCCTCTTCACCGTCTGGAAGTTGGCCGGCACCTGGGTCTGACGGCAAGCTCCCAACAGAGCCAGAAGGATTATGAGACAGAGGTTATTCTTCATGGCTCAATGATTTTGCTGCGGTTAGTACGGTAGTAACGCATGGTGAAGCGAGTCAGTTCCTGCTGCTCGCGGGTATTGCCCGGCGCACTCAGGATATGCTCTATCAGGAAGTGCTCCAGCTGCGACTGGTCGCTGGTCAGGAAGTTGTCGTTGCGCAGCAGCGGCAGGATGGGCTTCAGTGCCGGGTCGTTGGCGATAAGCGGCGGACGGTAGAGCATATCCTCATAGTGCCGCGCCCATGAGCGGTGAAAGTCTGTCTTCTTCAGCAGGTTGATATAGTGCTGGGCTGCCGTGAACTCGCCGTTAATCAGCGAACACAGCACCATCAGCCGCAGCCGCTCGACGGTCCAGCCGTACTCCACGCCGTCCTCCATACACCAGCGGTAGCAGTAGTTGGGAATGCCATACTCCAAGTAGAGCCGCTTGCCGTAGGTATGCACCAGGCGGACGGGGAAAGGTGCGTCGGGCCGTACCGAGCCGTTCGGGTAGAGACTCATCTCGTTGCCCGTCTGCCCCAAGCGGAACAGGGCGAGGTTGCGCATCAGACAGATGGCGCGCGTCGGCTCCTTGGATTTCCTTGCTGCGCTGAGCACGCCGCTCCAGTCTTGGCGGTCGATGCAGCGGCTCATGGCCAGCTCGCGGTGGAAGTTGCCGTCCTTGTACCAAAACGCGGCAACGAGGATGGCCAAAACAAGCAGAAGACCCACCCCTAACCCCTCCCTGTGAGGGAGGGGAATAGTTACCTTAGAGGCGAAGAGGGAGATGGTGGCTACTAATAAAATATAAGGTACGTAATAGCCGAAGAAGCGGTGGTCGCTATAGCTGAAGACGGGCAGTGCCGTCCAGTAGATGTTTGCGATGTTCGTCTCGTGGTAGACGGTGTGGTAGCAGATGAGCGGCACGGCCACGATGGCGAGCAGAGCCAGCACGGTGTCGGCTATGCGGCTGCTGCCCTTGGTGCGCCACGACAGCAGTCCCATCAAGGCCACGCCCCAGAGACCATAGAAGCCGAAAAGCGGATAGGCCACACATGCCGATAGCGGGATGAACAATGTTCGCAGACCGTAACAAGCGGGCAACGAGCGGTAAGCCCACGCCATCAGGACGGCGATGGTGGTACCGACGGTAGCATCGAACAAGACGCCGGGCAGTTTCAGGTAATACACCCAATAGCCGAGCGTGGTGATGGTCATGAGCAGGCAGGCCACTGGCAGCAGTCCTGGCCACGGCTCCTTCCGCCGGAACGTGCACTGAAGCAACCATAACAAAAAAGCCCAGAGCAGGCCCAGCAGACCTGCCCCGAGCATGGGGTAATAGAAGAACTGCGTCAGGTAACAGCCGGCCCACGTCAGCAGTCCGCCCGCCCTCACCATCTGCTGCTTGAAGAACAGCGGCGTATGGAGAAACAGGTTCTGCTCCTGTGCGGTGTATAGGAGGTCGGCCTCAAAGACCGCCAGCAATACAGCCGCCACAGCTACTACGACGTATGGCCACCACCTTCTCACCCTACTTGGCTTCCTGGCTTAACGTCCTTCGTAGTGGTTACAACGCTGAGGCTCTCGTCGGCATCGACGGCCGAGAGTATCATGCCCTGGCTCTCGATGCCCATCATCGTGCGCGGCGCAAAGTTGGCCACGAAGAGGATGCGCTTGCCGATAAGCTCCTCGGGATTCTCATAGAAGGCGGCAATGCCCGAGCAGATGGTGCGGTCCTGGCCAGAACCGTCGTCGATGGTGAACTGCAGCAGTTTCTTCGACTTCTTCACCTTCTGGCAGTCCTTTACCAAGCCCACGCGGATGTCGAGCTTCTCGAAGTCCTCGAAGGGAACGTATGGCTTGAAAGCCTCCCCAAGCCCCTCCGAAGGAGGGGGTGTTTGGTTACCAGAAGCAACGGAATTGTGTGACTTAACATCCCCTCCTTCGGAGGGGCTTGGGGAGGCCTTTTTCATGGCTGCCAGCTTGTCGAGCTGCTTCTGGATGACCTCGTCCTCTATCTTCTCGAAGAGCAGGGCGGGCTCTCCTAACTGGTGGCCAGCCTTCAGCAGGTCGGTCGAGCCGAGCTGTTCCCACTCGAAGCTGTCGATGTTCAGCATCTCGCGCAGCTTCTTCGACGAGAACGGCAGGAACGGCTCGAAGGCAATGGCAAGGTTGGCCGTCAGCTGCAGGCAGATGTTCAGGATGGTCTCGCAGCGCTTCGGGTCGTTCTTCCACACCTTCCACGGTTCGCAGTCGGTGATGTACTTGTTGCCGATACGGGCCAGGTTCATGGCCTCAAACTGGGCATCGCGGAACTTGAACTGCTCCAGCAGGCGCTCCACGCGATCCTTCACGTCCTTGAACTCCTCAAGGGCGGCCTTGTCGACATCGGTCAGCTCGCCGCAGGCAGGCACGACGCCGTTCCAGTATTTCTTCGTCAGCTGCAGGGCGCGGTTCACGAAGTTGCCGTAGACGGCCACCAGCTCGTTGTTGTTGCGGTCCTGGAAGTCCTTCCAGGTGAAGTTGTTGTCCTTCGTCTCCGGGGCATTGGCGGTCAGCACGTAGCGCAGCACGTCCTGCTTACCGGGCATGTCGACAAGGTATTCGTGCAGCCAGACGGCCCAATTGCGCGAGGTCGAAATCTTTTCGTTCTCCAAGTTCAGGAACTCGTTGGCGGGCACGTTGTCGGGCATGATGTACTTGCCGTGAGCCTTCATCATCGTGGGGAAGATGATGCAGTGGAACACGATGTTGTCCTTGCCGATGAAGTGGACGAGTCGGGTGTCCTCGTCCTGCCACCACTTCTCCCAGTTACCCCACTTCTCGGGCTCCTTGGCGCAGAGTTCGACGGTGTTAGAGACATAGCCGATGGGCGCGTCAAACCAGACATAGAGCACCTTGCCCTCGGCACCCTCCACGGGCACGGGGATGCCCCAGTCGAGGTCGCGGGTCATGGCGCGGGGCTGCAGGTCCATGTCGAGCCACGACTTGCACTGGCCGTAGACATTGGGGCGCCACTCCTTGTGTTCCTCCAGAATCCACTGGCGCAGCCAGTCCTGATACTCGTTCAGGGGCAGATACCAGTTCTTCGTCTTCTTGAGCACGGGAGTCGAGCCGCTGATGGTCGAGCGCGGGTTAATCAGCTCCGTCGGCGAGAGGTCGCGGCCGCACTTCTCGCACTGGTCGCCATAGGCTCCCTCGTTGTGGCAGTGGGGGCACTCGCCGACGACGTAGCGGTCGGCCAGAAACTGCTTGGCCTCCTCGTCGTAGAGCTGCTCGGTGGTCTCCTCCACGAGCTTGCCCTCGTCGTAGAGCTTGCGGAACCAGTCGGCGGCAAACTTATGGTGCGTCTCCGAGGTGGTGCGGCTGTAGATATCGAACGAGATGCCGAACTCCTCGAACGAGTCCTTGATCATCTTGTGGTAGCGGTCCACCACGTCCTGCGGTGTGATGCCCTCCTTGCGGGCGCGGACGGTGATGGGTACGCCGTGCTCGTCGCTGCCGCCGATGAACAACACTTCGCGCTTCTTCAGCCTGAGGTAGCGCACGTATATGTCGGCCGGCACGTAGACACCGGCCAAGTGTCCGATGTGTACGCCGCCATTTGCGTATGGCAGGGCCGACGTCACGGTAATTCGCTTGTAATTCTTCTTTTCCATGTATATATATTAAATAGGTATCTGACAATTAGGGTGCAAAGTTACGAAATAATTTGCAAATCATGATTCTTATTCAGATATTTTTTGTATCTTTGCCGCCAAAAGACTCAACTATTGTATAATTTCAAACAACCTAAAGCGTATGAAAAGAACGAAGAAACTATTTATCACAGGTTTTGCCGCACTGGCAATGGCTCTGTTTGCGATGCCTGTCTATGCACAGGACAAGGTAGAGGAGTTTGGCATCTTCGACCACCTCTCATTCGGTCTGACCCTCGGTACAACGGGTATCGGACTCGACCTGGCAGCTCCCGTCACCGAATATCTGCAGGTGCGTGCCGGCTACGATTTCTTCTCGGGCATCAAGCACAAGGAAGACATCGAATACCGTGCGAAAGGCCAGCCCACCAAGAAGACCGAGGTGGAGGGAAAGCTCGATCTGGGAACTGCCAAGCTACTGCTCGACGTGTACCCGTTCCGTACCGTTCCCTTCCGCTTCACCACGGGCTTCTATCTCGGTACTGATGAAGTGGTCAAGGCCGAGAACACCATCCCCGTCACCGCCTTCGACAAGGGCGAGGGTCTGCTCATCGGCGACTACATCGTGGAGTTCGACCAGGACGGTATAGCCAAAGCCTGCATCAAGGTCAACAAGTTCCGTCCATACGTCGGCATCGGCTATGGGCGTTCCGTTCCCCGCAAGCGCATCGGTGTCAGCGGCGACCTTGGGGTCATGTTCTGGGGCAAGCCCAAACTTTACGAGAAGCAGACGGGCAGGGACCTGGAAGTCACCAAGAGCGACCTGGGCAGCGATAGCGACAAGTACTTCGACATCATGTCGAAGATTACCGTCTATCCCGTTCTCACCGTCCGTATCAGCGGAAGAATCTTCTAAAGTAAATAGGTAAAAAGTAAAAAAGTAAAAAGGTAAAAGACGAAAATGAAGAAGATATTTTTGATGATGGCTCTTGCGGCCACAGCATTGTTCACTACGACAGCATGTGGTGACGACGATGACGACAACAACAATGGCGGCGGTAGCAGCAACAGCACCGTGGTGCTCACCCCTCCACCCTTCAAGACCGAGGCCAGGGTGGTGAACCTTCAGCCCAACGACGAGGGCATCAGACAGCTGCGCATGATGGAGAGCGGCGTTTATATGATTGCCATTGAAGATGCCGCCAATGGAACTCGTGCTACGCGGTCTGTCGACCTGGTCGGCTGCTCTTTTGAGTTTGGCAAGTACACGTACTCCAATGGCGTTTTCACGTTCTCCAACGGCATGACCATCTCCTTCGCCGGACAGTCGGGGAACAACGTTGAAGTTACCATCAAGTGGAAGAACGGCACCACCATCAAGACCACTGGCACCATCGACACGTCAGGAACTGTCATTCCCGGCGTATTAACCGACAACCTGTGCAGCCACGCATGGAGCATCGAGAAAGTCGTGGCCAGCGGCAAAGTCGAGGGTATTAGGGTCGGTAAGGAATTCCAGGGCCCCATCGACCTGGCCAAGGTCAAGGAGTGGTATGAGGATAAATTCAAAACGACGCTGAAGGACGAATTTGATGCCAACACCATCATCGAGGGCATCTACTTCGACACTCACGGTCTGTTCTCCATCAACTACAGGAACCGCAGGGACGACGTGGGCGTATGGAACTGGACCAACATTAACGACGGCAAACTGGCCTACACCTGGAACGACAAGCTGAACGCCATCTCGCTCTTCTCCGGTGACGCTTCGGTGGAATTTACGAAGAACCCCGACACGTGCAAGCTGACGCTGAAGGGCAATTTCAACGAATACGACCTGGAATTCCAGTTCACGCTGAACTAAACACGCCGCCGATGGCTACAGGTAATTGAGCAGTTCGCTGAACTGCTCAATTTTTTTGAGCCGCTCGTGGTCGAAGTCCTCATGCACTTCCAATTGCCACATGACGTGGAACGGTATATGGATGGCCCAGCCGCCGATGGCCAGTGCCGGGGCACAGTCGCTCTTCAGCGAGTTGCCCACCATGAGCAGCTCCGACGGGTGACACTGCTGGTGCTCGCACAGGGCGAGAAACTCGCGCTGTGACTTGTCGCTCGTTATCTCCACGTCGTCGAAGAAGCGGAGCAGTCCTGAGCGCTTCAGCTTGTTCTCCTGGTCCTGCAGCTCGCCCTTGGTGAAGCACACCATGCGGTAGTCGCGCTCCTCGCGCAGTCGCTGGAGCGTCTCCTCCACGCCCGGCAGCGGCGTTGCCGGAAGGTGGAGCAGCTGCTTGCAGGCGGACAGCAGCCCGGAAAGTTGCTGAACACTGACATGGCTGCCGCCCACGCGCAGTGCCGTCTCTATAACAGATATTGTGAACGCCTTGCAGCCATAGCCTAAGTCGGCCATATTGCCGCTCTCGGTGACGAACAGTTCGTGGGCAGGGTCGTCACTGTAAGGGGCTATCAGCCCGTAGAGCCGTTGCTCCACCCGCTCAAAGTGCGACTGGCAGTCCCACAGCGTATCGTCAGCGTCGAATGCTATTACTTTCCATTTCATATTTCATTTCTTCCCTTTGTTGATGATGTAGATGCCGACGGCGGCCATGCCGGCGGCAAGGATGTATTTCGGATGGAAGGTCTCGCCCAGACAGAGGCAGGAGGTGACGGCCCCGACGACGGGAATGAGCGAGTTCCAAATGGCGACCTTCCCCATCGGGTTGCAGGTCAGCAGCTTGTTGTAGAGCGCGAAGCCGATGGTAGAGATGCCGATGAGCAGCAGCAGGATGACGAAGCCCCAGAGCGAGGTGTGCGGCAGCGAGCCGCCCAACAGCAGTCCGGGGATTATCAGCAGGGCTCCGCCCACGCCCAGGCTGTAGCCCGTGCCGACGAAGACATCCACCCGCCGGTTGACGCCGCGCGTCATCAATCCGGCAAAGGCGCCACAGAGGGCGTTGACGATGATCATGCCGTCGCCGAGCAGCGTGAAGGCACCGCTCTCCTTGCCGCCGAGGTTCAGCGTCAGGATACCGAGGAAACCGACGACACAGCCTAGAATCTTCCTGACGGTCATCTGGTCGCTCTTGAAGAACACACAGGCAAGGATGACCAGCGTAAAGACACTCAGCGAATTGAGGATGGCCGCCCTCGCCCCCTGACTATGCGAGAGTCCGATGTAGAAGGCGGCATAGTGGAGGGTGGTGTTCAGGAGTGCGAAGAGCAGCAGATAGAGGATGCTGCCTGTTACGCTCCCCGCCGAATCCCTGAATGCAAACGACCGGCGGGTACACTTGGCTACAGTAAGGATGATGACTCCCGACAGACAGAAACGTATGCCGGCAAAGAGCATCTTGCTGCCGGTCATGTCCTCGCTGATGCCGAACTCAGCAAAACCGAGCTTGATGAGCGGATAGGCCCACCCCCAGACAAAGGCCGCCGTGAAGGCGAAGACCGCTACCCACGCCGGGCGCTGAAAGACGCTGGTGGCCATCAGAGGGTTATTGATGATCGGTTACCTCCGTAATGGCCTCGCCGGTGCAGGCGTTGGGCTGCTGGATGTGCAGCATCTGGCACACGGTGGGCGCGATGTCGTTGATATGTACCTCGCGCGACGTGGCACCGTGACTGACACCCCAGCCGAAGAACAGCAGGGGGATGTGGGCGTCGTAGGGGTTCCACTCGCCGTGGGTGGTGCCTATGGGCGACGACCATCTGCCGAAGGTGTAGTAGCCCGGCTCGGGCACGACGAGGATGTCGCCCGAGCGACGGTAGTGGTAGCCCATCAGGGCACGCTCGCGGATGACTGGCGGCAGCGGCTGCTGGGCGGCACGCTCGAAGTCGACGACGAACTGGACGTGTGGCAGCTGGCGCAGACACTCAATGGCCGCGGCCTTCACCTGCTCGTAGTCCAGCCCCTGACTGCTGATGGACGGACGGTCCAGGTAATAGCGGTAGTCCTGCTCAGCCAGGATGACGGGCTTGGTGTTGCCCAACTTCTTGGCGATATAGGCCTCGACGCTGTTCTTCACGCCCGGGTCTTCCCATTTGCCGGCAGGCATCTTGTGGTCCTGCATGAACTGGAAGTTATGGGCGGCACCGTGGTCAGCAGTCAGGAAGAGCAGATAGTTTCCCTGACCCACCTGCGCATCGAGCGCTTTCAGCAGTCGGCCCAGGTCGCGGTCGAGCTGCAGGTAGGCCTGGTCGGTGTGCTCGCCACGGGTACTGTATTTATGGCCGATGACGTCGGTCTGCGAATAGCTGACACAGAGCATGTCGGTCTGTTTGCCCTTGCCCAGTTGCTCACCCTTCAGGGCGGCAATGGCCATGTCGGTGGTGATGGTGCCGCAGAGCGGGTACAGTCCGATGTCCGCTCCCGCCTTCTGCGCCTCGCTGTTCTGCTTCAGTCGGCGGTTCTCCTGCTTCACCCAGTCGGGCAGGTCGTTACAGTAGTAGGTCGACGTAATAAACTGCAGCCCCTTCGTGTCGAGCCAGTAGGCGCCGTTGGCGGCATGACCGGCGGGCAGGATGGCGGCGCGGTCCTTGTAGCTGATGCCGATGACCTTCGACGCGAAGTCGGTATGCAGTCGCAGCTGGTCGCCGATGGTTGTCGAAAGCATGTTGCGCGGCGACATCCGGCCCTTCTTGCCCGCCGGAGAGTCGGCGGGAACGGCGGCTACCGTCGAGTCGTCGGTGCAGTACGTCGCGCGGCCGTCAATGAAGAAGTTGTTGCCGCAGATGCCGTGGAAGGCGGGTGTCGTACCGGTATAGACCGATGTGTGGCCTATGGCCGTAATGGTGGGGAAGTAGTTGATGAGGCAGTTGTCGCACGAGAAGCCGTCATCAATCAGGCGGCGGAATCCGTCGTCCGTGAACTTGTCATAGTAACGCGAGAGGTAGTCCCAGCGCATCTGGTCGACCACGATGCCAACCACCAGCTTCGGTTGCTGGCCAAACTGCGGACGGTCTGCCAAAGCCGTCAGCCAGAGTGGCAACATGGCGATAATAAAGAGTGTCTTTTTCATCTGTTTACGTATTTTTGGGGCAAAGATACGAAATATTTCTTATTTCGCTTCCACTTTTCACCTCCCATTTTCCACTTTTCACTTTTTTTTTATACCTTTGCAAGGTCAAACCTATAACAATGATGAAAAAGACCATTATCTTATCAGGAGCAATGCTCCTCGCCACAGCACTGCCGGCACTGGCCTGGCAGGGCGACGTGACCGTCGAGACCCCGGGCATGAAGATGCTGCTGCACGCAGCCGAGGGACAGGATTTACGCATGGCCTACTTCGGGGCTAAGACGGCAACGATGCAGGAGCTTCGCGATGCCGGCAACGACCTCAACTTCCCGGCACTGCCGGCCTTCGGCACGGTCGATGTCATTCACCTGTCCGCCATTCAGGTGGAGCACGCCAACGGCGACCAGAACCTGGAGTTGCAAGTCACCGGCTACTCAACAACGGACGACGGTTCTGCCGTCACCCACGTCTTCACGATGGCCGACAAGCTGCTGCCCGTCACCGTCAAGCTCTACTATAAGGCATATAATAAGGTGGACGTCATCGAGACCTGGACCAGCATCGAGCACCAGGAGAAGCGGGCCATCACACTGAAGCGCTACGACTCGGGCCACCTGGCCCTCCGCCAGGGCGACGTGTGGGTGACCCACCTCCACGGCGACTGGGCTGCGGAAGCCGGCATGACACAGGAGCCGCTGACGCGCGGCGTGAAGACCATCCGCAACTCCGACGGTGCGCGCAACGCACAGGTCGACGCGCCCGAGCTGATGCTCTCGCTCGACGGCCAGCCGCAGGAGAACCGGGGGCGCACCATCGGCGCCGTCCTCTGCTGGAACGGCAACTTCGAACTGCGCCTGAACACCACCGACAACCGCCAGCACCACCTCTATGCCGGCATCGACCCGACCGCCGGTCACTATGTACTGGAACCGAAGCAGACGTTCGAGACGCCCCACCTGGCCCTGACCTACTCCGACGAGGGCATGAGCGGCGTGAGCCGCAACTTCCACCGCTGGGCGCGCACCTGCGGTATGTTGCACCGAGGTATGAATGTGGGCGACATCCTGCTGAACTCCTGGGAGGGTCTGTACTTCAATATCAACGAGGAGCGGATGAAGCAGATGATGGACGACATCGCAAAACTCGGCGGCGAACTGTTCGTGATGGACGACGGCTGGTTCGGCGACAAGTACCCGCGCAAGGACGATACCACATCGCTCGGCGACTGGATGGTCGACCGCCAGAAACTGCCCAACGGCCTCGGTACGCTCTGCAATTTTGCCGCAGAGAAGGGCATCAAGTTCGGCATCTGGATAGAGCCTGAGATGGCCAACACCAAGAGCGAACTCTACGAGAAGCACCCCGACTGGGTGCTCCAGACCAAGGGCCGCCAGCTGAAGCAGGGTCGCGGCGGCACGCAGGTCGTCCTCGACCTGACCAACCCCAAGGTGCAGGACTTCGTCTTTGGCGTGGTCGACAACCTGCTGACCAACAACCCTGAAATCTATTACATCAAGTGGGACGCCAACTGCGCCATCCAGAACTACGGCTCGCTATACCTGCCCGCCAACAAGCAGTCGAACCTCTACGTCGACTACCAGCTGGGACTGCTGAAGGTGCTGAAGCGCATCCGCGAGAAATACCCGAAGGTGGTCATTCAGGACTGCGCCTCGGGCGGCGGCCGCGCCAACTACGGCCTGCTGCCATACTTCGACGAGTTCTGGGTCAGCGACAACACCGACGCCTTGCAGCGCGTCTTCATACAGTGGGGCACGTCGATGTTCTTCCCCGCCAACGCCATGGCCGCCCACATCAACCACTGTCCCTACTGGAACACCGGCGGGCGCGTCATCCCTGTGAAGTTCCGCTGCGACGTGGCCATGAGCGGCCGCCTCGGCATCGAACTGCAGCCCAAGGACATGACCGACGGCGAGCGCCAACAGGTGGAGACCTGCTTCAAGGACTACAAGGAACTGCGGAAGGTCGTGCAGACGGGCAACCTCTATCGCCTCATCTCGCCCTACGACCATCAGGGTGTGTCGTCGCTGATGTTCACCGACGACTCCCGCTCGGCGGCTGTGCTCTTCGTCTACAAGATTGAGAACTACTACGGCCAGCAGCTGCCCCGCATCCGCCTCGCCGGACTGGCTCCCGACAAGACCTACACCCTGACCGAGAAGAACGTGCGCATAGGCCAGCGCCCCTGCCAGCTCAGCGGCAAGCAGTTCTCAGGCCGCTTCCTGATGGACGTCGGCATCGAGGTGCCTCTGAGGGAAGAGTATTTCAGCCGCGTGTTTGAATTGAAATAGAGCGATATGAGCGATTTCCAAGACAGAGTGAAGGCTCTCCATGAACGCCACGAGGCCTTGCTGACCCGCAAGAACGAACCGGTTCCCTGTGGAAACGGCATCTACGAGAAATACCGCTACCCCATCCTGACGGCTGAGCATACGCCGTTAGAGTGGCGCTACGACTTCTCGGAGCACGACAACCCACATCTCATGCAGCGCATCATGATGAACGCCGTGTTCAATGCCGGTGCCATCAAGATGGACGACAAGTACCTGCTGGTCTGCCGCGTCGAGGGGGCCGACCGCAAGTCGTTCTTCGCCGTGGCCGAGAGTCCCGACGGCATCCAGGGCTTCCGCTTCTGGCCGGAGCCCATCACCATGCCCGACACCGACGACCCCGTCACCAATGTCTATGATATGCGCCTGACACAGCATGAGGACGGCTGGATCTACGGCGTCTTCTGTGCCGAGCGTCACGACCCGTCGCAGCCCGGTGACCTCAGCGCCGCCACGGCCACCGCCGGCATCGCCCGCACCCATGACCTGATTAACTGGGAACGCCTGCCCGACCTCCGCTCGGCAAGCCAGCAGCGCAATGTCGTGCTCCACCCGGAGTTCGTCGACGGGCGCTACGCCTTCTACACCCGTCCGCAGGACGGCTTCGTCGACGCCGGCTCGGGCGGCGGCATCGGCTGGACACTGGTCGACGACATCACCAACGCCGCCGTCACCGGGGAGCGCATCATCAATGCCCGCCACTACCACACCATCACCGAGGTAAAGAACGGCGAGGGTCCTCACCCGCTGAAGACCCCACAGGGCTGGCTGCACCTGGCCCACGGCGTGCGCGGCACGGCCGACGGCCTGCGCTACGTGCTGTATATGTATATGACGGCCCTCGACGACCCCACGCGGGTCATCGCCCAGCCCGGCGGCTACTTCCTCGTCCCCGAGGGCCAGGAGTACGTCGGCGACGTGATGAACGTGGCCTTCGCCAACGGCTGGATTATGGACGACGACGGTCGTGTGCTCATCTACTACGCCACCGCCGACACCCGTATGCACGTGGCCGTGTCAAGCGTCGACCGTCTCACCGACTACTGCCTGCACACCCCGCAGGACGGCCTGACCACCGCCGCCAGCGTGGAAGCCATCAAGCGACTCATCGCCAAGAACCACGCCAACGAAGCGAAAATCGAAAATCGTTAAATAGTAAATCCTTATGGCAACACTAAAAGAGAAAATAGGCTATGCCTTAGGCGACGCCGCCGCCGGCGGCATCACGTGGAAAGTTATGTCGATAGCCTTCCCGCTGTTCTTCACCAATGTATTCGGACTGACGTTTGCCGATGCAGCCACACTGATGCTCATCGCACGTATGTTCGACGTCGTCACCGACCCGCTGATGGGGTCGCTGGCCGACCGCACACAGTCGCGCTGGGGCACCTACCGGCCGTGGCTCATCTTCGGTGCCGTGCCCCTGGGCCTCATCTTCGCCCTGCTGCTCTACACACCCGACTTCGGTCCCGTGGGCAAGCGCATCTGGGCCTACTCGCTCTACTTGCTGATGATGGCCGTCTACACCGCCGTCAACGTGCCCTACGGCTCGCTCCTCGGCGTGATGACCGACGACGACAACGAGAAGAACCAGTTCTCGTCGTTCCGCATGGTGGGCGCCTACGCCATGGGCTTCATCACACTGCTGTCGTTCCCCTACCTGCAGAAGATGGTGGGCGGCACCGACCAGCACCAGTACGCCGTCCTCGGGGCCTTCTTCGGTCTGCTGGCCACGGTGGGCACGCTGGCCTGCGGCCTGCTGACGAAGGAGCGGCTGAAGCCCGTCCGCGCCGAGAAGTTCTCGCTGAAGCCCTTCGCCGACCTGTTCCACAACAAGCCCTGGATTATCCTGACGCTCATCGGCGTCTGCACCAACTTCTTCAACGGCTTCCGCTATGCCGTGGCTGGCTACCTCTTCGAATACTGTCTGAAGGGCGATGTCACCGTCAGCGGACTCATCATCAACTACACCGTGTTCATGACCTTCGGCGAACTGACCTGCATGATTTTCGGCGGTGTGTCGCCCAAGTTCACCGAGTGGATGGGCTCCAAGCGCAAGGCCTTCAGCGCCGCTGCCATCATCTGCCTGGTCTTCTCCATCGGCTTCTTCTTCATTCCCATGAGTCCCGACTATATCTGGGTGATGGTGGCCCTGGTCATCCTTACCAGCGTGGGCATCGGCATCTATTCGCCCCTGCTGTGGTCGATGTATGCCGACGTGGCCGACTACGCCACCGAGACGAACGGCACCTCCTCGACGGGACTCATCTTCTCCAGCGGAACAATGGCCCAGAAGTTCGGCACAGCCATCAGCGGCTCGCTCGTGGCACTCTTCCTCGGACTGGCTGGTGCCAGCATGATGACCGACGAAATGGGCAACACGATGGTCGACCCCGCCAGCATCACCGACTCGGTGCTGTCGATGGTATGGGCGCTCTTCTCCCTCATACCGGCCGTCATTGCTGCCCTGATGGTGTTGTTGATAAAGATTTATCCTATTAAAAAATGAACGCACGCGTAAAGACGATGAAACAAGAAATGCAGGATGTGCTGGAGAACAACATCCTGCGTTTCTGGCTTGATAAGATGGTCGACCACGAGAACGGCGGCTTCTACGGACGCATCGACGGCAACGGCCAACTGCACCCCGAGGCCGAGAAAGGCGCCATCCTCAACGCCCGCATCCTCTGGTCATTCTCAGCAGCCTACCGCGTACTAAGCACCCAGACCGCCCATCCGGCCCACTCTGCCTGTCTCTCCTACCTAACCGCCGCCACCCGTGCCAAGGACTACTTCCTCGACCACTTCATCGACAAGGAATACGGCGGCGTATACTGGAGCCTCGACCACAAGGGCCGACCCCTGGACACGAAGAAACAGTTCTACGCCATCGGCTTCGCCATCTACGCCCTTTCGGAATACGCCCGGGCCACCGGCGACCGCGAGGCCCTCAATCAGGCCGTCACCCTCTACAAGTGCATTGAGGCCCACTCCCTCGACCCCGTCCACAACGGCTACATCGAGGCCTGCACCCGCGACTGGCAGCCCATCGCCGACATGCGCCTCTCCGCCCTCGACCAGAACTACCCCAAATCCCAAAACACCCACCTCCACATCCTCGAGCCCTACACCAACCTTCTCCGCGCCCTCGCATCTACATCCGCCGCCCCCAGTTCGCTGTGCAGCGGCGTTGCCGCTGCCCTCCGCAACCTCATCACCCTATTCACCGCCAAAATCCTGAACCCCGAAAGCCGCCACCTCGGCCTCTTCTTCAACATGGACTGGAGTCCCGCCCCCGTCCACATCGAAAGCTACGGCCACGACATCGAGTGCTCATGGCTGCTCCACGAAGCCGCCCAGGTATTAGGCGACCCGACAGTCCTGGCGAGGGTGGAGCCTATCGTCCAAATGGTGGCCCGAGCCTCTGAGAAAGGCCTATGCCCCGACGGCTCGATGATTCACGAGGCCAACCTCGACACAGGCCGCACCGACGACGACCGCCACTGGTGGGTACAGGCCGAGAACGTCGTCGGCTGGATGAACATCTACCAGCATTTCGGCGACCCCTCGGCCCTCGACAAGGCGGAGCGCTGCTGGCAGTACATCAAGAGCCAGCTCATCGACCACGAAAACGGCGAGTGGTACTGGAGCCGCCGACCCGACGGCACCGTCAACCGCGACGACGACAAGGCCGGCTTCTGGAAATGCCCCTACCACAACACACGTATGTGCCTGGAAGTCATAGAACGGAAAATAAGCTGATAGGTTCAAGCGTCTGAACCTATCAGCCTTACGAGTTACTTGTCATTGGTCAGGTCCTCTATCTGGTCGATGATGTCCTGATACTGGCGCTGGGTCTTGAAGTGCATCTTGATGCCGCAGACGGCGCCGATGATACCACCAACACAACCGCCCCAGAAGAATCCGTTGTTAAAATCACCTCCCTGGATCTGATAGATCTCGTAGAAGAACCAGCTTATCCATAGGATGACGGCGGGAATGCCAAACAACAGCCAGTTGGATTCAAACTTTTTGGCGCTGGCCACCTTTTTGCGGGCCTCTACCAGACTGTGGCTCATCAGTTCGGGATCACTGATTTTGCGACTGTTGTAGAAGGTGGCACCTGCACAGATGAGCATGAAAATGCTGGTGGCAATCCAGAAGATGTAAGAGAGACCGCACAATTTCACAAAGCACCAGTAGCCGTAAGGTACCATAAACAGTCCAATGGCCATGATGATGTTGTAGTGGCGGGTGATGTTGTTCACATCCTTCTTCATCGAACGGCGTATGATGTGGTCGTTCAGTATGTCCTGTTGATTGAGTTTTTCCTTGAGCGTGCCCAGCTGCTGGCGCATGCTCTCTAATTCCATATCGTTCTGCATAATGGGTTCCTTTCTTTTTTACCTTTTTACTTTTTACATTTTCTTAAGTTGTTCACGGATTCTGTACAGACGGACGCTGACGTTCTTGGCAGTGATACCGACAATCTGTCCGATTTCCTCGTAGCTGAGGTTCTCGAGCCAGAGCAGGACAATGGCACGGTCGAAGGGCTGCAGACGGGAGATGCGCTTGTGGAGCATGTCCACCTGGCGGGTGTCCTCGTC
>CAMHIS010000021.1 GCA_946185285.1 uncultured Prevotellaceae bacterium
ACGACCTACAATGCCGACGGAACGACGCAGAAGGTGATGGATGCCGCAGGCTACACCACCACCTACGCCTACGACCAATGTGGCAACATTACCTCGCTGACCGACGGGCGCAACAACACCACGACCTACGCCTACGACAAGAACAACCAGATTACTTCGCAGACCGACGCCCTCGGCAACGAGACCACCGTCAGCTACGACAAGGTGGGCAACATCGTCCGCGTGAAGAACGCCAAGAACCAGATCCATGCCTACACCTACGATGCCCTCGGCAATGTGCTCACGCAGACCGACCCGCAGGGTGGCACCTATACCTACACCTACGATGGCAAGGGCAACGTGCTCAGCGTCACCGACCCCATCGGCAACACGCAGACCTTCACTTGGAACGAGAAGAACAAGTTGCTCACCCAGACCAACGCCGCCGGTGAGACCACGACCTACGACTACGACGCGAAGGGCAACCTCACCTCCGTCTTCCAGCCTAACGGCAACGTGCTCCAGTACTTCTATGACCGTCTGGACCGCGTGGAGCAGCTCTCCGACAACATGGGCCTCATCGCCAAATACACCTACGACGGCAACGGCAACCAGCTCACCGTCACCGACGGTCTCGACCGCACGATGACCTACACCTACGATGCGCTGAACCGTCGCACCACCGAGGCCCTGCCCACGGGAGCCACCACTACCTACGCCTACGACGGTAACAGCAACCTGCTCACCGTCACCGACGCGAAGGGCAACGCCACCACTTACACCTACAGCTCGCTCAACCAGCAGCTCACCCACACCGATGCCCTCAGTGCCAAGACGCAGTTCGAGTACGATGCCAACGGCAACCTCGCCAAGGCTACCGATGCCAAGGGCAACGCCACCACCTACGCCTACGATGCGCTGAACCAGAACACGGCCATCACCTTTGCCAACGGCCTCTCGCTCCAGTACACCTACGACGAGCTGGGCCGCGTCGTGGCCTCCAAGGATCGTGCTGGCCGTGAGTTCAAGTATGAGTATAACAAACTTGGCAATCTGCTCACCAAGACCTATCCCGACGGCACCACCGACCGCTACACCTACGACGGCATCAGCCGTATGCTTTCCGCCGTCAACAAGGATGCCACCGTCAATTTTACCTACGACAATGCAGGCCGCCTGTTGAGCGAAACGCTCAATGGCAAGGTGACGAGTTATAGTTATGATGTGGCAGCAGGGAAGAGAACGTTGACCTATCCCTCCGGCATGAAGGTGGAAGAGCACCTCAACGCCCGCGACCTCATCACCTCCATCCTGCAGAACGGCGAGGAGGTGGTAACGATGGCCTACAATGCCGCCGGACAGAAGACCACCCAGGGCTATGCCAACGGCATCACCACCACCTACGGCTACAACGAGAACGGCTGGCTGTCGAGCATCACCGCTGATCATGACATCATGAGCCTCGAAATGGATTACGACGCCATCGGCAACATGACCCAGCGCCGCGACCTCCTCAACGCCGACCGTACTGAGAGCTATGGCTACGATGTCATCAGCCAGTTAACCAGTTTCAAGCGCGGCACCACCGTCGATAAGTCCTACCAGTTCGACCTCCTCGGCAACCGCGTCAAGGTATTGGAGAACGGCGTCACCACCAACTACACCTCCAACAACGTGAATGCCTACACCAGCATCACCGGCGGACTGAGCTTCACCCCGCAGTACGACGACAACGGCAATATGCTCAACGATGACAAGCACACCTATGCCTACGACTTCAATAACAAGCTCGTCAGCGTTGATGAAACCGTCGGTACCTACAAGTACGACGCCCTCAGCCGCCGCATCGCCAAAAACAACACTTTATTCTATTATGTGGGCGACCAGATGGTGGAAGAGGAAGCGGATGGTGTCACCACGTCATATCTGTATGGTAATGATATTGACGAAGCATTGCAGATGAAGAAAGGGGATGACAGGTATTATACCCATCTTAATCATATAGGATCAACAATGGCTCTTACAAATAACACGGGAATAATTCACATAAAGATGGAGTATGATGATTATGGAAAGATATCATTTATAGATAACAATGGTTTAGAAATAAATGACGAAACATCTTTTAAAAATAGTCTTTATACAGGAAGAGAGTATGACGGCAATAATTTATATTATTATAGGGCCCGAAGCTTGTATTCATCTTTAGGAAGATTTTTGCAGCATGATCCTTTACTATATGCTGACGGTTTTAATGATTATAATTATGCAATTAATAATCCCATCAAATATAAGGACCCAAGTGGTAGGATTGTACCTCTTGTTGCATGGGGTGTTGTTGCTGTTTTAGCATCAATGAATGTAGCAGGATGGAGTACATATTATAATCCAGAAGACAACACATTTAGTTGGAGAAATACAAGTTCGGGTAAAGTTGCTTACGAAATGACAAAAGCTGGTGCCATCACAGGACTATCAGTGGCTGGTACCATAACAGGAAATCCACAATTGCCTCTGTTAGCTCTTGGAGTAAGTGCTAATTTTGCTGCATGGGAGAATTATTATGATGAGGATTGTGGTACTTTCTCCCCATTAAATACAACATCAGGAGAAGTCCTCGCAGACGTTGGAATCAATGTAGCAACAGGAGCTATAGGTAATAAAATAGGTGCATCAAACTATAATGGATTGCAAAAGACAGGATTAAGTGCTTTAAACGGTTTTTATGGTAGTTCTTTCCAAAGTATAGCAGATGACTATTTTGATAATAATGGAAACATTAATATTCAAAAAGCTATTAATAGTGGCGCTTCTGGTTTTGTTGGCAGTGTAATTAGTGATGGTGCTGGAAACTATGCTGAACACAGAATTAATTTGGCAAGAAATAAAAATTTAGCAAATAGAACTAAAAGGCAACAGGCTAATGAAAAGAAAAGAGCCCTGAAGTCAAAACGCAATATGGTAAAGAAATCAAGAAGAGTAAATAGAACTCGATAGGTTTTTACGGAAACAATAAATGTCATTTTTTATGAGATAAAAGAATATTTCGACACTGTCGGGGATTCCGACGATAAGAAAAACAGCATTTCGACGCTGCCGGGAACTCCGACAAGAAGAACTTAAACAATTAAAGAACAAAAATTGAAAGATATGAAAAGAATATTATTATTTTTGTCTATGCTACTCTGCCTCACGGCAGCAAACGCACAGAAAGAATGTGATGGCGGTGACAAGAACCCACCAGACCAAAAAGACCCAGATAGACATCACGGCGATGACGGCACAATCACGATGCTGCCATCAGGTGACCCCAACGACCTGATAGGCCCGGAGGGCTATGACTCCGTAAGATGGGTGAGCATCTACGACGTGTTGAACTATACCATCCGCTTTGAGAACGCTCCAGAGCTGGCCTTGGCCAACGCCCAATACGTGGATGTCCGCTTCGACTTCTGGAACAAGGTAGCCATGCGTGGTTTCGGTCTCGGCACCTTCGGTTTCGCCAACAGGTCATGGACAGTTGACAAGTCCCCTGCCGCCTACCAAGACCGCTTAGACCTGCGCGACTCCATGCAGATATACGTTGACTTGACGGCAGGCATCGACGTGACCAAGCAGCAAGGCTTCTGGACCTTCAACTCCATCGACCCAGAGACAGGCACAAACCCCTGGCAGACCGACCGTGGTATGCTGCCCATCAACGACAGCACCCACATCGGCGAGGGCTTCGTCACTTTCTCCCTGAGACTGCAGGACGACCTGCATACCGGCGATACCGTCAGCATCCAAGCTAAGATTGTCTTCGACCAAAACGATACCATCCCCACTAACCGCTGGTGCAACAAGATTGATGCGGGCAACCCGGAGAGCAAGGTAGCCCCCCCTTCTGCCCCCGAGGGGGCTACTATAGACCCTGCAACAGGAGGGACCTATCAACTTACTTTTACAGCCAAGGATGATGAAGGAGGGTCTGGTGTGAAGCATCTGCTGCTTTATATGGCTAACCACAACGGCATCTATGAAGAAATTGACACCGTAGCCGTTGACACCATCTTACTATTCCCTGTTGAGGCAGGCAAGCAGTATAAGCTATATACGATAGCCGTTGACAACACCGGCAACCGCGAGCCTGCCAAGGAAGAACCCGACGTGATTCTGAACTTCAACCAAGCCCCGACGGACATCGCCCTCAGCGACACCATCTTTCAGGACGACTTGGAGGCAGGCGGTTTTGTCGGCAAACTGACCTCTGTTGACTCGGAAGACGAAAAGACGTTCACCTACGCCTTGGCCGAGGGTGACGGCGCTATCCATAATGACCTCTTCCAGATAACGGAAGACCGCTTGGAGATTAAGAACTCGTTCAAGTGCGCCGACGGCGAGTGCTATGAGGTGCGCATCAGCACCACTGATGACGGCGGATTGAGTTATTCAAAAGCATTCAAGCTGAATCTGGAAAAAGTATTGGTGAAACCTAAGGCTGATACACTGAAGGTGGATGTCTGCGAAGGTGAGTCGTGCCTGTTCCATGGTGAGGAGTATGACAAGACGGGCAACTATGCTTTCTCACGCAGCAATGACTATATGTGCGACAGCGTCTATGTACTGGAGCTGACGGTGCATAAGCCGCTTGAAATGCCTATTGTAACGGTGGAGGGGACGAAGACACTCGTGTCTTCTGCCGCCAAAGGCAACCAGTGGTTCCGTCAAGACGGTACGGCGATAGATGGTGAAACCGAGCAGAAGTTCACACCCGAGGAGGACGGTGTTTATTATGTGGCAGCCTCCAATGGGGTTTGCTACTCCGATCCATCTCTGGCCTACGAGGTAAAGGTTTCGGGCGGTGTCAACCTCGAGTTAGACCTGAAAAAAGGGTGGAACTGGGTATCGTCGAACCTGTCGGAGGCAGAAAACAAGGATGCCAAGCAGTTCCTAAACCCCATTGAGGCAGCTACTGAGCGTTTTGTGGGCGTGATGGACGAGCTAATCAATGACCCTGTCTATGGACTGACG
This sequence comes from uncultured Prevotellaceae bacterium, assembly GCA_946185285.1. Classification (GTDB taxonomy): domain Bacteria; phylum Bacteroidota; class Bacteroidia; order Bacteroidales; family Bacteroidaceae; genus Prevotella. The sequence goes on from CAMHIS010000021.1 coordinate 4,993, forward strand.
GGTGGACTGACCACCATTGCTCCGCAGGACGGCTACAAGCTAAAGGTCAGTGAAAACATCAGTCATGCGTGGACGGGTATCGGCAGTAATCCTGAGACCACCACGATGAAACTGCATAAGGGCTGGAACTGGATTGGCTATGTGCCCCTTGGCAATCACAGATTGGAAAATGCCTTGGCAAACCTGACTCCGGCTGAGAACGACGTGGTGAAAGCCATTGATGACTTCTCAACGTTCACTGGCGGTAAGTGGGTAGGCACGCTTACCCAGATGAAGCCAGGCGAGGGTTATATGTATTATGCCACCAATGCAGCTGAGTTTAAATATCCGGCGACGAGGGTATTCCCTGTTATGGATGAGCCAAGTCTGTCAAGAGTAAATGTAAGGCGGCCTGGTCCTTGGAATTACGATGCTAACGGCTATCCTGACAACACCACCGTTATAGGACGATTGTTTGTAGATGGCGCGCCAACCGTTGAGGGAGCATACACCGTAGGAGCTTTCTGTGGAGATGAGTGCCGAGGCGTGGGCAAATATGTCGGTGACATCTTGTTCATGACAATTCATGGTACGCTGTCTACAGATCAGCAAGTGACGTTTAAGGCTTGGGAGAATGCAACGGGCAATGAATATGTCATTAGCGAGACAATCATGTTCCAAGGACAGCAAGAAGGAAGCTACCAGAATCCGATGGCACTTCACGTCAACGGAACGACCGATATAGCCCAGACATTAACGGAAAGCTATACCATCTACCCCAAGCCCTTACGCAGTACCCTTTATATCAATGGTGATACTGAGCATATCAAGACCATCAAGGTCTTGTCGAGTGACGGTGCTGTGAACTTAGCCCAGAACGGCTATTCCGATCAGGGTATTGATGTTAGCGGGCTACAGTCGGGCGTCTATGTGGTAGCCATCGTTCTGACAGACGGCAAAGTGTATTATGAAAAAGTGATTAAAGCAACCAACAACTAAATTATTATGCGAATACTATATCATATAGGGATTGCCTTATTGCTAATAATTGTCTTTGGGGGAAGCGTGCATGCGGAAGACCCTCATTGGACGTTCGACCCTTATGCCTATCAATATGACATGACTGTCTTTGCAACGGTAACCGCTAATGGGTCTGTTGCTTCTAACTTGTCTGACTATGAGGTTGCAGCCTTTTGCGAAGATGAGTGTCGCGGGATTGCGTCTGTTCAAACCGTAGGCAGTAACAACTATTGTTACCTGCGCATTCGCAGTAACAGGCAAAGTGGTGAGACGATAACGTTTAAGGTGTATCAAGCATCAACGGCAACGGAAAGAGTCGTGACCGAACAACAATTAGAGTTCAAATCCCAGAATGCGATTGGGATTCCAAGTAATCCGTATGTACTGGACCTCAAGGTTGTTACGCTTGACGAAAACTCAACGACGGCACCAGAACCGACGGAGAACCTGATAAATGTGAGCATACAACGAAGCATCATTGCCAATGTCTGGAATACCATCTGTCTGCCATTCACTATGACAAAGGCAATGGTAGAAGAGGTCTTTGGCAGTAATGTGGAATTAGCAGCATTTCAGGGATTCACGACTACCTATAACGACGATGGAGTGACTCCGAAAGCAATTGTCCTGAACTTCTCTACTTACACACTTTCAGAGGAGAATGTGTTGACAGCAGGCAAGCCCTTCCTAATCAAGACAAGCAAAAGTATGGAAGGCTTCGATGTTAGTAATGTGAAGATATCAAACTCGCTGATACCTACCGAGACCGATGACAATGGTATCCAGGGCAAGTTCGTGGGTACGTTTGTCAATACAAAGGTGCCTGCCAATGCGCTGTTTATAAACAACGGCCAACTGTGGTACTCTAAAGGCAAGTCGGTTGTGAAGGCTTTCCGAGGCTGGTTTGAATTGGGTGCTGTGTTAGGTCAGGAGGGGCACTTCAGTGCAAGACTCCAGATCAATGTTGACGGTGAGACTACGGCTATCGGTGAGATTGATAGAGCGAGAAATGTTGCAAATGGGAATGTCTACAATCTCAGTGGCCTGCGTTCAAGCAAGGCAGGAGGGGGCGTGTATATTATTGATGGTAAGAAATACGTAAAAAAGTAAGTAGGCTATGAAAAAGATATATATGTCTCCGATAGCGGAAATATTGGAATGTTTAGTGGAAGATACAATTTTGGCAGCCAGTGGCGTGACGAGTAATAACGGTATGGACTTTGGCGGCATAGACGAAGAAGGCGATAAGGAAGCCCAAATTCGAATGCTATTCAACAACTCCCAGTTTGATCCATTCCCTTTTGATTGATGGCAAGTCACTCACAGTGTAATGCTATGCATTTTTCTTTGAAAATCCCCGAAACGTTTGGCGTTTCGGGGATTTTTGTGTATTTTTGCAGCGTTGTAAGAATCAGAAACTATGACACCACCTCTTCAGACCACCAAACAACTGCCCCTCGGCATCTCCGACTTCTCCCGCCTTCGCGAGCAGAATTACTACTATGTAGACAAAACCATGTTTATCCCCCGGTTAGAGATGACGAGCAGTTATCTGTTCCTCGTCCGACCCCGCCGCTTCGGCAAGTCGCTCCTGCTGAGTATGCTCAAGGCATACTACGACGTGAACATGAAAGACCGTTTCGACAAGCTGTTCGGCGACTTGTGGATAGGCAGCCATCCCACGGCCTACAGGAACTACTACGCCGTGCTGCACCTGGACTTCTCTCTGGTGTTCGGGCCGATAGATGAGCTGGCCGACAGTTTCGACAGCTATTGCGGCATGGAGTGCGACAGCTTTGCCCAGCAATATGAGCACCTGTTCTACGACGGCTTCTACAAAGACATGAAGGAAGCATCAACAGCAGGCGGGAAGCTCAATCTTATCGGTCGTAAGGCCAAGATGTACCATGTTCCCCTCTACCTCATCGTCGATGAGTACGACAACTTCACCAATACCGTGCTGAACCAGCACGGCGAGGACATCTACCACGGCCTGACCCACGGCGAGGGATTCTATCGCGACATCTTCAAGAGTTTCAAGGCCAACTTCGAGCGGGTGCTGATGCTCGGCGTGAGTCCCGTGACGATGGACGACCTGACGTCGGGCTACAACATTGCCACGAACATCACCGCTGATGCTGCGGTCAACCAGATGCTCGGCTTCAGCGAGGATGACGTGCGCGAGATGTTCAACTATTATTCGGAAGCCGGCTGGATCAAGGGCGACGTCGAAGCGATGATTGAGGAAATGAAACCGTGGTACGACAACTACTGCTTTGCAAAGGAAGGACTGTCTGAAAGTCGTATGTTCAACAGCGACATGGTACTCTACTACTTAGGAAGCCAAGTAAGGAACGGTCATTCGCCTGACGAGATGGTCAACCCCAACACCCGCACCGACTACCAGAAGATGAAGAAACTGATACAGATTGACAAGCTGGAGCCGGAGCGCAAGAGCATCATCTACCAGATAGCGGAGCAGGGCTATATCGACAGCCACCTCATGCCTTACTTCCCTGCTTCGGAGATGGTGAAGTTCGACAACTTCGTCAGCCTGCTGTATTACTATGGTATGCTCACCATCACGGGCACCAACGGCTTTACGCTGCGCCTTGGCATACCGAACAACAACGTCAGGAAACAGTACTACGGCTACCTGCTGGAAGAGTACGACCGCATCCGCACGGTAAACCACTGGCAGATAGACAAGGCTTTCCAACAGGCAGCCGTCAGCGGCGACTGGCATCCGCTGCTCCAGACTGTCAGCGACGAATACGAAAAGACTTGTGCCGTGCGCTGTCTGATTGAGGGCGAGCGAAACATCCAGGGGTTCTTCACCGCCTACTTCTCGCTCTGTCCCTACTACCTCACCGCTCCCGAGCTGGAGCTGAGCCACGGCTACTGTGACTTCTTCCTGCTGCCCGACCTGCGCCGCTACCCTATGGTGGCTCACTCGTTCATCATCGAACTGAAGTACCTGAAGCAGGAGGCCACAGCCGAGGAGGCCGAGGTGCAATGGGCAGAGGCCAAGGAGCAGATAACGCGCTACGCGACGGACGAGAAGCTGCGCCTGTTGTGCGGTCCTACCCAGCTGCACCTCGTCGTGGCGCAGTTCCGCGGACACCAGCTGGCACGGAGCGAAGAACTTTAAGCTGACAGATTTTATACCAAGAGAATAATAGTAAAAGTCAAGAAATTATGGTGGAAGTTATCAATTTCTCTGAGCAACCGTCGGTGATGAACCTGTTCATGGCTGAGATTCGTGACAAGAAGTATCAGCAGAACAGACTGCTGTTCCGTAACAACATCGAGCGCATCGGCCAGATGATGGCCTTCGAGCTGTCGAAGACGCTGGAATACAGGCCGAAGACGGTGACCACACCCTTGGGCACACTGGACATCCCCCTACCCCACGACGAACTGGTCATTGCGACGGTGCTGAGGGCCGGTCTGCCGTTCCACGAAGGTTTCCTCAAGGTATTCGACCATGCTGAGAACGCCTTTGTGTCGGCCTACCGTATGTACACCAACCGCGAGCATACGGAGGTGGGCGTGCATACGGAGTACATGGCATCGCCAAGCGTGAAGAACAAGACGCTGGTCATTGTTGACCCGATGCTGGCCACAGGCGGTTCGATGGCGGCGAGCATTGAGGCGCTGCAGAAGACTGGGAAGCCGAAGAGGATTCATGTCTGTTGCGTAATAGCCACGCCCGAGGGTCTCGACGTGGTGAAGGATGCGCTGCCCGACGGTTCGACCATCTGGTGTGCGGCCATCGACCCGGGCATGAACGAACACAAGTACATCGTCCCCGGATTTGGCGACTGTGGTGACTTGTGCTACGGCGAGAAATTGTAGCCAGATGGTATTACAAGGCTCTTCATAGAGTGGTGCGCACCACTCTTTTCTCACCACTGAGAACACGGAGAACACAGAGAATTGGAGATTGAAGCAAGGTTGCAAATCTCTGTGTACTCCGTGTACTCCGTGTTTCAAAAAAATACGAGTTATTCTCTAACGATTACTAAATCAAGTGTAGTGTTCCCATCAGGTAGACGAGGCCGAAGCCAAGCACCATCGAGATGACACCCATCAGGATACCCATCTTCGCCATGTCCTTCTGCTGAACGAAGCCAGTGGCAAAGGCCAGGGCGTTAGGCGGCGTCGAGATGGGCAGGATCATAGCCGACGAGGCGGCGATGGCCACGCCGATGAGCACGGTTCCCGTGCCGCCGATGGGGGCAAGCTTGTCGCCCATGGCACCGCAAACGATGGCCAGGATAGGCATGAGCAGGGCTGCTGTGGCAGAGTTGGAGATGAAGTTCGACAGAGCGTAGCAGATGGCGCCGCCGAGCAGCAGGATGAGCAACGGCGAGAACTCGGCGAAAGGAATGCTCTCGACGGCATTCTCGGCCAGTCCCGACTTGTTGAGACCGTAACCGAGGGCGAAGCCGCCGGCCACCATCCAGATGACACTCCAGTTAATCTGCTCGAGGTCGCGCTTGTTGATGACACCCGTCAGGGCGAAGACGCAGAAGGGGATGAGCGCCACGGTATTGGCATTGATGCCGGTAAAGCGGTCGGACAGCCAGAGCAGGATGGTGACGATGAACGTGATGACCACCACCGTTGAGTGGAAGCCCTTCGCCATGCCGCCATCAATCTTCAGCTCAATACTCTTCTGTGTGAAGGGGAAGAACTTCAGCAGCAGGCGCCAGCTGATGAACAGCAGCAAGACGACGAGCGGGAACATGAACATCATCCATTGGCCGAAGCCGAGGCCGAGGTTCAGACCCTCTGGGTCGTTCAGATACTTCAGGGCGATGTTGTTCGGGGGCGTACCGATGGGGGTGCCCATGCCACCGAGGTTGGCTGCCACGGGGATAGACATGGCCAGGGCGGTGCGGCCCTTACCCTCGGGCGGCAACTGGCGGAACACCGGCGTCAGGAACGTCAGCATCATGGCAGCAGTAGCCGTGTTCGACACGAACATCGAGAACAGTCCTGTCACGAGCAGGAAACCCAGCAGCACCATCTCGCTGCGCGTGCCGAAGGGCTTCAGCAGCACCTTGGCCAGCTGGGCGTCGAGCCCCGTCTTAGTAGCGGCAATGGCCAGCACGAAACCACCGATGAACAGCATGATGACAGGGTCGGCAAACGACCCCATCACACCTTTATAAGATAACAGCGCACCTACTTCCTCCTCGTTGACCATCGGCGCTATGCCGCTGTCGGAACAGAAGAGCAGCATCAGTACGATGATGGCTACCGACGTAGCCCACGACGAGACAATCTCAAGAATCCACATCAGCGTGGCAAAGGCAAAGATGGCGATGATACGCTGCTGGATGACGGTCAGGTTCTGGATGCCAAACCACTCGGCTGGCATGTTCCAGAGCAGCAGCGTGACCAGGGCTACAATCAGAATCTTGATGGCACGCTTCGTACCATCGGCAGGTTGATACTTCCGCTGGTAACGCATCTTGTGATAGGCGTCGACCAGGTGGAATCCTTCGTAAATATGAAACATCTTTTCTTAAAAATTATTGTTTTGCGGGTGCAAAGGTACAAAAAATTTAAGAATTACTGTTCAAATTGTTACTTTTTTAGATACCAGTTGGACTTTTCGGAGAGACGGGCGAAGAGAGATTCATCGCGGCTACCGTTGCGGCGGCTGACGGGGTCAGCCAGATAGGTGGCATCACCACGGCGCAGAGCAACACGCATGAGGTCGTAGTAACGCTGACCCTCGAAGGCAGTCTCCAAAGCAAGCTCCCGGATAATATAGTCCTCGACGAGCGGCTGCTGGAAGGCTACCGTGTCCTTTCGTGAAGCCAAAGGAGACTTCGGCTGAGGCAGGACGTAGAGGGTATCGGCATCGGCATCGCCACATCCACGGGCATGAATACCCAAGGTATTCTGCTGAGTGAAGGTGTTTGTCTCAAACGAGAGCAGTCCGGCGGCTTGCTGGCGCTCGGTCTCGTCAATGTGCTCACGAATCATCTGGTCGTAGAGTCCGTATTTCAGCACGGCGAAGGCCGACTGGGGATAACCGGCACGGTTCAGAGCCTCGGCGAAATGGAGATAAACCACCTGGCGACGGTAGAGCGTCAGCCCCTTCTGGTTAAGTTTCGAGAGCGTCTGACGGTTGGCAGCGTAGCGGGAGTTCTGGTCCTGGTTGACCACCTGTGTACGATAGGAGTCGAAGAGACGGAGGTCTCCCTCCTGATAGGATTGCAACAGGTTCTCCTTCGGTGCGTAGATGGTGTCGGTCTGTGCGTCGCTGGTACGATACTTCATACAGTAGTTCTGGCTGGCCGACAACTTGAAATAAGCTGTCGACGGTGAGGCCTGAGCGTAGTAGTTGTTGCGCAGTGTCGACGTGTAGACGTTCTGCAGGTCGCTGTAGACACCCTCGTACTCACTCGGCTCCATCGGCAGGAAGGTGATGACCTCGCTGCCGTTGGCATCAGAGAGCGAGTTGGCAAAGCCCGACTCCACGCGCTGGAAGTCGCGTGTTTCGCGGTTCCACGATGCGCTCGTAACACCCGTGGTAATGGGGTTGGTGCGCAGCGTGAGGTAGTCGTGGTAATAAGTGGCAGCTTCCTGGTAGCGTCCGGCCCAGAGACAGAGGTCGCCGAGGAGCGCACGGACGGGGATGAAGAACTTCTGCGAGTTCATGCCGTTGATGGTTCCGTACTGCGGCAGCTTGGTGTCAACGTAAGGTGCGAGGTCGCTGATGAAGTAGTTGCAGATGTCAGTAATCGACGAGAACTGCTTGTTCATGGCATCCTCAGCCTCTTTCTCTGTGAGTACGGGCTGGAGCACAAGAGGCACATCGCCATAGACAAGCGAGAGCTGCAGGTATGTCCAGGCGCGGTAGGCCTTAACAGCAGCATACTCGGCCTCGAAGATACGGCGCCCATGTTTGGTGAGCGCAGTGTCAACATTGGCCAGGAAGTAATTGCAGTTGTTGATGACTGCGTAATAGTCGCTGATCTTATTGTAGCGGTTGCCGTCGGCAACGGCGAAGTCGGCGATGGCCTTCAAGTCGGAGATTGCCTCTGCAGTGGGACTGACGAGGTCGGCACGCAGTTCTCCGAGCAGAGCGGTGCGGTCGGCCAGCGTCTGCAGCTTGTAGATGATGCCCATGACGCTATAGACGGAGTCAGTGGGCTGGTCGAGGCGGTTATCCTCCTGGAACTCAACGAGCTCGGAGTCGGTGTCGAGCATTTCGGAGCAGGCGGTGAGGCCGGTAAGAGCCACGGCACCGCCGCAGCACAGCGAACAAGCGAAAATGAGGGACTTTATGCTTTTGGTAATCATAATTGCAATTTTTTAGAGGTTAATCTTGATGCCGAGTGAGAACGAGCGGCCACGGGCCAGCAGGCCACGGTCGATGCCCTGTGCAAGAACGCTGCCGGAGAGCGCACAGTCGGGGTCGCCGCCGAGGTAGCGGGTCAGCGTAAAGAGGTTCTGTGCAGAGCCCCAGACGGTAATACCCTGGAGATAAGTGCTCTGAATAGGCAGTTCGTAGGCCAGCGTGACGTTTGCTAAGCGGAGGTATGAGCCATCCTCTATCCAGCGGTCGCTGAAGCGGGCGTTACCCATAGGGTCGCCGTAGCTGACGCGTGGTATGTCGGTCTGCTGGCCCTCGGTTGTCCAGCGGCTGTTCATAGCCGTCGTCTGGTTGTAGAACTGCGACCCACCCTCTATGAGTGAGCGCTGGTAGTTGTAGACATCGGCGCCGAGCGAGTAATTCATGGTGGCGTTGAGCGTCCACTGCTTCCAGACCAGACGGGTGTAGATGTTACCATAGATATCGGGGTTGGGGTCGCCGATGACGGTACGGTCGGCCTCGTCGATAACGTGGTTGCCGTCGAGGTCGGCAAAATGCATATCGCCGGCGGCGAAGTACATCCGCTGTCCGCGCTCGTTAACCTGGTAGAGCGCAGCATTGTCGGCCTGGGCCTGCGTGGTGAACACGCCTTCGGTCTTGTAGCCGTAGAAGACCCCGACGGGCTGACCGACTTCGGTAAGTATCGTGGCACCGTAGAGGTTCGTCTCAAGCGACTTTCCGTCGGGCAGTGCCGTCACTTCGTTCTTATAATGTCCGGCACTGGCGCCGACCTCCCATGAGAGGTCCTTCAGTGCGAGCACCTTCACTCCGAAGCCGGCATCGAAGCCCTTGTTCTCGAGTTTGCCGTTGTTGCTCCAGTTCTGCTCCAGTCCGCTGGTCCAGGCCAGGCGGTGGAGTGTGAGGAGGTCGCGGGTCCAGCTGCGGAAATAGCCCACGTGCAGGTTCAGGCGGTTGTCGATGAAGTTACCCTCGAGGGCGGCAGTCAGGCGGCTGGTGGTCTCCCATTTCAGCGAGGTATTACCGATATTGCCGATGGACTTGCCTCCGACGCCGTCAGAGGCACCGCCGCCGGAGCCCATCATGCGGTTGGCCACGAAGTAGGTGCGCGAGGCGGTGTAGTCGATGTTGTCGTTACCACTAATGTCGAAACCGACGTTCAGACGCAGGTAGTCGACACCCTTGACGCGGGCAAGCCACGGCTCATTGGTAAGCACCCAGGCAGCCTGTACGCTGGGGAAGAGTCCCCAGACTGTGCTGAAGAGCTTCAGGCCGTCGGCATCGTCGCCGAAGCGTGAAGAGGCCTCGGCCGACAGTCCTGCCGTGACATAATACTTCTCGGCCATATTATAATCGGCCATTGCGTACCAAGTGATGGAGCGCGACTTGTCGTCGGCACCGTCGGTCGACTTGTACTGCAGTGATGTCGACATGTTAGGTGTCTTGTCGTTGCCAGTGTTGTAGCCGCGCTGCGAGGTGAGCTTGTAGTTCATGCTCTGGAAGCGCATACCACCGTAGACGGTAATGCCATGTGCATTGAAGCGCTTGTTCCAGCTTAGGCGCGTGTCGCTCTGGATAGAGGTCTGGCGCGCAGCCATACTCTGTGCCAAGTTACTCATATAGTTCTGCCCAAGTCCCTCGACCTTGAACTGCGGCACGCCGCCCATGGGCAGGTAGTAGTTCTCGTTGGTGTTGACGAGCGAGAAGTTGAAGTGCTCGGACAGTGCGAGACTCTTGCTGAACTCATAGCGCGGTGTGATGGAGAACGAAATCATGCGGTTGCCGAACTGATTGCGGTTATCGCCGTCGCCATACTCCAGGATGGCCGTGGGGTTGGCAAGCGATGCGTCGGTGCCGTAGACCTGCTCCAAATAGTCGTCGGCCTCGGCCAAGTAGTTTGACAGGTGGCCGTTCAGGTCGTAGGCGTAAGGTGAGAGGAACGGCGACTTGACCAGCGCGAGGAAGTTGGGCGAGGTGACCACGGGCGAGCCTGGAGCCGGTGCACCGTCGTCGCGCAGGTTGCGGTTGACGTCGCTATAGGAGGCGTCGAAGCGCGTCTTGAGACTGCGGAAAATTTCGATATCGGTATTCAATCGCATATTGAAGCGCGAGTAGCTGTTGTCACGCAGCGTGCTGTTGGCCAGCGAGTAGCCCAAGGAAAGGTTGTAGGAGGCCACATCGTCGCCACCCTGTACGTTGATGCCGTAGTTCTGGGTGAAGGCGTTGTGATAGACCTCGTCCTTCCAGTCGGTGTCGTTATGATACTTATTATAATAATAATAGGTGGGGTCACTGTTAACGAACCCCAGCTTGCCGACGTTGGCCGTCTGGTTGGCCAGCAGCTCGGTGGCATAGAGGCGGTAGTCCTCGGCTCCCATCATCTTGGGCGTGCGGGGCATCAGCTGGTAGCTACCGTTGATGGTGACGTCAATCTTGGTGGCCATTGACTTGTTGCGCTTTGTCTCGATAAGCAGTACACCTGCGGCACCCTTGGCACCATAAAGGGCGGTACCGTTCTTGAGCACGGTGACACGCTCGATGTCGTTGACGTTCAGGTTGGCTAACAAATTATTATAATAGCCGTCGTGGAGCATCGTGCGGTCGTACTGCATATCGGTGATAACGCCGTCGATGACGACCAGCGGCTGGGCGTTGGCCTGCAGGCTGTTCAGACCGGCCATCAGCATCACATTGCCCTCGGCGGGATTGGCGCTGCGGCCGATGGTAAGCACATCGGCACCAAGGCGCTGGCTGATGAGCGGGTCGATGCTCTGCTCGGCGGTATTGTCGAAATCTTCGGCCTGACGGCTCAGGGTAGCGGTGGTAGTACGCTGGTAAACAGGACTGAAAGCAACGGAGTACATACGTGCGTCAGTCGTCTCGCCGGCAATGGACTTCTGCAGTAGCTGATAGCCGTCGATGCGCATGGAGAGACTTGTGGTGTACTCTGGCACTTTTATCTGGTACTGTCCGTTTTCGTCGGTCATGGCCGAAAAGCGGCTGTTGCCATAGGCCTGTACGTAGACGCCGGCCAGTGGCTGTCCCGTAGCGGCGTCGGTGACGGTGCCGCTGACGGTCTTGTCGGCGGTCTGGGCCATCGCTACCGTGGGAGCGATGAACAGTGATATGATTAACAGTTTCTTCATCATAGTCTTATTCCTCCTTCTTTGATGGTCTGAGATAGATGCAGTCGAGATACATCTCGCGGGCAAACCTGCTGGACTCGCGAGCCAGAATGTTACAGGTCAGCTTGAGTGAAATCTTCGTGTTCACCTGCCCGTAGTTGCAGGCGGGGAAATGGAAGTTGCTGGCAAGCAAGACGGTGTCGACCCGGAGGGGGTCTGTCTGGAAGATGGTGTTCCCGCAGTCGAAGGACTGCTCTTTACCCTGCTCGTCAACGTAGTTGATGGCTGCCTTGAACTTACAGGGCCTCAGGTCGGGATCCAAAGGGTTATAGACCGACTTGGGCAGTACGACAGCATAAATATCGTAGCTGGCCGACAGCGTGTTCTCGAGTTTGAACTTAACGTTCCAGTTTGACGTTCCCGTGGCGGGCACGATGTCAAGATAACCGCTCTCGGAGACAGAGTCGGCAGAGAAGACGCGCTTATTGTAGTTGCAGTAGCCATAGTCGAGAATGAGCGCTGTCTCCTCGCCTTCGGTCTTCAACTCACGGAAATAGGTCTGTTCCGGCGTGAAAGGCCACTCCGCTGTCTCGTAAAGCGTACCGTTACTGCATTGGAAGATGCGGGTAGGATGGCTCAGGATTCCCTCAGAGTAAGGCTTATAGAAGACATGATACTTAGGGTGCTTGCGGTCGTACTGCGGCGACACCAGCGAGTCTTTGGGGGATGACTGCATGTTGAGACTGAAAACAGCGTCGTCCATGAGTCCGCGATGGGTCCAGTACTGCTGGATGGAGTCGCGCTTGCTGACGGTCTCATCGAAGACGAAGTACTGCAGAGCCTCCTCGTAGGCATTCTGCCAGCCATCAATACTGGGAACCACAGCCACATAGGAAGAGTCCTCAGCACCGAGCAGGGCCACCTTCTCAAGGAAGCGGTTACGCTCGATGACAACCGAGTCGACATAGACGGGAACACCGTCGACCATGCCGCTCGAAAGCGAGGCGTTCTCGTCAAAGTCGTCCTCGTCGTAGCTTCGGATAAACTGGCCAAGAGGGCTAAACTGCGGCTGGCTGGTGAGCACCTCGTAGAGATTGCGGTTATAGGGCAGGCTGCCCTGAATGATATGCAACGTACCGTTGTGGGTACGGCGGTTAGCTTCGGCGACGGCCACACCGCCAATCTGATTCTGACCGATGGAGATCAATTTGGTGTTGGCCAACCTGAAGCCCAGCGACGGATTAAGCGATGACTCCGCGCCGAGCACCGACACGTTGGTACGCGACAGGTGGTTCAGAACGAACGTCTGCTCAACGGCAGAGTCGCCAACGGCGGTCTGCACTAACTGCAGCAGGGAATCGCGGTTAAAAGTGCCGTTGACAGGTGCAAGCACCGTGAACGACTGTCCCCCGTCGAGCAGCTGGGCATAGCTGGTGGCGGTCTTCTTATGCTGGCGGAATACTTTGGTCTGTTCCAGCACCTGGCAGAAGTCGCTCAGCTGCGGCTGCTGCTTCATGGTCTGCCAGAGTGTCAGCTCGCTGCCGGGGCCAGCCGTAGCGTCGTAGTGGTCATCCCAGTCGGCGCAGGCGGTGAGGGCTGCGGCGGCTGCGAGGACTGCGGCACCGCCGCAGCACAGCCGACATGCGGCGTTGAGGGTATGTTTTATGCTTTTGGTAATCATAATTCTCAATTATCAATTTTCAATTATCAATTTTCAATCAGTGCCGGTCCTCGCCTTCGGGGCTGGCGTAGACGCTCTTGGGGCACAGCTCAAGATAGTCGAGCGAGATGTAGCAGTCGGGGTCGTCGAGTACCTGGCGGAAGCGGAGCCAGTATTCTTGGTTCTCGTCCAGATACTCCGTTGCTAAGATGCGGCGGATGATACCGTTCTCGCGCATGGTGCCGCCACCGCCGGGACGGTAGCTGTCGGGGGCCTTCATAAAGCCGAGGTTGCGCATGGCCTTGTCGATGGCCAGGTTCTCGTCCTCGTCTTCAGTATCGGCCTCATAGCCCTCGCAACCCACACGCAGGTCGACGGGAATGCCGCAAGGCACATTGTTCAGATAGACCTGAGCCACGCCACGCTCGGGGCCGACGGTGTAGCCGAGCCGGATCTCGTAGGTACTTGACGGCACTGGCGGCAGCTTCACTGACACGTCGAACAGTCCGAGTACAGCAACACCCTGGCCCTGATAGTGCCACCAGGACGTCTGCTCGTTGGAAACGCCGATGAAGGTCTCGGGCGAGAACTTCCAGTCGGTGACGTAGCCGCGCTTGAAGGCTGTCAGGAACTCAGACTCATCGATGTGGTGGCCACGGGTGCCGCCCTCAACGTTCATGAAGTCGGGGCTGAGCGTCGTGAAGTCAACGCGGATGCGGCGGTTGAAGACGACGTCGCGCACCTCCTTGGAGTAGGTCAGTATGCCATCGATATAGTGGTAGATACCGTTTCGAGCCTGCTGGTTGCGTGTTCCGCTCTCCTCGCGGGTGAGCACGCGTACACCAGGCACTTGAACATTGCGCGACAGTCCCTTGCGGTTAATCCAAAGACCAGTGGTGGGACAGCAGAAGCGCATCGTCGTGCCGGGGCACATCGTCTCGTAGTAGTCCTCGGGGTCGGCCATGGTGCGGTCGAAGCACTTTTCCATGATGGCTCCCTGGATAATCCAGTCCTCATAGAGGCCGATGCGGTTGATGAGGTGATAGCTGACGAAGCGGTTCAGCGGGTTCTTGCGGTTGGTGGGGTCGTCATCGTAGAGACCGGCATCTTGCGGATAGGCCTCGTCGTAGACCTGCTTGGCGTATGCCTTCAGGTCTTCTATGTTGTTGATGCCATGAGCACGATATACAGAGTCCTGCTCAACGAAGGCCGTATATTTGTAGTAGCGCTTCTCAGGGAAATAGGCCGGCGGCGTCTTGGAGCCGCCACCATTAGCTGTACCATAGGAGACACGAATGCCCTTGCTCACCGAGTCGTCGGAGCAGGAGTAGGTGAGGTCCAGATAGCGGTTCAGCGAGTCGGCCATACCAGTAAGCTTCAGAGCCTGGCAGAAGAGTGTCAGGTTGGGGTCTTCCTCCATCAGTCCGGGCAGGAACTGGTTAGTAGCCGAGAGCAGGTGGTCAACCACATGGACAACGCCATTGGTCACGGAGTCGTCCTTCTCGATAATCTTCGAGTGCTTGTTGACATAGACGATGAGCGCATTGTTGTTAGTGACATCTGAGTCTACCGACAGTTCAATGTAGGTGTCGTTCATGTTCATCGGGGCCGACGAAGCACTAAAGTCAGTGGTGAACAACGCCTTGGTACGGACAATGTGGTTGCGGGCGATGGTATCGCACTGGGCCTGTGGCAGCTCTTCAACGGAGGCGTATCCATTGGCCTGTAACCAGGAGAGTACGGCGTTGTTGGTCGGTGCGAAGAGGGTATAAGTACCGTAGGTCTTAAGCATGCCGATATAGTTGCCACGGGTCAGGATGCGCTGGAATTCACTGAACTGGTCGGCATCGGCCTCGATGAAGGCACCGGCGGTCAGCTTGGTCGACGAATAGAAGTTGTCGGGAATATCCTCGTCAGAGCAGGCGGTGAGGACTGCGGCGGTGCCGCAGCACAGCAAACAGGCAATGAGGAGGTTCTTTATGCTTTTGGTAATCATAATTCTCAATTTTCAATTCTCAATTCTCAATTCTTAGTTCTTCTCCAGGTCTGCGTCGTCGCCGGTGTTGTAAGCCGGGTTCTGGTGCAGGTTAGGGTTCACTTTCAGCTCATCACGCGAATAGGGGAAGTAGAGGGCGTTGGCATTGGCCAGCTTGATCTTGATGGCATCTTTGTTCACCTTCTGCTTCTTCACAACGGTATTGGCCAGCGAGCGGGTGTTGCCCTCGCGGCGGGCCATACGGACGAGGTCGTACCAGCGCTTGCCCTCGAAGAGCAGCTCACGCTGGCGCTCCATCATCAGCAGGTCGCGCATGTCTTCCTGGGCTGGATAGTCGCTCAGCTTCAGAATAGCACTTGATTCAAGTGAGATACAGTTGGCTCGCATGTTGACGACGTTAATAATCTGGAAGGCCTTTTCAAGTTCGCCTTTCTCAATGAGAGCCTCGGCCTGCATCAGCATGACATCGGTCAGGCGATAGACAATCCAGTTGGCAAAATTAGTGGAACGCATGGTCGGTTCAAGGCGCAGAGAGGTAGCAGTCACCGTTCCCTGGGTATTGAACGACACGCGCTGGCGGGCATATTTGGCAATGCCCTTGGTCGATGACGAGATGTTGTCCAAACTCTCGTATGCACGGCAATCGCTCTTGACGAAAAGCTGCGAAGCCTTAGTAGGCATGTCGCCGTAGAAGTAACCATCCTCGTCGTTGACAGCTAAGTTACCCATCTGCACAGCACCGGAGTTGTTACGCATATAGAAGTTGGGGACGTAGCTGTTGGCCACGCTCTGGTTCTCGCGGAAGTACAGTTCGAAGAGGCTCTCGAAAGAGTTGCCCGTGCCGAACACCTCGTTGTAGACGTTACCCGACGTGGTGGTGCCCACGGGGCGCTCGAGGATGAGCGGGTAGCCGTTGATGAGGTCGATGTTATTGAGGTTGCCCTCGCGCTCGAGCATCTCCTCGTACTGTGCCTTCTTGAAGTCAATCACGTACTGGCTGCTGCTGATGCACTTGTCCCAGTCGCCCTTCCACAGGTAGAGGTCGGCCAGCAAGGCATAGATGGCCGGACGGGTAATGCGGCTGGAGTTGGTATAGGCCAGGGCGTTGTCGTCGGTATAGTAGCGGCGCACGGCCTCGTCCTTCACCGTCTCGAGGTCGAGGATGAGCGAGTCGAGCACGTCTTCGAACTTCGTGGCCGGCAGTCGCAAGTTGCCGGTATCGTCGATGGTCGGCTCGCGGGTGAAAGGTACGTCTCGGAACGTACGGATGAGGTGGAAGTAGCAGAGTGCGCGTATAGCAGTTGCCTCAGCCACGTTGGCCCGCATCTCGGTGTACGTATAGTTTGGGTCCAGCTGGTTCACGATCGGCGCATAGTAGCAGACGGCGTTACAGCGGTTGATGGTCTGGTAGAAGGCCGCCCACTTACAATATGAGTTAGAGGGCAGGATATTCTCCTTGACGACCTGTTCCAGTTCCCAGGGCACTGCCGAGCCGAGGTAGAGGTTGTCGGAGCGCACCTCGCCCCAGAGGGCCATGCGCGTCAGACAGTCTGACGACTCCAAGCTCTCGTAGCAGCCGTTGAGCACTGAAGCCACGTCGCTCTTCTCCGTGTAGTAGTTCTCGAGCACCACGTCGTTCATGGGCAGGATGTCGAGGAAGTCGGAGCAGGCGGTGAGGGCTGCGGCGGCGCCGCAGCACAGCGAACAGGCGATGATTTGATGTCTTATCTTGGTAATCATAATTGTCAATTCTTTATTCTCTATTTAGAACGAAATAGTGATGCCACCGGTGAACGAGCGTGAACGCGGCGTCTGGGCTGAGTCATAGACCATGCCGTAGCCGCCGTAGCCCACCTCCGGGTCGGCACCCGAATACTTGGTCAGACAGAAGAGGTTGTTGGCCGATATGTAGAAGCTGAGCTGCGACAGGCCGAGGCTCTTGAGCTGCTTCTGTCCCATAGCATACGACAGCTGCGTGTAGTTCAGTCGCATGAACGAGCCGTCCTCGACAAAGCGGTCGCTGCCGAGCCAGTTGTAACCGCTCTGGTAAAGAGCGCGTGGAATCTGGGTGATGTCGCCCTCAACGCGCCAACGCCACATCACGGCGCGGCTCTGGTTGTTGTTTGAGTACATGTTCTCAGCCAGCATTCGGGCGCGGTTGATAATCTTATTGCCCCAGCGGAAGTTGAACTGGCTGTTCAGCGTCCATCTGCCGTAACGCAGCTTGAAGCCCCATCCGCCGGTGACCTTCGGCAGTGACGAACCGAGGTAGACGATGTCGAGCTCGTTGATCTGTCCGTCGTGGTTGATGTCCTCGTACATAGCATCGCCACCCTTGAACTCATACTCGGTTGACGAGCCGTAGCAGAACATCATGGGCGACGTGCGGCCCTTGTTGTCGAGAATGACGTCGCCCTTTTCGTCGCGGGCGACAGGGGCGTTGGGACCGCTGACGCCTGCAATCTCCTCTGGCGAGTACTTGCTGTACTGGTAGACGCCCTTGTAGCGGAAGCCGTAGATGCTACCGAAGGAACGGTCCAGCTCGATGCGCGTCAGGTAAGAGCCGTTGTCGCGGTTGAAGTCGCTGTTAAGCGAGGCCAGGCAGGTCTCGTCCATCTCGGTAATCTTGTTGCGGTTGTTGGCGAAGGTGACGTTGAAGTCAGCCGAGAACTTACCGGCTGTGATGATGCGGTTTCCGTTGATGTTGAACTCCCAGCCGATGTTCTCCATGCGGCCCACGTTCTGGTAGGCCAGGGTCGAGAAGCCCGACGAAGAGGGGATACCGCGGTTCATCATCAGCAGGTCCTTGGTGTTCTGCTTGTAGATGTCGAGGTTGGCCTCGATGCGGTCGTCGAAGAGTCCCAGGTCGAAACCGAGATTCAGGGTCTCCTTCTCCTCCCACTTCAGGGTCTTGAGCTGTATGTTGCTCTGGTTGACGGTACCATTGCCCAGGTAGCCGCTTCCGCTGCGGTACTTGCTGAAGTACAGGTACTCGGCACCGGGCTGCGTACCCACGATACCCCAACCGGGACGAACGGCCAACATCGAAATGAAAGGCAGACGCTCCCTGAACCAAGGCTCGTCGCTGACAATCCACTTGCCTGAGACGGCGGGGAAGTTACCCCAGCGCTCGTCGGGACCGAACTTGGTCGAACCGTCACGGCGTACCGAGAAGTCGAGCACGTAGCGCTCCTTGAAGGCGTAGTGGGCCGAATAGGTCAGGTAGATGCTGCGCCACTGGCCGTTCGAGGTGCTCAGGCCTGAGATGATGCCCGGCACGCCGGTGCCCTGGATGGTTCCCGTTGGCAGTCCGTACTCCGAGGTGTTCTGCGTGGTCGAGCTACCGTCGGTCAGCTGTCCGCGTAGCATCATCATCAGCGAATGGTCGCGGTTGCGGAAGTAGGGAATGAAGGTCAGCGTATGGGTGGTGGTGATACCCAGACTCTTGTATGAGTCACTGGAGGCCTTGTTGGCATCGTTGCCCTGATAGCCTTTGGTGCTCAGTTCGAGCGGCAGGAACTGGTCTGTATAGCGGTTGAAGATGTTGAACACGACCTTTCCTTCGTAGCTCAGTCGCGATTTCTCCTCCTCAATGCCCAGCAGTTCGTAGTTCAGCTTGAACTCCGGCTCAATGTTATAGCTCGACTCGTGGTTCTTGGCCAGGTTGGCCAGCGCCACGGGGTTGTAGTCGCTCAGCTGGTCCTTCTGCAGCTGCGCACTCACCGTAGGCAGCATATTATAATAGGTGTCGAGGTCGCGGCCCTTGTCGTCCTGCTCGTAAATGCTCAGGTTAGGCATGCGACGGTAGCTGGTTCCCAACAGGTCGCCGTAGTTCTTCTTGTTGTTGGTATAGGTCAGGGCGACGTTGGTCACAATCTTGATGCGGTCGGAGACGAAATAGTCCAAAGCCACACGCGAGGTCAGGCGGTCGAGCTGCTGCTTGATGATGGAGCCAGTCTCATGGTCGTAACCGGCAGCCACGCGGAAGTTGGCCTTCTCGCCACCGCCGCTCAGTGCTACGTAGTGGTTCTGGCGCCAGCCGGTCTGCTTGACGGCATCCACCCAGTCGGTGTTGTTGTTGTACATTTCGTACTCGGAGAACGAGCCGCCGGAGATGTAGTTGATCTCGGGGAACTCACTGGCCTGGCTGCGCAGCTCGGGGTTGAAGTACTCTTCCTTCAGCAGCATGGTGTACTGGTCGCCGTTGAGCAGCTTGATGCCCTCGGGCTGGTAGGTGCCGGTCAGTCGGAAACTGTAGGTCACCTTTGTCTTACCGCGCGCACCGCGCTTCGTCTTAATCTCGATGACGCCGTTGGCACCCTGGGAACCCCAGATGGCGGTAGCAGCGGCATCCTTCAGTACGGAAATGCTCTCAATGTCCTCGGGGTTGATGTTCAGCAGCTCGGCAAACTTCTCGTCGTTGGCCGACGAGACGTCGAAGTTGCTCTGGTCAGTCTCCCAGACGTTGCCATCGACGACGATGAGCGGCTCGCTTGAGCCGTTGATACTCGACACACCGCGCAGGCGCATCGATGTGCCCGAACCTAAGTTACCTGAGTTAGCCACGATGTCAAGACCGGCAATACGGCCCTGCAGTGCTTCGTCGACGGTGGTCATCGACAGTCCTTCGAACTCCTTCATGTCGATGGTCTGGCGTGCCGTCGAAACTTCCTTCTGCGGGATGGCCAGACCGGAGCCTTGCGCCTTGCGCTTGGCTGTGACGGTGACCTCCTTGATGGTTGTCTCGTCGGTCATCATGATGTTGAAGTGGGTCTTGTTGATGGGCAGGATCTGCGTCTTCAAACCCACATACGATATCTTCAGACGGTCCTTCGGGTTCTTGATCTTGAACGAGAAGTTACCGTTCATATCGGTCGTTCCAGCGGCAACAATTCGGTTTGCCGCGTCAATCTCTGTCACGTTGGCCATCATCACAGGGCCGAAGGCGTCGCTCACGGTTCCGCTGATGATGTCGCCGGCGTTCTGCGCAAACGAATTGATAATTGACAATTGACAACCGATAGCAATCAATCCGATAATAGTCTTTAATCTCTTAGTAATCATAATTCTCAATTCTCAATTCTTAATTCTCAATTAACAATGCGCCGTCAATCAGATGGACTACAGCCGAAGATGACGTCTCTATCTGCGAAGCCTTCTGGCCGTCGCTTGCATTATACTGGAACTCGCGGGCCATCTGGTTGAAGAGACGGTCGTCGGCGGTTACAATACGGCGCGTGTTACCTTGGTTGTCGGTAATGTTGACGGCATCTCCGGTGGAGTTGACGTGCAGCTTGTAGAAGCGCTCGGTCTTCGGGTCGATGACCGATGTCTCATAGTCGGCCTCAACAGGAGCAGCACCTACGAAGACGGCGTTGTCCTGGATGTGGTACTTCACGAAGTTCATAATCTTCAGCGAGTCGGCGGTCTTCTGGGCGAGGTCACCTGCCTGCTCAGCCTTGTCGACATCCTCCCACGTGGGCAGCTTGCCGCTGTCGTGCAGGGCCTGGATGGCCTCGTTGGTGGGCACGTAGACGGTGTAGTGGTAGCTGCTGAACAGCCCGATGTTCGTGCCGCCGCAGGCGCTGCTGCGGCTACCGGTGGTATGCATGGTCTCGAAGAGTCCGCTGCCGTCTATCAGTTCCAGGAACTTGGCATACTGGTCGTGGGACGACAGGATGTCGCGGACGGTCATCCGGGTACCCAGGATGGGCTCACCCTCAAGGATATAGACCTTGCCGTTGCCGTCCTTGCTCTGGTCATAGACGAAGCTCACGTGCAGCGGCTGACCCTCGTTCACCTGATAGGAGCCCTCGACGGTCATGCCGTTGGCACCGGCAGCGACGTTGCGCACGCGGATCTCGGTGCCGCCCTTGGTGCGGTAGTACTCGTGGCCGTCCTCAACATTGCCGATGACGATGTGGCTGTCGAGGATGTCCTCCAGGCGGTCGCGCACTTCCTGATAGCCGGCGCGGCCGATGGAGTCGCCCACCTCGCCCGTTGCCTTGTCGTAGCGGTAGATGGTGGCCCACACCTTGTCCTGCTCGTTGCGCTGGTTGCCGTCGTAGTGGAAACGCAGCAGCTGGGTCTGCGACTTGCCGTAGCTGACGGGGTCGATGTACTCAAGCAGGGCGTTGTTGGTCGGCAGGAAGAAGCTGTAGTAGGAGTTCAGCGAGTTCAGGTAGACGTAGTACTGCAACTGCTGGATGGCCCAGTACATGATGTTCATCGTCTCGTTGATGAGTGCGGGGAACATCACGCTGACGTAGGTCGTCGGCGAATACACCTTGTTGGTCAGATAGATGGCACCGTTGCAGGCCTGCCAGACGGAGTCGATGCTCTCGGCGGTGACGCCCATCGGGTCGTTGGCATCGTTCAGTATGCTATTGAACTTCGAGGGCACGCTGCCTACGAACGATGCCAGCATGTTGTTGTTGATAAGCGGTGTCAGCACGCGGTTGGGAATGTTGTCCCATGTGCCGTAGTAGTCCTTCAGGATGCGGCCCGTACCGTTTTCCCAATAGTCGCGCAGGGCCTCGTCGGTGGGCACCATGATGACACCCATGTCGCGCTGAAGGGCAATCTCCGGCGTCAGCACGCGGCTGGCGTAGTAGCTGTTCCACTCGGGGTCGAACTTCAGCTGACTGAACTCCGGCGTGGAACTGCCGTCGGGCAGTACGTTCAGTTCGCGGCCGTCCTGCGACTTCTCCGAGAAGAAGCGTTTCTGGTAGACGGTGTCGACGTTCGTGCCGTAGACGTTGTTATACGTCCTGGTCACCTCGTCGCTGCACGGATAGGGGGCGCAGTAGCGCTCTATCAGGTGGTTGAACAGCGTCGTGTTGGGCTTCGAGGCAATGATCTCGGCCATGTTTGGCAGTGGTGTCACCACCTCACCCATTCGGTGGACGAAACCGTTGAAGCAGCGGATGTTGGGCTCCACCATCTGCACACCGTTCACCGAGGCGTCACCGGCCTTGCGCTGCGTGGTGTGGTTGGTCAGGAAGTCGTAGTCCTCATTCGTAATCTTGTTGTTCTGCAGGAACTGCTCGATGAAGTGGGTCATCGGCACCACGCTGTTGTCCTTCATACAGACTATCTGGCCCTTCTCGCGGTGGCGCTGCCAGTAGGTGTTCTGCGGCATGTCCTTGGCACGCAGCACGGGCACCGAGTCATAGACCTCCTGTGCCGACGTGCGGCGCATGCACTGGCCCTCCAACGGACCCTCGACGCTCGACAGCGTCTGCACCTGATAGCTGTTGTTGATCATGGCACCGTTGAGCAGCAGCTTCTTCTGCGCCAACGACAGCCCCTCGTAACTCCTGACACCCCAGTCGTTGCGCTTGAAGAACCGGCCGAAGGCCTCGTCATCAGCGGCGAAGAGCGTCTTTGAACCCGTCTTGTCCAGCACCTCCCTGTAGTTCAGGTCGTCAATCAGCCGCACCATGTTGGTGAAGCCCGGCTGCGAGCTCAGGTAGCCGTAGATGGACTGCGAGCCGCCCATCGTGTCGGGCTCCCGCTCGTCCAGGTCGTACCCGCTACAGGCAGCACCTGCCAGTCCAAAGGCGAGTAGGGCACCGGCGACGAAACTGTCGCGGTACCTCTTGCACATTGTCTTTCGTTTTACCATATTCGCTTTGATTTGTTAATTGCAATTACGGCTGCAAAGGTACGAATAAATACGCACACGGGCTTCCAATAAACGCTGACTCTATTAAGATTTCGTATCATTTTGCCCCACGGCCATTTCTTTTACTATCAATTTTGTCTCATTGACGCTCGTCTTTGGCAACATTTTCGTAACTTTGCACGCAAATAACCACCAGATGGCAGAAAACAGCAAAGACATCGTGCGCCGTTACGTGCGCTACCTGAAGCTGGAGCGCAACATGTCGCCCAACACGCTGGAGGCCTACCAGCGCGACCTGGAGAAACTGCTCGTCTTCCTCGGGCGGGAAGACAAGAACGTGCTCGACGTCACACTGGAGGACCTGCAGACCTTCGCCGCCGGCCTCCACGACATCGGCATCGGCCCGCGCTCGCAGTGCCGCATCCTGAGCGGCGTGCGCTCGTTCTTCCACTTCCTGATGGTCGACGGCTACCGCGACGACGACCCGACGGAGCTGTTGGAGTCGCCCGTCTTGGGCGAGCACCTGCCCGAGGTGCTCTCGACCGCCGAGGTGGACCTGCTGGAGGAGTCCATCGACCTGTCGAAGTGGGAGGGCCACCGCAACCGCGCCATCATCGAGGTGCTCTTCTCGTGCGGACTGCGTGTCACGGAACTGGTGACGCTGCGTCTGACAAATCTCTTTTTGGACGAAGGCTTCATCCGCATCATGGGCAAGGGGTCGAAGGAGCGGCTGGTGCCCATCTCGCCCCGCGCCATCAAGGAGCTCGGCTTCTGGTTCGACGACCGCTGCCACATGACTGTCAAGCCGGGCGAAGAAGACTACGTCTTCCTGAACCGCCGGGGCGCCCACCTGACGCGCACCATGATACTCATCATGATTAAGCGGCAGGCCGCCGAGGCCGGTATCAAGAAAACCATATCGCCCCACACCCTGCGCCACTCCTTCGCAACGGCACTGCTTGAAGGCGGTGCCGACCTGCGGGCCATCCAGGCGATGCTGGGCCACGAGTCCATCGGCACCACCGAGATTTACACGCATATCGACACCACGACCTTGCGCCAGGAAATCCTGGAGCATCACCCGAGGAACAAAAACAGTCACAAGTAACCGTTGCGGAGCAGGGTCAGAAAGCGTTTCTTACCGCTAACTTAGCGCGCAGGACGATGAGGCGGCGGCGCTCCTCTGCCGACTGGCAGGCAGCGATGCGTGAGTCCAAGTCGTCGTCGGCATTGCCGGCATCGTCGGTATCGATGTCATCTTGTTCCCCGTCGTCAGAGTCATTTCCCAAAAACGAGTTCAGCATATCTATGAATGCCTTTTGCTCCTTCTCATTTTCCATCAGACTGAGTTCGCGCTTGTATATACGCAGGCATTTGGCACCAGGCAGCGAGGGGGCGGCGTTGACTGGCAGGCTGTCAGCCTGCCAGTGGTCGTAGAAGGAGAAGCAGCGGTGCATGACGGTCATGCTGATGTCGTCGTATCCGCAGAAGGCGGCAATGTCGAGCTCTCCGTAGTTGATGATGTCGCTGTTGGTGATGAGCACGCCATACGCCTTGAGGGGTTCTGAGAGGATGGGTTTGGTGAGGTTGCGTATTGAGAGCAGAGCCTGGAAGAGTTTCCAGACGGGGCTGGTGCGGCAGACATTACAGTGCGCTATCTCGGGCGTGCTGACATCCTGGAACTTCGACTCCTCGCAGGGGTCGCAGTATTCGACTTCGGCTATTTCCCTCGTGCTTTTCAGCACGTTGTCGATGAGCACTATAACGAGTTCGTCGTCCTTGATGTAGATGTAGGCACTGTCCTTCGCCAGCGTTGGGCAGATGCCTGCAGCCTCGGTTGCGAAGACATCCGCTTCCCGCCCTAAGAGGGTCAGGAAGTGGAAGATGGTCTCAGACGTCTGATTCTTGAAATCATTAATCATAGCAGCACTGCGGTGTTATGCACTGAACCCGATCTGGTGGCGGGGGTGCAGTTCGATGGTCCTGGGGTTGAACTTCTCGTAGGCAGCCTTCACGTCGGCGGCCTCGATGGTCTGGTAGAGCTTGGCGGTTGCCGGTGCGCCAAGAGTGGACACCCGGTCGGCAAGCGCCGGAATGATGCCGTTGCAGACGAACTGCTCCACCCAGCGGGCATTGCCGAAGTTCTTGGTGCGCTGCTGCAGCGTCTGCTGAATCGACTTAAGCAGCTCGGAGCGTGCGCCGGCAGTGAGCACGTACTCGTCCTGTGCGAAGAGGTGGCAGGCAATCTCCATGAGCTGGTCTGCCGAGTAGTCGCTGAAGCGGAACTTGTAGGGGAAGCGCCCGAAGAGTCCGGGGTTGGTCTGCAGCATGGCGTCCA
Organism: uncultured Prevotellaceae bacterium; assembly: GCA_946185285.1. Taxonomy (GTDB): domain Bacteria; phylum Bacteroidota; class Bacteroidia; order Bacteroidales; family Bacteroidaceae; genus Prevotella. Next base: position 30,095 of record CAMHIS010000021.1, read on the forward strand.
TCTCCTTCTCATAGCCCGCGAAGACGATGAGCATGTCCGGGTCGGGCTGTGTCAGTACGGTGAGCAGCGAGTCGATGACGCGCGCACCGAAATCCTTGCGGTCGCCGGCACCGTCGTAGAGGGTGTAGGCCTCGTCGATGAAGAGGACGTTGCCGCGGGCCTCTTCCAGGATAGACTTCATGTTCTCCTCGGTCTCGCCTATGTAGCGGCCCACGAGGCGGGTACGGTCGACGGCGATGACCTCGCCCCGCGAGAGTAGTCCTAAGGAGCGGTAGATCTTGCCCAGCATACGGGCAACGGTGGTCTTGCCGGTGCCGGGGTTGCCGGTGAAGATGGCGTGGAATACCGACTTGTCGCTGGTCTTCAGTCCCAGCCGGCGGCGCTCGGTGTAGAAGTAGGTGCGGTTGGCCATCGTGGCGATGCTCTGCTTGATGTCGTCCAGGCCCACCATCTTGTCGAGCTCGCTCATGCTCTCCTTGAACGTCGAGCGGCTGGCGGCGAGCTTCTCGAGACAGAGGTCGTCGGTCGTGAGCATGGCCGGTTCTTCTACTTCGACATCGTCGATGGCGCGTTTCAGGAATTTCGGCTTCACATCCTCCTCGACGAAGTGCCGAATGTCGGCCAGCGTCCAGCAGGCGATGTTACCGCTCTCGAAGCCTTTCAGCACGGCGTTGGCGAGTGCCCCCTTGGCCTCGTCGGTGGCCTGCAGGCCGCTGCTGACGACGGCCTCGTGGAAGGCCTGCACCATCTCGAAGGCGTTGTAGGGCGTGAGCTGCAGACGGTTGTCGGAAGGGAAGAAGTCCTTGAGCGAGGGGAACATATCAAGCACGCTGTCGACCTCGTAGCGCGTGCCGCACAGCCAGAGCCCGCTTTTGCCGTTGGCCTGGCGCACACTGTCGATGATGCGCTTGACGATGACCTTGCCGCCGGTGCCCAGGAGTGCGCTGATGTTGGTCAGGCAGTAGGTGGTTTCGCCATCCTGTCGCAGCTGTTCATTGACAGGCTCGTAGGGATTATTGCGGGTAACGTCGAAGAGCGTCGAGCAGTCGAGCATGTTCATCGCTCCGCAGCATTGCATGAGCACCCGGAAGCTTTCGAGCGTATTCTCGGTTATGTCGTTGTTGACGGTACAGATGAGCAGGTTCCTGTTCTCGGTAATGATGGGTAAGCCCGCCTCCTTGCGCACATGGTTGAAGACACTGAGCCGTGCCGACTCGATGACCCTCTGCCTCAGGACGCCCATGCCCGGCTTGTCGGCCATGTCAAGCCAGGACGAGTCGGTAGCTAAGCAGGCCGTCACGATGTCGTCCACTCCGAGAATCGAACAGTCGCTGACGTCCCTGACTTTGGTGCGCTTCCGCTTGTCGACGGTGAAGTCCACGCGCGTCAGGACATCGCTGTTATCGCGTATATATAAGGTGTATTTCCCCGGCATCCAGATATGGGGGCTTTCAAGGTGGTAGGTCAGCTCCGGCCATTCGAAGTCGTAATAGCAGTTGCTGGCCGAGTTGCACATTGGGTAGAAGTCTTCGGCGAAGATGTAGCAGCTGTAGTCTTTTCCGCAGCTGTCGTCAAAAGCAGAATCCTGCAAAGAGAGTTTCACGATGATGCCTTCATCGGAGTAATGAACCTTGTCATTGGTTGCCAAACAGACTTTGATGTCATTGATATTTTTCATAGATGTCAATGTGTGTGTAATTGAAAAAAACATCCTAAAACAATGCCCCGGAAAAGGGCGCAAGAGGCCTTGGGGCAGAAGCCAGAATTGACTTGCCCAGTAAGAATCATAGAGATTTTGAGGTCTCTATCACATAAACCGTAATTGTACCAATAAGTCAAAGAACACCCGACGTGCGTCGTCGCGTCGCGTTAGCTTGGGTAACGTGCAGATTGTGATTATAGCCCCGGGGCTATATCCTTCTCTGCGTCGCCCAGCGACCGATTACGCTTTTGCCGGTTCTTTTTGTCATACGTTTTAATGTGATAGATTTCGTTTAATGCGATTTGGGCGCAAAGTTAAACAAAATTCCCAGAAGACCGGACAGCCCTCTGGGAATTTAACACAATTTTAACACTTCAATACTTAAACGACGAGCCTCCGAGGAATTCACGCAGTAGCGACGTCGGAGGAATCTGGGTTTCGGGTATTGGCTTGATATAATGCAGGAACTTCAGCAGACGGTAGGCCTCGGCATACTCGGGTACGTTCTCAGGCACCTGCGCCAACAACGGCTCTGCCTGCTGTTTAATGACGGCCAGTTCGAAAAGCATGGCGGTATTGAACATGGCATCGGCGTTCTCCTGATAGGGGAAAATCCAGCGGTTCTCGCCGGCACGCACCGACGGCCAGCGGCGGATGGTCTCGACAGCTGAGACACCACGGTACTTGAAGTCGCGGATGATGCGGCGCAGCAGGCGGTTGTCGGTGGTGGGGATGTAATTGTGCATGTCGAGAAGCAGCGTTGTCAGTGCCGAGGCATAGACGCGGAACACTTGTTCATCAGGCACCTGTGACATCAGTTCGGGATTCAGGGCGTGGATACCCTCCACCACCAGCACCTCATCGTCGTGCAACCGCAGCAGGCGTCCGCTCTTTTCGCTCTGACCCGTCTGGAAATTATAGCGTGGCAACTCGACCTCGTCGCCTCGGAACAGGGCGTTCATCTGTTCGTTGAGCAACGGCAGGTTCAGGGCATGCAGATGCTCGAAGTCGTAGTCGCCCTTCGCGTCGCGCGGCGTCTTGTCGCGGTCGAGGAAATAGTCGTCGAGCGAAATGGGCACCGGCTTGATGCCATTGACGGCCAGCTGCACACCGAGTCGCTTGCACGTCGTCGTCTTGCCACTCGACGACGGTCCTGCTATGAGCACGACCTTGATGGTGAGCTGAGGATTGAGGCTCGACGACGCACTGCGCCGACGGGCTATCTCATCAGCTATCTGGGCTATCTTCTTCTCCTGCAAGGCTTCACTAACCTGTATGAGCTGGGAGGTATAGCCCTTGATGATGGCCTCGTTCAAATCGCCGATGGTGCGCAGGCCAAGGATGTCCTGCCAGCGATGGTGCTCCTTGAAAATGCCGAACATCTTGTCCTGGTGCGTCATCTCGCCCAGCTCATCAGGATGGGCTGCCGAAGGGATACGGAGCAGCAGGCCGTCATAGTATTTCTCCAGCCCGAAGAGATAGAGCTGCGAGGTATTGGTCAGCAGAGCGCCGTAATAGTAGTCCACGTAATCGTCAATCTCGTAGTAGGTGGTGTAAATACGGCCGATGCTCTTCAGGAGCTTTACCTTTGAGTAGGTGTGGCGCTCCTCAAACAGCCGGATTGCCTCTTCAGTGGTAGTCTCGTGGCGGTGGATGGGCAACCCTGCATCGACAATCTCCTGCATACGGCGACGGATGCGCCCGGCATCGTCGAGAGTCACGGGGTGCCCGATTTGCAGATCGACGTAATAGCCGTTTGACACGGGGATGTCTATCGATACAGTGGCCTCGTCGTAGAGGTCGTGGACAGCCTTGCAGAGCACAAAGAACAGGGAGCGGGTATAAGCCCTTAGTCCACTAGAAGAGGTGATGTCGAGGAACTCCACCTCGCGGGGGTTATACAAGCGGTAGTGCATACCCTCCACCTTGTTATTGACATGTGCCAGCACGGGGCCGTGCTGCATCTGCAGTCCTGTCAGCGGATAAACCTGCTCAAGCGTAGCCCCCATCGGCACGTTTACCGTCTGCCCATTGTTGCGGCAGAACATCTTCACTTCTTCCGTCATATTCTTGTATGTTTTGGGTAATGATGGCGCAAAGATACAAAATAATCGCGAATAACACACCGATTTTAGCAGTTTTTTTCGTGCTGTGAGGCTGGAACCGGAATACGAAAGAGCCAAACGAATCGTTGAAAAAGAATCCGCCATTCCGTCACTTTTTGTCTATCACGTTCGTAATCAGCCAGTTACGGTGTGACGGATGATGGTGACGGATGACGGATGGAGGAATGCACGGTGAGGAGTTGGTCAGTCGTCTTGGCCGCCCGCAGTGACTCACCGCCCGTGAACAAACATTCACCGGCCGTGAACATCGACCTGCAGCGGTCACCGCAGGCATCCGTCACCCGTCACCACAATCCGTCACCACATATCTTCCTGATTATCAAATGTTTTCGTAGTTGTGACGGATGTGACGGATTTTTACTGAATCATTACTCAGCTCATCGCCAGGCTCAGTCCGAACGTAATGGGAAAGACCAAGTGGTGAACTGAGCTACATTCCATTTCCAACCTCACAATACGTATTTTTTGAGCTTTTTTTGCATCAGATAGTGGTTATTCAAAAAAAATGTTGTATCTTTGTAGCCGAAAAGTTTTAAAACCATTTTACTATGTCCATCTGGATATTTTTCAAGCTGCTCGGCTCGCTTGCACTTCTCATGTTTGGTATGAAGGGCATGAGCGAGGCGCTGCAGAAAATGGCCGGACCGCAATTGCGCCACGTCCTCGGGGCCATGACCACCAACCGCTTTACAGGAATGCTGACGGGTATGCTGGTGACGGCATCCGTCCAGTCGTCAACAGCCACGACGGTGATGACCGTCTCGTTCGTCAACGCCGGACTGCTCACGCTGGCACAGGCCATCTCGGTCATCATGGGTGCCAACATCGGTACGACACTGACGGCCTGGATCATGTCGGCCGGTATGTCGTTCGACATCAGCATCGTGTCCTACATCGGCTTCTTCCTGGGTATCATCCTGATCTACATGAAGAAGCACCGCTACGTCGGCGACTTCCTCTTCGGACTCGGCCTGCTGCTGCTGGGACTGACGACCCTGCGACTGACGGGCAACGAGATGGACCTGGGGCACAATGAGACGGTGCTGAACTTCTTTGCCTCGTTCGACCCGAAGTCGTTCCTCACGACGCTCGTCTTCCTGCTCTTAGGTGGCGTGCTGACGTTCTGCGTACAGTCGTCGGCTGCCGTCATGGCCATCACCATGATCCTGTGCTCCAGCGGCGCACTGCCCATCTATCAGGGTATCGCACTGGTGATGGGTGAGAACATCGGAACGACCGTCACGTCGAACCTCGCCGCCCTGTCGGCCAACACGCAGGCACGCCGCGCCGCCCTGGCCCACATGTTCTTCAACGTCTTCGGCGTCATCTGGATTCTCTTCGTCTTCCGGCCCTTCGTCGACATGGTCTGCGGCTGGGTGGGCTACGACGTCAACATGATGAAGGATGCCGTCAGCTCAGAAGCCTTCCTCGCCAACGCCTCCAAGCTGACCTTCGTGCTGGCTGCCTTCCATACCACGTTCAACGTGGCCAACACGATGATTCTCATCTGGTTCATCCCGCAGATTGAGCGCTTCGTCTGCTGGGTCATCAAGCCGAAGAAGGTCGACGAGGAAGAGGACTTCCGCCTGCACTTCATCACGGCCGGCTTCATGAAGACTCCGGAACTCTCGGTGCTCGAGGCTCAGAAGGAGATTCGCTCCTTCTCAGACCGTATGCAGCGCATGTTCGGCATGGTCACGGAACTGCTGACCCTCTCGAGCAGTGAGAGTGCCAAGAAGAAGGGTGGCAGCGAGACGGAGTTCAACAAGCTCTACTCGCGCATTGAGAAGTACGAGGGCATCAGCGACAACATGGAGCTCGAGATTGCCAAGTACCTCGACACCGTCAGCGACGCCCACCTCTCGGACGACACGAAGGCCAAGATTCGCGCCATGCTGCGCGAAATCTCCGAACTCGAGTCGATCGGCGACGCCTGCTTCAACATGGCCCGCACCATCAACCGCAAGTACAACGGCAAGCAGGACCACTTCACCGAGCGCCAGTATGAGCACATCCACCAGATGATGGGCCTGACCGACCAGTCGCTGACCGAGATGAACCGCCTGATGGGTGGCCGCAAGGAGACGTACGACGTGAACCGCACCTTCAACATCGAGAACGAAATCAACAACTACCGCAACCAGCTGAAGGCGCAGAACATTGCCGACATCAACAACCACGAGTACACCTACGCCGTGGGAACCATCTACATGGACCTCATCAACGAGTGCGAGAAGCTGGGCGACTACGTGGTCAACGTCGTCGAGGCCCGCATGGGTATCAGATAACTTGATTGTCGGGCTTCCACAGTACGGTCTCACCGCTGTACAGGGAAGCCTGAACATCGATCAGGCGCTGATTCGACGAGCCGCGGAACAGCAGCGACTCGTCGCGCAGCGACTGAATGAAAGGTCCGTCGACCAGCACGTCGAGCCCGGCCAGCAGTTCGCGCTGGTCGTCGTGAATGAGGCTTTCGAACGTAAAGCCCGTATAGCACCAGACATCCTTCTGCGTGTACGTGTGTATGGCACGTGCCAGTTCAGCGAAGCCGGCAGCCTGATACATCGGGTCGCCCCCGCTGAAGGTGACGCCCCGCGTGAAGGGGTCGCTCACGATGGTTCGCATCAGCTCATCAACGGTCATCTCACGACCCCCGCCAAAGTCCCACGACTGCGGGTTATGACAGCCGGGACAGGCGTGGCGGCAGCCCGCACAATAAATGGAGGTCCGGAATCCCGGACCGTCCACCATCGTGTCCTCCACAATTTCCAGAATCCTTAACGTCCTTTTCATCACCCTATTCCTGTGCTGTCTTTACATAGTGTTTTAATTGTAAATATGCTTCTATAACTAACCTCCCCCTCCCCTACAAGGGAAGACAGAGAGGCAGCTACCTTTCTGCATGTCTCCCCTCCCATATAGGGAAGGGGCCGGGGGTGGGGGCAGTACTGTTATTATTCATGCCTGCTTTCGTTTTACACACGTCGAGTAAGTTGAGGGACTTTCACCCTCCCTTCTCACAGAACCGTGCTTGACAG
>CAMHIS010000022.1 GCA_946185285.1 uncultured Prevotellaceae bacterium
CCACCACAAACTGCTTCAGCCGCTTGTGGGCGTGCCCTCCCCTACTCTCACCTCCGGGCACATCATAGACCCAGTAGGCCCGCTTGATGTCGAACGGCACCATCGACTGCGCCTCGGCAAACGTCAGGTTGCCGCGAGGGTCGGTAATCTTGGGGAGGTCTATCAACTTAATGTCTAAGGTCGGCATAAGGATCGGTTCCAAGAACGGTTTTTGCCAGTCGCTTAGCTTTGTCACGAAGGGCAGTCACGTCGTCAGTAGGTTCGCCGTAGCAGAGCACGACACCCATGCGGCGACCCTTGTGGGCCTCGGGCTTGCCGAAGATGCGGATGCGGGTGCGGTCTTCTTGCAGAGCGGTCTCCAGGTTGTAAGGCAGCAACGAACGGTCAACAGGCGTAGAGGCCTCCGTCGGCGACAGGATAACCGCCGAGGCTCCGGCATGCTCCAGATGAATGCCAGCGATGGGCAGACCAAGAACAGCGCGCAGATGGAGCTCGAACTCCGAGAGGTTGATGGTGTGGCCCAACGTCACCATACCTGTATCGTGGGGACGCGGACTTAACTCGCTGAAAATCACCTCGCCCTGCTTCGTCAAGAAGAACTCAACGCCCCAGATGCCGGCTCCCGTCAGGGCGCGCGTCACCTTGTCGGCCATCATCTGAGCCTGCTTCAGAGCCTCGTCCGAAATCTTGTAGGGCTGCCACGACTCACGATAATCGCCCGACTTCTGCACGTGCCCGATAGGCGGACAGAACAGCGTGGGCCAGCCGTGCTGTTGGGTGACGGTGAGCAGCGTGAACTCGGAGTCGAAGTCGATGAACTCCTCGATGATGACTTCCTTCACGTCGCCACGCGAGCCTTCCATTGCCTCGCGGAAAGCGGTTTCAAGCTCGCCCTCGTTGTAGACGTAGCTCTGACCGTGACCCGACGACGACATCAGGGGCTTCACCACGCAGGGGAACCCGATTTCGTCAGCCGCAGCCTTGAACTCCTCAAAGGTTTTGGCGTAGAAGTACTTAGCCGTGCGCAGGCCCAGCTCCTTAGCAGCCAGGTCGCGGATGGCGCGGCGGTTCATGGTGTAGTTGACGGCACGGGCCGACGGCACCACCTGAATGCCCTGCTCCTCAAACTTAAACAGCCGCTCAGTGCGGATGGCCTCAATCTCGGGCACGATGATGTCGGGCTTGTGCTTGTTGACAACTGCTTCGAGGGCATCGCCGTCGAGCATTGAAAAGACCTCGCGCTCGTCAGCCACCTGCATGGCCGGCGCATTATCGTAGCGGTCGCAAGCTATTACATACTGGCCAGCCCTCATGGCGGCAATTACAAACTCCTTGCCCAGTTCGCCTGAGCCTAACAAAAGTATCTTTTTCATAGAGCCTCCCCAAGCCCCTCCGAAGGAGGGGGTGTTTGGTTACATAATTTACGACAAGTATCCCCAAATTCCTCCGAAGGAGGGGATATTTGGTTGCTTGTTTTTTGGATTAATGATTTTATTATTTTTGACATGACGGATTCAATATCCGTTTCGACTTCTTGATTAGTAACTCTGATGACCCTAAAGCCTTTCCCCTGGAGGTATCTTGTGCGCTCAGCATCCAACAACTGCTGTTCTGGAGTGGAATGATACTCACCATCCACCTCGATAATCAGATGATTCTTGAGCGACACAAAGTCGGCAATATACATACCTATAACATGCTGCCGACGAAAACGCACCCCAAGTCGATTGCCATGAAGTTGTTCCCAAAGAGTCTGCTCGGCAACGGTCATCTCCTTCCGGTTCTTGATGGCGTTGTTTTCAACAGTAGTATAAGCCTGAGCGTCAGCAGTAGCCCAGCGAGGAAGAGAAGAAGAAGCAGGCACTCCCAAGCCCTCCCGAAGGGAGGGATGTTTGGTTACCTGTTTTGGGGTTGAAGAGCGTTGAGGAACGAAGTCCTGCAAATCTACAACTTTTTTCATTCTATCTTGCTTCCTTTCTACCTCTTTATCTATCTAAACACCCCCTCCTTCGGAGGGGCTTGGGGAGGCCTTAGCGGTTGTTGTACATCTTCTCGTAATACTTCTGGTAGTCGCCAGAGGTCACGTTGTCGAGCCAATCTTGGTTGTCCAAGTACCAGCGGACGGTCTTCTCTATTCCTTCTTCGAACTGCAACGAGGGTTCCCAGCCAAGTTCCTTCTGCAACTTGCTGGAATCGATGGCATAGCGCAAATCGTGGCCGGCACGGTCGGTGACGAAGGTGATGAGATCCATGTCCTCGCCCTCCTTACGTCCCAACAGGCGGTCAACGGTCTTGATGAGCACGCGGATGATGTCGATGTTCTTCCACTCGTTGAAGCCTCCGATGTTGTAGGTGTCGGCAATCTTGCCCTTGTGCAAAATCAGGTCGATGGCACGGGCATGGTCCTCGACGAAGAGCCAGTCGCGCACGTTCTCGCCCTTGCCGTAGACGGGCAGCGGCTTGCGATGACGGATGTTGTTGATAAACAACGGTATCAGCTTCTCAGGGAACTGATAGGGGCCGTAGTTGTTCGAGCAGTTGGTCACGATGACGGGCATGCCGTACGTGTCGTGGAAAGCACGTACAAAGTGGTCGCTGCTGGCTTTCGAGGCACTATAAGGCGAGTGCGGATTATACTTCGTGCTCTCCAAGAAGAACTTGTCGCCGTATGCCAGATGGTGCTCAGCACTGGAAGCCGTTGTCGTGAACGGCGGCTCAATGCCCTCTGGGTGCGTCAGTTCGAGTGCGCCATACACCTCGTCGGTTGAGATGTGGTAGAAGCGTTTGCCCTCATACTTCTCAGGCAGGCTCTCCCAGTAGAGCTTGGCTGCCTGCAACAGGCTCAGCGTACCCATCACGTTGGTCTTGGCAAACGTGAAGGGGTCCTTGATGGAGCGGTCCACGTGGCTCTCGGCTGCGAGGTGTATGATGCCGTCGACCTTCTTCTCCTGCATCAGCTTCAGAAAAGCGTCGAAGTCGCAGATGTCCATCTTCACAAACTCGTAGTTCGGACGGTCTTCGATGTCCTTCAGGTTAGCCAGGTTGCCGGCATACGTCAGCTTGTCGAGGTTGATGATGTGGTAGTCGGGATACTTGTTCACAAACAGGCGCACCACATGGCTACCTATGAAGCCGGCGCCGCCGGTGATGACGATGGTAGGCCCACCCAAGCCCTCCCGAAGGGAGGGATGTTGATTAGTTAAATTGCTCATATTTCAATCATTTAATTTTTCCATTTCATTCCGCCCCATCATGTATCTAAACACCCCCTCCTTGGGAGGGGCTTGGGGAGGCCTTCAGCGTTATTACTTCCAAATCCTTAAATTCGCGACCGTCGATGGTCAGCCGCACCAGCGTGCGCTCAGGGTGCCAGCCCTGAATGCCAGCTGCTCCCGGATTGATGTGCAGCAACCCCAGCGTCTTGTCGTACTTCACCTTTAATATATGACTATGCCCGGCTATGAACAGCTGAGGCGGGTTGGCAAAGAGCGTCGAGCGGATGCTGGCGTCATAATTGCCGGGATAGCCACCAATATGCTTGATGAGCACGTCCACGTCCTCGCACTTGAAGCGGTTCAGTTCGCGGTACATCAGCCGCAGGTCGCCGCCGTCGCAGTTGCCGTAGACGGCACGCAGCGGACGGAAAGCCGCCAACTTTTCAGCAACCTCCACACTACCGATATCACCTGCATGCCATATTTCGTCGCACGGCTCGAAGTAGTGCAGATACTTCTCATCCCAATAGGCGTGGGTATCGCTCAGTATACCGATTCTCTTCATAGCTCGAAACGTTTACGGACAAAGTTGGCAATGAACTTTTCAGTTTCCATCAGTCCAAGTACTGAAGAGTCGATACATAAGTCATAGCTGGAGGCATGACCCCATTTCTTACCCGTATAATAATTATAGTAGTCTGCACGCTTTGACTCTCCCTGCTCAATGAACCGTCGAGCTTCCTGAGATGTTTCGAAATGCTGCTTTGCAATCACCTGCTCAATACGGAAATCCATAGAGGCAGTAATAAAGATGTTTACCACATCCTCACGGTCACGCAGCACATAGTCTGCACAGCGGCCTACGAAGACACAACTTCCCTCCTGGGCAGCCTTTATTATGGCTTCGCTCTGAAACTGAAAAAGGGTATCCTGTGAAAAGCCCTGACGCGTAAAGTCGGCACCGGCCATCGCATTAGGTATATGCAGGAACGACCTTAAGAAACTTTTGCGCTCGTCATGTTGCTCGAAAACGTGCTCAGAGAGTCCGCTTTCCTTCGCCGCCAGGTTCAATAGCTCGCGGTCATAATATTTGGCTCCGAAATCGAGTGCCAACATGCGACCGACATCATGTCCTCCACTGCCCATCTGACGTCCGACGTTAATAATAATATGTCTATTTTCCATAAGCCTTAAGTTTTCTAAGATACCAACACAGCAGGGGCCAAGTCATTGCAAACGAACCAAAATCGCTCACCGGCATGGAGTACCACACGCCGTCCAGCTGCCACCACAACGGCAACAGATAGGCCAGCGGCAGAAGTATGAGCAGCTGGCGCGTCAGCGAGAGGAAGATGCTGATTTTCACCTTGCCGATACACTGGAAGAAATTGGTGATAACGGCCTGCGAGGCGATGATGGGGAACACCAGCATGTCGAGACGGATACCACGTGCCGACATATCGAGCAGCGTCGGGTCGGTGGTGAAGATGCGGGCTATCTGCCACGGGAACAGCATGGCCAACGCCCAACCGACCAGCAGGATGGATGTTGCCACCGCAATGGCCAGCCAAAGGCAGCGCAGCATGCGGTCGAACTTCTCGGCTCCGTAGTTATAGCCCACGATGGGCTGCATACCCTGCGTAACGCCCATGACGAACATGAAAAATACCATCGCCATCGAGTTGGCTATCGAGTAGGCGCCAACGGCCATGTCGCCGCCGTAGCGCACGAATTGGTTGTTCATAAAGATGACGATGATGCACGACGTAACGTTCATCAGGAACGGCGAGATGCCGATGGCGATGATGTTCTTCACCAACTGCGACTCCAGCCTGTAGATGCCCCGCTTCAGGTGAAGCAGCTCGCGCTTGTCGGAGAACACCCACATCTGCCAGCACAGGGCCAACGTCTGCGAGGTAATGGTGGCCAAAGCTGCTCCGCGTATGCCCCAGCGGAACCACCACACGAAGGCCACGACCAACAGGATGTTCATGCCGACGGTGAACAGCGTGGCATACATGGCGTGACGGGGCTTACCCGCCGCTCGCAACACGGCGTTCATGCCGAAGTACATGTGGGTAATCATGTTGCCCAGCAGAATGATGATCATGAACTCGCGGGCATAGGGCAGCGTGGCATCGGAGGCGCCGAAGAAGCGGAGAATGGGGTTGAGGAACACCAGACAGACCACCATGAACAGGAAGCCCACAATCAGGTTCAGCGTCACCGTGTTGCCCAACAGGTGCTCTGCCGTCTTATAGTCCTTCTGCCCCAGTTTCACACTGATACACGTTGAGGAGCCCACGCCGACGGCAGCGCCAAAGGCGGCACTCAGGTTCATGAACGGAAAGGTGATGCCCAAGCCGGCTATTGCCTCAGGGCCTACCACCTGACCTATCATGGCCCGGTCGATGATATTATAGAGGCTCGAAGCGGTCATTGCCACGATGGCCGGCAAGGCATATTGCCACAGCAGACGGCCTACAGGTTTGGTGCCCAGTTCGAGCGTTGCTTTCATATTATCCATATTCAACGTGCAAAATTACATTTTTTTCCGCATTCAGCCAAATTTTCCGAAAATAATTCTTACCTTTGCACTGTGATACGCATCTTTACCTTAATTATAGCCCTCCTGTGGGGCCTGGCCGGCCATGCTGCCACCAAGAAGAAATACCCTGGTGGCAAACAATACATGTACCGGCTGACGCTGACCGACAAGCACGACTCGCCCTACTCGCTCGACCACCCCACCCGATGGCTCTCAAGCAAATCCGTAGAGCGCCGACAGCGGCAGGGACTGGCTCTCGACTCAACCGACCTGCCCGTAACGCCGCGCTACCTGAAGGCCATCGGAGCCGTGAAGGGCGTCAGCATCGTCGCTCAGAGCCGATGGAACAACACCGTCGTGGCACGCACCGCCGACACGCTGACCGTTCAGCAGCTGCGACTGTTGCCCTTTGTCTGCAAGACCGAGCTGGTGTGGGTGTCGCCCGACTCCATTGAGAGAGAACTGCCACGATGGAACGTCCACGACCACTACAACCCCTGGGACTCGGTGAAGAACGAGCGCTACGGCTACGGCAAAGACCAGATTGAGGACCTCAACGGCGACAGTCTGCACGCCGCCAGCCTGCGCGGTAAGGGCATGACCATCGCCATCTTCGACGGCGGTTTCCAGAACGTCAACCGCATTCCGGCATTCCGGCACACCCACATAGCAGGCACCCACGACTTTGTCTGGCACAACCCGCAGATTCCCCAACGCGACGAAGGCAACGACGACATCTTCAACGGAGCTGATCACGGTACGCGTGTGCTGTCGGCTATGGCCGCCAACAGTCCGAAGGTGCTGGTTGGCACGGCCCCTGAAGCGCGCTACTGGCTGCTGCGCTGCGAAGACCAGACAACGGAGCAGCCCGTCGAGGAAGACTACTGGGCGATGGCTGCTGAGTTTGCCGACTCTGCCGGTGTCGACGTCATCAACAGCAGTCTGGGCTACAACGACTACGACGAGCCCCACCGCCAACTCCTGCTGAACGACCTCGACGGACAGTCGACGCTCATCTCGCGCACGGCCTCGATGCTGGCTGGCAAGGGCATCATCCTCGTCAACTCGGCCGGCAACACGGGCATGGGACCCTGGAAGAAGATCTGCGTGCCTGCCGATGCCCGCGAGATTCTGACCGTCGGAGCCCTGAACATTCACGGAACAAACGCCCCGTTCTCGTCGGTCGGACCTTCGCAGGACGGGCGGGTGAAGCCCGACGTCATGGCCATCGGCTCGCCGGCTGTGCTCATCTCTGGTCGCGGCTCGGTTGTCCGCGATATGGGCACATCGTTCTCTACGCCCGTCGTCTGCGGTCTCGTCGCCTGTCTGTGGCAGGCATTCCCCAACAAGCGGGCCACCGATATCATCGACCTCGTCCGCAAAGCTTCCGACAACTATCTGACACCCAATAACATCTACGGCTACGGCAAGCCCGACTTCTGGCTGGCGTATTTGATAGGGAAACAGCCCACCCAAGCCCTCCCAAAGGGAGGGATGTCTGAATAGACAAGCCCCGCTATTGCAAATCACAAAACCACCTGTGCAGATGAACGTAGATAATAAATATGTTACTAAACATCCCTCCCTTGGGGAAAGGCCACGGGTAGGCGAGCTTTGCTCGGGAATGGGCTTGGGTGGGCTTTCCCCTCTCTCCCTCCTCGAGCTCAACGGTCTCGTTCGCGAACTGATTGAGATGAAGATGCCCAACGAGTATTGGGTAGAGGCCGAACTGTCGGAGTGCCGCGAGAACAGAGGCCACTGCTACATGGAACTCATCCAGCGCGACGACCGGGCCGCCACGCCCGTCGCACGTGCCTCGGCCAAGTGCTGGGCTTCGAAGTGGCAAATAATCCGTCCATACTTCGAGCGCACCACGGGTCAGCAGCTGCGCGCCGGCATCAAGGTGCTGCTGAAGGTCTACGCCCAGTTCCACGAGGCCTACGGCTTCTCTTGGATTGTTACCGACATCGACCCCAACTATACCCTCGGCGACCAGGCCCGCCGCCGTCAGGAGATTATCCGCCAGCTGAAGGACGAGGGCGTCTTCGACCTGCAGCGTGAGCTCCGACTGCCCACGTTCTGCCTCAACATCGCCGTCATCAGCAGTCAGACGGCCGCCGGCTATGGCGACTTTGCTGCCCAGCTGGCCGACTCTCCCTTTGACTTCCGCACCCAGCTCTTCCCAGCCACCATGCAGGGCGAAGGCGTGGAACAGAGCATCATCGCCGCCCTCAACCGCGTCTTTCTATGCATCAACAGTGTTGATGCCGTCGTCATCATCCGAGGCGGCGGTGCTACCAGCGATATGTCGGGCTTCGACACGTTGGCACTGGCTGAGAACGTCGCCAACTTCCCCCTGCCTATCATCACTGGCATAGGCCACGACCGTGACGAATGTATCCTCGATATGGTGAGCCACCAGCGAGTAAAGACTCCAACTGCCGCTGCCGCCTTCCTCATCGACCATACACAAGCTGTATCAGATGCCATAGACGATGCTCAGAATCGCATCACCCGTTATACCCAGCAGAAACTCATAACTCTCAATTCTCAGCTCTCAACTCTACAACAAGCCATCCCTCGCCTGTTCTCTGTTTTCAAGACGCGTCAAGAAGCTCGTCTTGAGAGCATCGGACTACGAATTCCCATGATTGCTGAACGCAAGCTGACCGCTGAACGCCATAAGCTGGAATTGGCTACAGAACGACTGAAAGCCCTTGACCCGACACTTCTGTTGAAACGCGGCTATAGCATCACCCGCTTCTGCGGCCGTGCCCTACGTGACCCCAAGAATCTTCATGAGGGCGATGTGATTGAAACCATTATGGAAAAAGGAACCATCAAATCTATCATCAAATGAAAGAAGACATAAAATATGAAGCCGCTTTTGCGGAAATACAGACCATTGTCCACCGTATGGAGAATGACGAACTCGACATCGACCAGATGTCCGAACAACTCAAACGCGCCCAGCAACTCATCAAACTCTGCAAGGATAAACTGAACAAGACGGACGAGGAAATAAAGAGAATCCTGGCCGAAGACAAATGATGGCTTTCCTTGCCATAAATGTGTGTTGACTAAAACTTTGCTGCATTATTACTCACATTTTTGGGCTTTCGCTTGGAAGTTAGAAAGAAAAAACGTAACTTTGCACACTGTATGAACAAGAAGACTATTATTGCAGGGCCTTGCGTTATTGAGTCGGCAGAACTGCTTGACACCGTAGCACACTGCCTGGTTGAAATAAACGAACGGTTAGGGACAGATATCATCTTCAAGGCATCGTTCGATAAGGCAAACCGCACGAGCATACATTCCTTCCGCGGACCAGGTATAGACCAGGGGTTGAAGATGTTAAGCGACGTAAAGGCGAAGTACGGCCTCAGACTGCTCACCGACATTCATGAGTCATGGCAGGCAGCGCCGGTGGCCGAGGTGTGCGACGTACTGCAGATACCAGCTTTCCTTTGTCGTCAGACCGACCTGTTGGTGGCAGCCGCCAAGACGGGACGGACGGTGAACATCAAAAAGGCTCAGTTCTTGAGCGGGCGCGATATGAAATACCCTGTAGAGAAAGCCCTCGAGGCAGGTGCTTCGGATGTGTGGCTGACGGAGCGCGGAAATATGATGGGCTACAACAACTTGGTGGTCGACTTCCGCAACATCAGTGACATGCTGGAACTGGTGCCGACGGTCATCATGGACTGCACGCACTCGGTACAGCGGCCTGGTGGCAACGACGGCAAGACGGGCGGCGACCGGCGCTTTGTACCGCCGATGGCAATAGCAGCCAAGGCTTTCGGGGCAACGGGTTGGTTCTTCGAAGTCCACCCTAATCCAGACCAAGGTCTGAGCGACGCCGATAATATGTTAGAACTCAGTAAATTGGAGAAACTTGTTGAAGAGTTAATAAAATGATAGTATGACGGCCAAAGATATAGGCATCAAGTGCCTCAAGGACGAGGCAGAGGCTCTGTTGGAGCTGATACCGAAGATGGATGAGGAGTTCGACCGTGCGGTTGAACTGATGTTCCGTTGTCACGGTAAGATTATCGTTACTGGTGTTGGTAAGAGCGGCCACGTGGGAGCAAAGATAGCTGCCACGCTGTCATCGACGGGCACTCCTTCATTTTTCATCAACCCGCTGGACGTGTTTCACGGCGACTTGGGGGTAATGACCAGCGACGACGTGGTACTGGCCATATCGAACTCCGGCCAGACAGACGAGCTGCTCCGTTTCATCCCGCTGGTGCTGCAGATGCAGATACCCATCATAGCCATGAGCGGCAATCCGGAATCACTGTTGGCCAAATATGCGGACTGCCACCTGAACGTGAACGTACGCCACGAAGCAGACCCGATGGACCTGGCCCCTACCAGCAGCTCCATTGCCCAGATGGCTATGGGCGACGCATTGGCAGTTGCCCTCATCAAAAAGCGCAAATTCAAGCCGCAGGACTTTGCCCAGTTCCATCCAGGCGGCGAACTCGGCAAGCGGCTGCTGACGACGGCCCAGGACGTGATGCGTACAGTAGACATGCCCATCATCACGCCAGACATGCACTTAGGTGAAGCCATCATCCTGGTAAGTAAGGGCAAGTTAGGCTTAGGCGTTGCCGAGACCGACGGCAAGGTGGTGGGACTGATTACCGACGGTGACATTCGCCGGGCAATGGAGAAATGGCGGGCGGAATTCTTCGACCGCACGGTGTCCGACATCATGACCAGAACGCCGAAGATGGTGTCGCCGCAAGCAAAGATTTCGGATATACAGGGTATCATGAACAAATACAAGATACACAGCGTGCTGGTCGTTGACAAGGAGCGCCGTCTGCTTGGAGTGGTCGACCACTACAGTTGCATGATTTAACGCGTTTGAGAAATGAGACCATTCAGAATAATACTGTTGCTGATGTTGGCACTGCCTGCGGCTGCCACTGTCTATCTGTTCAAGGCACTGGATGCCAAGGACGGATTGACGAGTAGTCAGGTGAACTGTATTCTTAAGGACGGTCGTGGATACATGTGGTTTGGCACGCCTTCCGGGCTATATCGCTACGACGGTTATATGTTCAAAAACTTCCAGTGCGACTCTCAGGACGGCTTCTCGCTACCCGACAGCTACATCAGCAGCATCCAAGAAGCACTCGACGGCACGCTATGGGTCAGGACGTCGGCAGGCTACTGCATCTACCACCCGCAATCGGAGACCTTCGAGCGCGATTTGAAGCAGACGTTCAATCGGATGGGTATTGAACGCATACCCTCGCTACTGTATATCGACAAGCACAAAAACGTATGGGGAACCATACCCAATAAAGGTGTCGTCTGCTACAACATGCAGCAACAACTGCTTTATGAATTTGGCTATACTGATGATACAAAAGGCATACCGCAAGGCAATGTCTGCTCAATTAACGAATGCCGCGACGGTGCATTGATAGTCTACGACGATGGCCGCATTGCCTGCTGTGATGTGATGCACCAGCAACGCACGGTATGGGTTACCACCGAAATTGCCGACCGGCAGCTGCGACGCTCAGGAACGCTTAGGGCTTTTGCTGACCAAAAGGACAACATCTGGCTCTACGGCCAAGGCACGCTGTTCGTCTACAATCGGAGTACCAACGAGTGGAACACCAGTATCGGTGACCGTTTGGGACTGACGGGCATAGATGTCGACAACAGCGTCAACGGCATGGCCGCCGATGACAACAATAATGTGTGGATAGGTACCGACAGAGTCGGATTGGTCAGGATGAACGTAGAAACGCGTGAGATGGACGTGGCGGAGACCAGGAACATTAAAACGGGTCAGCTGACCGCTAACTCTATCAGTGTTCAGAGCCTCTATGTCGATGATACAGGTTTACTGTGGGTGGGTACTGAGAAGTCGGGGGCTTGTTACTACGGTAAGAACATTTATCGCTTCTATTCCGAACAGAAGGGCGACGTGACAGCTATGACCCAGGATGCAGAAGGCAACATTTGGTACGGCACGAGCAATAATGGCGTCATCGGCTACTCCGGTCTGTTAGCCAGCCAAAAGGTGTCGGCCATGCAGTACACTAAAGACGGCAGTCTCTGGGTAGGCTCCAAGCAGAACGGACTGACCAGGATCAAGGACGGCGAAGCCACCGTTTATTCTCTGGCCAAGAACAACATGAAGACACTCATCAACGACAACGTCCACGCCTTATGTACCGACCGGGCAGGCAACCTCTGGATAGCCACCAATGGAGGACTTCAAGTCTTTAACCCTAAGATGAGTACCTTTTCATCCTATACAAAGGAGAACGGCAAACTGACTACCAACAACATTACCGCTCTTTTCAACACCAAAGACAACAAGCTGCTCATAGGTACCAGCGAGGGACTCCTCATACTGAACCTTTCGAGCACGGATATGGTACACCTGACAGGCAACTCCACCAACGTCAAGAGGCTTACAAACAACTATATCACCCAAGTCTATGAAGACTCTCGCGGACTGATTTGGATCGGCACACGCGAAGGCATCAATGTGTTGAACATGACCAACGACAACCTGGACTATATCACAGAGAAGCACGGCCTGACAAACAACAACATCTGTGGTATTACTGAAGACCTTCAACACAACATGTGGGTAACCACCAGCAACGGTGTTTCCCGAATAGTGGTGCAGCTGAACTCCGATGACGGTTCCTTGGGATATGGTCTCTACAACTACGACATGTCGGACGGCCTGCTGAGCAACGAGTCGAATCCCGGTGCAATCATGACCACCAGCAACGGCGACATTTACTTCGGAGGACTTTATGGCATCAACTGGACCCGGCATGACACCAACAACAATACAGAACAGTTGCCGCGTGTGATGCTTACCCAGCTTTTCGTCGGTGAGGAGGAAATACAAATAGGACACTCCTACAACGGAAATGTACTGCTGACACAGGCGCTCAACGAGACCAACCACATTGAACTAAGCAACGACCAGAACACTATCACTATCAAATTTGCCGCCGGCAACTATAACCAGAGCGAACGGCTCCAGTTCAAATACTGGTTAGAGGGGCGCGACCAGTCGTGGCAGAACGGTGACGCCATCAAGCACGGCGTGACGCTCTCGAACCTGAAGAGCGGCACATATACGCTCCATGTCAGCGCCGTCAGTGCCGAGGGTGCCGTCAGCAACCAGGAACGGACACTTGAGATTGTCGTCGCACTCCCTTGGTATCTGTCGTGGTGGATGCTCCTGCTCTATGCCATTGTCATCATCCTGGTGCTCTATATGTGGAAAATCGGCCTGGAACAGATAAGGACGATAAAGCACAAGAAAGAAGCCGTCATCAATGAGCTGAAACTGCAGCGTGAGGAAATCAAGGCCACCAGCGACGACCTGCGCCAGCCTATGGCCCGCATGACTTCTATAATAGGAAACTTGTCCGAGAAGAAATCTTCGTTAGAGGAGCGAGAGCAGCTGAACGCCCTTCACTCGCAAATGTTGCAGATTATCACGCGTGTGTCAGACATGCAGACGGCCTTGGAGCATCCCGAGGCAAAAGCGAGGACCAGTGTCAACAGCCGGTTTGAGCTGAATGCGAAAGGCGAACTGTCGCTGCCTACATTCGGCGACGAGCTGACCGCCGACATCATTCAGCACCGCCGTTCAGAGTCACCCACCAGCAATGTGGTGCTCTTCTTCATCGACGACAACGAGGAACTGCTTAAGTTTGTCCGTGCTCATCTGTACAACGTTTTCGACCTACGCCTTTACAACAGTACGCGCAAGGCTGCCGAAGACCTGAAGGATCTCAATGCTGACCTGGTTGTCTGCAAGCATGAGATGCCTGGCATGAGCGGCAGCGAACTGTGCAACCTGCTCAAGAAGGGCAACATGAGCCACAAGACCAAGTTCGTGCTGCTGACAGAAACCAAGCTGACGCCACAAAGCATGAAGAGCCAGAACATCACCCTCGCTGCCGACGAGTACATGGCCAAGCCCTTCAACATCCAGGAGGCCGTGAAGGTGTTCAACAGCCTGTTGGGCATGGGAACCGTTAATATGGACGACAACCTGATAGAAGGAGCTGAGACACGCCGGTTAGAAGGTCATAGCACCAGCATGACCACTGCCACTGAGAGCATGGATAGCGGCAGCGGCCTGGGCATGACGCGCCGGAGCGACGAGACGGTTGCCGACGACGATGAGATGAACATGGTGGAAACAACCATTAAGGGTAAGAACGGCGGTACTATGACTGAAATCATCAACAACGAAATAGACAGCGATAACGTCATGGCCACCAGTTCCATTCTCGATGTCATGGACCGGCAGTTGCTGATGAATATCCAGCAATATGTACTGCAGAACATGAGCCGCGGACAGATAAACTTGGAAGAACTGGCCGGTGCCATGGGAATGGGACGGGTACCTTTCTTCCACAAGGTCAGGAACCTGACGGGTAAGACCCCCGTCGAGCTTATCAGAGACTTGCGGCTAAAGCACGCCTGTATATTACTGAAACGCACAAACATCAACATGAGCGAGCTTGCCGTGAACACCGGGTTCATGACGGCGGAAAACTTCATCAACACGTTTAAAGAGAAGTTTGGTCTCTCACCACTCGAATACAGACTGAAATGGAGAAAATAGTACGACTTTCTATCATTATCTTTACATTTATCATCCCATCAGCAGAAGCGCACAACAGCGATGCCGACTTTCGGAAACTCATGGAGGACTACGGCATTCGCTTCACAGAGAGGAACAACGTAAAATTGCTGAAAAGCGGACAGGAGAAGTTCGACGATATGTTCAAGGCCATCAGGGAGGCCAAGAGCAGCGTTCATCTGGAGTACTTCAACTTCCGCAACGACTCCATCGCCTCCCTGCTGTTTGACATCCTCCGCGAGAAACGGCGCGAAGGCGTGGAGGTCAGGGCACTGTTCGACGGGTTCGGCAACGACTCCAACAACCAGCCGCTGAAGAAGCACCACCTGAAGGCACTGCGCGACGATAGCGTGGAAATCCATGAGTACGACCCCATCCGCTTCCCGTGGGTTAACCACATCTGGCCCCGCGACCACCGCAAAATCGTGGTCATCGACGGGCGCATAGCCTATACCGGCGGCATGAACGTGGCCGATTATTATATAAAAGGGACGGAGCAGGTAGGCTCCTGGCGCGACATGCACTGCCGCATAGAAGGCCCCGCCGTAGGCGAACTGCAGTATATCTTCTGCCGCATCTGGCAGAAGGTGACCGGCCAGAACATCGTCAGCCAGCAGTACTTCCGCGCCCAGCCTGCTGGCAACATGACAATAGGCATCGTCAACCGAGAGCCGGGAGCCACCTATACTTCCGACGGATACGTATTCGGCAAGAACGATGCCGTGCGTCAGCTCTACATCCGGGCTCTTGATGCCGCCAAAGACTCCGTCAAGCTCGTCAATCCCTACTTCACCCTTGTTCCCTCAGTAAAGAAAGCCCTGAAAAGAGCCATCAAGCGAGGGGTCAGGGTGGAAATCATGGTATCGGCCAAAAGCGACGTTCCGCTGACGCCTGACTGTGTCTTCCGCAATGCCTACCAGATGAAGAAGTGCGGTGCCCACGTATGGCTCTACCAACCGGGGTTCCACCACTCGAAGATACTGATGGTTGACGGCCGCTACTGCACAGTAGGCTCAGCAAACCTTGACGCCCGGAGTATGCGCTTTGACTACGAAGAGAACGCTGCCATCATCAGCCCTGAAACGACTAAGGAACTGGAGGACATGTTCAACCGCGACAAACAGGAAAGTATATATCTGACAAAGGAGACGTGGAATGAGTTCCGCACGCCCTGGCAGAAATTCCGCGGATGGTTCGCCTCACTCCTGCGCCCGTGGCTATAGACTAAAGAGAAGGTCGGACATGAGCCGTATCTCTGTCTCCCCTATCCCATGCCCGGCTATCATTGATGCCTCCTCAATAAGGAACTCCCGGTAGGGGTCGAAACTCACGCCTTCACACTTGCCATACTGCCGGAACAGGTTGACGGCTCCCGCCACGTCGTTTCCGAACCAGTGACAGTAGGCGGCGTTCAGCAAATCCTCACTCACTGGTTCCGGAACGCTGAGCAACGAGTCATACAGCTTGGTTGCCTGCTCATATTTGCAGGCACCGACCAAAGCCCAAGCCAGCACACGGTTCACATTCAGATTATCAGGAGCCTCGTAGTTCAGCTTGAAGAGGATTTTGAGCGCCTCGTCATACTGCTTCATGTTCGTCAGACAGACAGCGGCATTGAGCTGGTTGTTAAGATGGCCGGGGTGCTTTTCCAGCAATTTGTCATAGTACATCCGTGCCTGCTCATAGTCCCCGTCGGCGAATAGCGCACGGGCATATCCCGCCCATCCGCGCTCATTATCAGGAGCCATCTCCACCAGGCGGGCATAGTTCTCGCGCATGGTCAGTCCGGCACTCTGCTCACAATGCAGGTGTGCCATTACGCTGCCGTTCATCAGGTAGAACTGTACGTCGCGCCGGGAGGGAGCATAGTTCTCCAATGTCAGTCGGGCAGCTTCGTAAGCCTTCTGTTTCAGGAAGAACGATGCCACCTGTCCGAATCTGCGATGTAACGGCGTTTCGCGGAAAATGGGATTTGAGAAGAAAAAGAGACGTGCAGACTCCTTCGTCTCGAACGGATTGCGGAACTCACTACGCTGGGGAAACACCTTGAAGAAGCGGTAGAGATTCTGAAGGTAGCAACGGCGCAGGTATTCGGGCTTGTCCATGTCTCCGCTGCTCATTTCACCGACTCCGGCCAGAGTGGCCTCCCCCCGGTCCAACATTTGCATCAGGCTCTCAGGCAGTCTGCTCACGGCCATTTCGAAACCAAGCACAAACGAGTATTTGTCGCTGTCGCAGAATGGACCTGACGCCAACAGTCTCCTCAAGAACTTGCCGCCCCGCGCCTTACCCAATATGGTACATACGGCGGGATGGCTGAATGAAAAGGGAACAAACCAGTTGCTCACCGTACTGAAGAAGGGGAAGCGCTTCATCTGAGAGAAACCGCCGAAGTAAATGTCGGACCCTTGCTTTTGCATCTCTACCATACGGCGCATCACCTCCTCCAGATGCTCCATCCGCTGTTCGGAAGCCTCGGGGTGCAGCACGTCCTCCATGGGGTCGTCCTCCACCTCCTCAATACCATTGCGTGTAACACGGATGCTGCCCGACTTAAGCAACTCGGGCATGATTTCATTCTGTATGATGTGATTGTCGCTCTCGGCACGCAGACAATAAACCAGCTGCATCTGCAGTTCTGACAGTTCACTGCAACAACGTTCGTCAGCAGTAACAGTTCCTATCAAGTCATACATCTCACGGTAAAGTGCCGCTGCCTTTGTATTCAGACAGAGCACCCACCCTATCAGGGCACGCTGGCGGACACGCTCGTCAGTAGCCTTCAAATAAACATTAACCAAAAGGCGGAACTTATTGATTCCGAAATAATTGATCAAAGACAACGTGATAGCGCTTATGAGTAGCTGCTGGTCTGAACTATCTATTGTCGGAGACAACAGAATCTGCTCAAACGCATCGGTCACTCCGTCTGTCCACAGCATAGACGTCCAGATGTAATCAAACAGTTCTGACATCATCTGCAAATGCTGACCGTAGAGTTCCTGCCGCTTCGCTTCACGCGTATGTTCAGGTTCCAACTCCAGCAAGGCAGCGCCCGCCACGAAGGCCTCCATGTCACGCCGCAACGAAGCGGGCTGCCACTCGCGACGGGAGCCATTGCGGGTACGGTTATAGACACCCATGACGAACGAACTGTTTTTGATGTAGTGGCGTATGCAGACATTCGTTGTCAGCACATACATCCTGCGCAGCAGCCGGTCATAGACCTGGCCGCGCTCGGGGTCGTCATAGCCCTGTTGCCAATAGCCCGTCATCAGCATATAGTCAGACTTCACGCGGTCCAGCTGGTCAGCAGCCTGGGGGTGGGGATAGGCGTAGAGGTGGTTCTCAAGTTGCTGGATGGCCTTCCCCAACCGACGCTCTACAACACTGTCAAGTATTGTATGTAATTCCTTCAAATCCATAAAATCCTATACTACGTGAACAAGTTACTGTTTCAGCCAATTCCGGGCATACTGCACATCTGTCTCCTCAGGGGCGGCAATACGGGTAAACCGGATGGTTGCAGGAAGCGAATCGACCAGACCGGCACGCAGTCCGCAGTACTTTTCCACAATATCGCGATAGTAGCCGATGCCACGGGACGACAGCGAGTCGCACGCCTTATTATAGCCGCGCTTCAGGGCCTCCAGCTGCTCCTCGCGCTTGTCGAGCTTCAGGGCGCGTTCACTGAAAGCCAGAACCCCCAGCTGTCCTACAGATGTCTTACGACTGTCAAGCAGGAGATAATGGCGGGCCTGACGTGCCTGGGTAGCCTGCGGCTCCGTCAGCAACACGGCGTCTATCTCGTTATTGAGCAGCATCTTCAGACGTATGTTCACATCGTTCACCTGAATCTTGAACAGCCGCTCGGCGTCTATCTTTGCACTGTCGCGCAACAGGTCGGCCAGCAGGTCGGTAGCCGAATAGCGAGTCATCGCCACCATCTTGTCATCCAACTGCTTCAGCGTCTTGATACGGGCTGTACGGTTGGTGTAGAGCTGCCAATAGGCACCTGTCGAGGTGACATATCGCAGAGGTGTCCCTTGCTGGATCATGCGCTCGGCACGGACCAGGTCGGTTATCGTTCCCTCCACGCTGCCCCCTACGATGGCTGTATCGCAGTCCATTTGGGCCGTAAACATCTTCAGACGTACATCGACCTTCGTCGTATCAAACATGTGGTGCTCTTTGGCGACGAAGAGCGGCAGGCAATCCAACGTCGGCATGACAGCCACCTTCAGGGCTGCCGAGTCTTCGCGCAACAGCTGCTGGCGCCGCTTGTGCG
The DNA here is from genome assembly GCA_946185285.1 of uncultured Prevotellaceae bacterium. Taxonomy (GTDB): domain Bacteria; phylum Bacteroidota; class Bacteroidia; order Bacteroidales; family Bacteroidaceae; genus Prevotella. The sequence continues at coordinate 18,711 of CAMHIS010000022.1, forward strand.
ATATACGCCGTTTCTCCTCGTATGTCTGCCCACAGCCGACAAGAACCAGCGCAGCCACCAATATACATAAGCCTTTTATGGTTTTCATCCTATTCTTCTTGTCATTTTAGCAATGCGGCGGCAAAGATAGCACTTTTTTTGCAATTATCCTCCATTTTTCAATTAAAAAGTCTTTTGAAGCCACAAATAGGGAAAATCCGCTATCTTGCTTTTGGGATAAACAAAGGGGTTTCGGGCGATTTTCGCTAAAAATGTACGTTTTTTAGGGGGGGAAATGTCACTTGTCACTTGTCACTTGTCACACTTGAAACGAAAGAGCCGCCGGTGACGCGATGTTCACCGGCGGCTTCTTGATTCAGAGAGGGCGGGTTATTTCTTCAGTTCGAGACACCAGTCAGTCGGGAACAGCTCTCTCACCTCGAAGCAGGGGCAGCCGCGGTTGGCGAGGTCGCGGTGTCCGCAGACCTTCGCTTCGGGGAATACCTCTTTCAGGAACTCGACCAGCTTCATCATCGAAATCCTCTGGTCTATCGTCCTCGTGTCGGCTGGCTTGCCGTTGGAGTCGAGGCCGCCGATGTAGCAGATGCCGATGGAGTGGGCGTTGTGGCCCGCGCAGTGGCAGCCCGTGTACTTCAGGTCCTTGCCTATCTCTATGCGCCCGTCGAGGTCGATGACGTAGTGATAGCCGCAGTACGTGCCGCCCGAGAGCGGGAAGTGCCTGTCCTTGTGCCACGCGGCAATGTCGTTCAGCCTGAAGTCCTTGCCTTCCTTGGTGGCTGAGCAGTGGATGATGATTTTGTCAATTTTTCTCATAGCCTGATTCTTTTTTATTGTGATACTTTACTGATATGCGCAGATGGCTGTTGTACGGCTGTGTGAAATAAATCTCGGCGTAGTAATAGCGGTCGTTGTCCTTGATGAAGATGAATTCGTCGAAGGGCAGCCCCCGTTGCAGCCATTTGTCCCACAGCCAGCCGTAAATCCTGAACAGTAGGTGCGGGGTCCTGGAACGGAGCTTGACCGCCCAAACGTCCTTGCAATCATCGTCGCGTTTCAGCCATACTACCTTAGGCCATCCCTCGTTACAATGGAAACCGGAAAAATGCCGGTCGTTCATAACAGCCTCCATTTCGGCCTTGTCATTGATGTTTCTCAGCATGGCTACATGACGATTTCGTTGACAACTTTCTCGTAGACGGCAGGCTTGGCGTTTACCTTCTTCACATAGCCCGCCTTCAACCACCGTTGGGCACGCTTGCGCGCCGCATCCGATTCCAAAGAGCAGAGCCTGGCCATGTCCTCGATGGTGAACTGTTGCGGCATGGCGGCAAAGTCGGCAGACGTTTTCTCGTAGTGGGATTTGCGCGGCTGTATTTCGTTGTCGGCGTTCTGCCATGAGTCGCTGAGCATACGCCCGAAGAAGTAGTCCTGCCAGTAGACGACGGCCTCGTAGATGATGCTGGCAAACTGCAGGTCGTCGTCGTTGACCTCTACCTCGCCCGTCTCGCGGTAGTGCTCCCACTGGCGTCCGTAAATGCGGGGGATGGTGAACCAGATGGCGTAGAACACGGCACGCTTGCGCAGCAGGTCGAGCACGTCGTCCTGTCGCTCTTCGGCCATTTCGGCGTACTGCTCGCACAGGTCGTAGCAGTGGTCGACCAGCCGCCTGACCTTCAGCTCGCCCTTCATGCCGTCGAAGCGGTAGCCCCATTCCTTCAGCCTGACCTCGGTATCGTGGTTGATGGTGGCCGAGCCGCGCTTCATCATCTTGAAGCGGTCGGGGTACATCTTCACGATGCAGATGCGGGTGCACAGGCCGTCGTTGATGTTGCGCATGTTGATTTTCTTCTGCAGCGAGACGTAGGTGCCCGTGATGACCTGGTTCCAGAAGATGGGTATGAGGTCGTTCACGGAGTCGTTGTTGCCGTAGTCCACACCGCTGAACTCGTTGTGGAAGGCTTTCAGCTCAAGGTCGTGCTTGCCTATCCACGTGCCGCCGCTCTGGGCGGTCACCGACGAGTCCAGCTCCGAGTCGAACATATAGAGGTGCAGGGGCGTCAGCTCGCCGTCGATTACCTCGTGGGCGTTCTCGGCGCGACGGAAGAAGACGGCGTTCGAGGTCTTCGACGGCAGCATACGTATCATCTCGTCGGGCTGCTGCAGCGGCGCGTCCTTCGATGCCTTCGAGTTCTCGCGCTCCTTGCGCTTCTTCTTGTACTCCTTTTCGGCCTTGCGCCCCGGCGCGTCGGCGTTGCGCATGGCGGCCATGATGGCGTTGTTCAGGTCGGCGGCAAACGATTTTCCGGAGGCTGGCTTGCCTATGATCATGGTCGTGGGGTTCAGGCGGGTGTGCTTGCCGTCGTAGTGCTCGAACCAGGTGCGCGTCATCAGCGTGCAGTACATGGTGCCCGCGGCCATCAGCGCCGCCAGCTTGTTGGCGTCGCTCACAATCTCGCAGGCAGGCGTGTAAGGCTCGGACAGTAGCGGCTTCAGGCGGTTCCAGAAGTTCTCGAAGACGGCCTTCTCCTGCTCCTCGCTCAGGGTGTTGGGGCGCAGCGGCGACAGGCTGACGCCGACGGCGTCGAGCACTGCCTTCAGGCGTTTGGGCGTGCCCCACCACAGCTCTCGTTCGCACGAGCTGGCCAGCATGTTTTCGAGCTCGGCGGCAGCTCCCTCATTGGCCACCCAGTTCCTGATAAACTCGCGCTGCATGATAACGGAGGTGATAAACCCCTTGTTGTTATCGCAGATATAGCGCAGGTCGGCAATGAGCCGCAGCATCGTCTTGTGGCGGTCGCCCTGTGCCGGTTCGCCGCCGTTCTGCTCGAACCACGTGTCGAGTATCTTCGCGTACTCTACGCCGTGGTAGGTGTCGGGATAGGACACTACAGTTCCCACTCCACCGTCCAGTGCAGGTCGCGGGCCACCCGCTCCATCTTGTGCTGCAGGCTGTTGTACGTTTTGCAACTGTTGTTGTACAGGCTCCGCGCCGCCCGGCGGTAAAGCCACAGGACGGTCAGCGCGGCTCCTATTACTACCAGATACATGGCCTGTGCGATACTTCTGGCCAAACTTCTCGTCATACTTGGGGTTGTCATAGTCAAAGATTTCGTCGTTAATATAAAGAATGTTCTCTGCGCCGACGAGGAACGAGCCGCGGTCGGCATTGATGCAGCTGCCGTCGGCCTCAAGTGCCGCGAAGCGTGCGGGGTCGATGGCCTTGATCTGCGTGAGCACGGCCTGCTGGTTCTGCTCGATGTCGAGGTCGGGGTTGGCCACGGTGACCAGGCGCAGACCGTCGCCGCTGGGCGTGACGTGGCCCAGCAGCACGGCGGTGGGGCACGACTTCGAGTCGAACCAGTGAGGGGGCAGCGACTCCCAGAGCTGGCGGGGCGTGACGCCCTTCTTCGACAGGTGGTCGAAGTCGTGCATAATGAGGCCGTTCAGGCGCGCCGCCCGCTGCAGCCGCCAGTGGCCGAGGGGTTTGGGCTTGGCCTCGGTGCCCGTCGTCTCTTCGAACGTACACATGTAGCAGACCATCGGCAGCCCGCGTTTGGAGGCATCATAACTGCGGGCGTTGCCCATCTGATAGACGGTGGCACACTGGGCGGTCAGCTGGCGTATTTCCTCACTGTTGGTCAGTTGGTGCCACGCCTCGCGAGTTGCCGGCACAGTCGCTTCAAAGAATCTTCGTTGTAGTGCAAACATCTGTTCATCATTAAGTAGTTACGGTAAAGCTTGTCACAGAAATCGACATCCTTCGAGAGGTCGATGGTCATAGAGATTTCAATCACGCCCTGCGTGTTGTTCACGCTGCAGGTGTAATCAGGGGTTCGCTCCAGCACGCTGCCCTTGGGCTGCCTCAGCGTCTTGTACTCCGGCAGCTCCTGCCCGCTGCGGCGGGCCTGTGCCAGTACGTCGTCCAGCTGCTGGTACAACTTGCCGACGGGGTCCTTCTCCTTGCTGTCCACGGAGAGGTGGATGCACCGCGTCTGCTTCTTCGTTCCCTTCGTGAGGAACATCTTCCCGCCCCCGCTCTCAACTACGTCGGTCTGGTTCGACTCGCCCGTCTGTGCAAACGGCGCGATGTCGATGGAATAGTCCTCGTAGATGGTGTTCGTAGAACGGAACTTCTTCAACACTTTCTTGCTCATTTCTCTTCACGTTTTTCGTTTCCGTTAAATGCAACTCTTGATTTCTTGTGGTTTGTAATCGTGCAAGTCGGAGGGGGGGCGCCGGGCGTACTGGCCGCTGGCGTAGTCAACGCCGGACAGTCTTACCGCCCGGCCGGCGAGGTCGGCCATCCGCATGACGTCGCGGCGCGCCTGGCCGTAGCCCGAGAGCATGGTTCTCAGGAAATAGGAGTCGCGCGCGTTCAGGCGTATCAGCCCCGCGTCGGGCAGCGGTGCCGACGTCTCGGGCAGAAACACCGTCAGGTACTCCGGCTCGTATCCGCACGACAGCCGGAAGCGCGCCTCGTGCGCCGCCGCCCCGCCGTCGGCCGTGCCCGTGTGGTCCATAAATTGTTTGACTGCTATGCGCGCGCAGGCCTCGACGGCCTCGGCGGCGGCCTGCATCGTCTTGATGTCCTCCTTCAGCGCTTGCGCTGCAAAGGGTTCCGATGATGGGAGCAGGTTGTGCTCCACGTTGTTGCTCTTCTTTTTCATAATGTAAACATTTTTGGTTATAATTCATTACTGTTTGCGGGACAATTGGACATTTGGACATTTGGACATTTGCTGTGTTTTCTTTTTGATTTACGGTTTTTCCGATTCAGCCGTCTGTAATGCCCGTAGGCATTTATTATAAATAATATAATATATTATATTATTATAATAAGTTTTCTGTCCTTACATTTTTTGAAGGGGGGGAATTGTCCAATTGTCCAATTGTCCAATTGTCCCATTGTCTCACGCCACGGGGGGTCAGTAGCCGTTGTACCCCGGCTGCCCGGCACTCTCGCCGTCGGGCACGTAGTCGCGGTGCATTGCCACGATGCGCGTGTCGTTCGAGTAGAATTCCCGTCCGTCCTGCGTTTTGCGCGGGTGGCACCACGTCACGAGTACGGCCTGCACCCTGTCGTGTTTTTTCAGCCCCTCGGCCAGCAGGCTGCGCGCCTGGCTCGTCGAGTTGGTCTCGCAGGCAATGCGCTCCAGGCCGTTGTTGATGACCATCGTCAGGTACTCGACGGTCTGCATGCCGCCGTTCTTGTCCTGATAGGAGCGGCTCAGCAGGCCGCTCATCTGCTCAATTGTTCCGTTAATCTGCATTTTCTCTCTTTTCGGTTTTTAAAAGTTCAACATTTCGTGTATCCTGCAGGAATACGGCTGCAAATATACGGCGAAAACTGCAAACAAAAAAAAAAAAAAACAAAAAAAAGTTAAACTGAAAACGCAAGATGGCTATTTAACACTTAGGCGTGAGTTAGTTCAAAATGTGCAACTATCTAACCCAAGTGGTCGTGCCTGTGATTCCAAAGACACCATATATACCCCATGAGCGCACCCACCGCCCACCAAAGAACGTAGGGTGCCAGAAAGCGGACGAAGTGTATCACGGGGGCAAAGTTACACATTTTTCGGAACATGGCAAAATTAACGTAATTTTACATTCCACAACCGCCCCTCTTGATTCCGGCCTCCCGTTTTTGTACCTTTGCACCGTCGTTGGAACCACCCATGCGGGTTGACGGGGCCATCTCATAAACTTGGCACGGCTAACTGACATACTTGGCACGGCTAACTGACACAGCCCCGGAAAGGACGTCCAGAACCCGCCGGAGGCGGCAACAGCGGCAAGCGAGAACAATTAACCATTATTTACTAACCAACACAAAAATTAAACTAACTATGGCAGCACGTAACACCATCCCCATGCTTGTAGACCTCTACAAGAACAACAACACCGCGTCGAAGAGCTACGGCCAGTGGTTCGGCCGCGTGTTCCCGCGCGACGGTCTGAACCTGAAAGGCTTCGCCAAGCACCTTGCAGCGCACGGCAAGCTCGCCTCCTACGAGATGATCGTCCTGGTGCTCCAGAACGTCGTCGACTGTATGCGCCACCTCGTACTCGAGGGCGTGCCCGTCAAGCTCGACGGACTGGGAACCTTCACGGCCGGCATCCACGGCTCGGGCGCAAGCACCCCGCAGGCGTACAACCCGCAGCAGCACATCAAGGGCATCCGTCTCAACTTCCGTCCCGAGGGCGCGGGCGACTTCGAGGACAAGCTCACCCAGAAGGCACTGCTTGAGCAGGCCACGTTCCTGATGAACGACGTCGTCCGCATCGAGAAAAGCGACGAGGTCGACAAGAACGGCAAGCCCAAGACCTACCAGGTGCGCACGAAGATTTCCGCGCAGGGACTCATCAGCGGCAGCGGCAGCAGCACGCCCGACCCCGACCCCGACGAAATTCCCGAGCCTTAACCCACGCTAACCGCTGACGAGCTATGAAGAAGGGTAATCTGTGGGAGGTCGCCATCCGCATCGCCATCGCTGCCCTGACGGCAGCCCTGACGGCCATCGGCACCACCTCGTGCATGGGCTTCGGCCCCGTGACTATCTGAGTCTGTTTACTTGGAATACTGATTTCTTTGATTTCTGAGAGCCGCCGTTGACGCGATGTCACCGGCGGCTCTTTTCGCTTCAAGTGTGACAAGTGACAAGTGACAAGTGACATTTCACCCTAAAAAAACGTGCATTTTCAGCGAAAATCCGCCCGAAATCCCTGTGTTTACCCGACTGTTCATCATTTTTTTGATGCTTCGCAGCAGGATGTCAGCTATCCGGAGAAACATGAGCCACTATAATCTGGATATGATTATTGCTGTGGGGTTTCGTGTGAAGTCACAGGTGGCCACTCGTTTCCGTCAGTGGGCCAATTGAGTCTTGGATTTAACAGGAAGAATCATTGCGGTACCTCAAAAACAGGTGGAGAACTTAGGTGTTTTCAAAAAAAAAGTGTACTTTTGCAAAAGAAACAGATAATTAGGTAAAAACTATGATTCCAAAATCAAAGCAGGAAGCCTTTGCCCAGTTGGACGAGATGCTGAGTGAGAAGGACAAGAACGAATTAGCTCATGGTGATGCCTTAGAGTTTTGCAGATTATGAACAAATACATCATTTTGATCGGCCTGTGCTGTTGCAGCATGGTTTCATGTATCAAGGACGAGGCTTTGAACAAGGAGTGCGACATTGAAAGCGCGTGGATAGAAGGTGTGGAGTACGAAAAGTACTTCTACCAGGCAACAGAGATGCGGAAAGAGAATATCAGCTCGGCCGAGACGGACATCGTCTTCTCCGTTCGCTCGCTCATCTCGCTGCCGGCACAGATTCCCCTGAACTTCAAGATTACCGACGGTGCCACCATCGAGCCTGCCAACGGCTCGGTGCAGGACTTCACGAAAGGCACGGTCGTCTACACCGTCACCTCTGAGGACGGCGAATGGAAGCGCACGTACAACGTCACTTTCCTGGAGTCACCGCTTCCCGCCGAGAAGTTCAGCTTTGAGCGTGTGGAGACAAAGACGGAGCAGACCATGCTCGGCGGTAGCAACGAGCTGCACGTCTTCTACGAACTGACAACACCAAATGAGCAGAACTACTGCTGGGCCACGGGCAATCCGGGCTCGGCACTCACCAAGAACGGTGCCAGGCCGGAGGAGTTCCCCGTCTACTCCACGCCCGACGGCAAGGAGGGCCGGGGCGTCTGCCTGAACACACAGTCGGCAGGGGTCATGGGCGAATGGATGAAGAAGCCCATCGCCGCCGGAAGCCTGTTCTTAGGGAAGTTCCTGGTCGAATATGAAAGGCATGAAGGCCTCCATCACCACCAAGGCCTACTTCATGGAGGTGGTGAAGGGCGGCCAGAAGATGGCGGGCCTCTTTACGGGCCACGTCGAGCAGAAGGTGAAGCAGTGGATGCTGACGGTGCCCGTGCAGGCCACGTTCACGCTCAGCCGCCGGGTGATGCTGAAGGGCGGTCCCTACGTGTCGTTTCTCTTGGACAAGGGGTTCAGCGGCATAGCCTCCGACGGCTATCTGCGGAAGGACAGTCCGACGGGGCCCAAGATTCTGATGGGCAACCGTGAAGGCGAATGGGCCACCTACGACTTCGGCGACGACATGCGCAGCCTTCAGTTCGGCATCGGCCTTGGCGCCGACTGGCAGGTCAGCAAGAGCCTGGGTGTGTCGGCCGACCTTAGCTGGGGTCTGACGGGCGTCTTCCCCGGCGACTTCAAGACCGTCGAGCAGACACTCTATCCCGTCTATGGCACCGTCGGCGTGTTCTACAGACTGAAGTAGGCGCTATCCCGCCCTCACTATTTTCCATTTCTATAGCCCCAAAAACAGGATTTGTATGGCACGTATGGCAAACGCACAGGAGATTATCGAATACATGGAGTCGCTGCGCAACGAGGAGCAGCGGCAGGTACTGATGAGGTTCTTCAAGACCGCGCCTGGCGAATATGGCTACGGCGATGAGTTCTTAGGACTGAAGGTACCGCAGACACGGGAGGTGGTGAAGGCCGCCGGGGCTGAATTCCCCTTGAGCGAAATCCCCACCTTGCTGATGAACCGCTGGCACGAGGTCCGCCTCTGCGGCTTCCTGATTCTCGTGGCGAAGTTTGAAAAGCTGGCCAGTAAGCGATCAGAGAACAATCCCGATGCCATCAGCCAGCGCGACGAGATTGTGACGATGTACCTGCAGTATGCCGAACAGGCAAACAACTGGGACCTGGTAGACCTTTCCGTGCATAAGATACTCGGCCACTGGCTGCTGTTGCCCACGGACTTGGGCGACAGGGACTATAAGCTCAGGCTGCTCGACGAACTCGCCGCCAGCCCCTGTCTCTGGAAACAGCGCATGAGCATCGTCTGCTCGTGGAAGACCTCACAGCAGGGCGACCCTTCATGGTGCCTTCGTTACGCTGAGGTCCATCTGCATCATCCCCATGACCTCATGCATAAGGCCGTCGGGTGGATGCTCCGTGAGATGGGCAAGCGCGTCTCTATGGAACTCCTGCGCGAGTTCCTGCGCCAGCACGCCCATGAGATGCCCCGCACCATGCTGCGCTACGCCATCGAGAAAATGAGCGACAAGGAGCGTAAGGAGTGGATGGACAGATGAAGGACTATCCTGACAAGATGACGCCAGAGCAGGCGAGGACATTCAAAAATGATGTGCTGAACATTGTCAGTCAGATACCTCGTGGCTGCGTCACTACTTACGGTCATATCGCAACCTTAGCGGGCTGGCCAAGTCATGCAAGGATGGTAGGTCGCACCCTGCGTTACACACCTGGGGCCGCACAGCTCCCCTGCCATCGCGTGGTGAACAATGCCGGCCGTACTGCTCCGGGCTGGAGCCGTCAGCGCCCGCTGTTAGAAGCTGAAGGCGTCACCTTCAAGCCCAACGGCCACGTGGATATGCTGCGCCACCTCTGGGAACCATCGTTACCGGAATTGTAACCTTGTTCAGGTTCCAGTGCGTCGTCAGCTACGAACAGCCACGACTTCAATCTCTACCGATGCGCCCTTGGGCAACGTCTTAACAGCAACGGCAGAGCGGGCTGGATAAGGCTCCGTGAAGAACTCGGCATAGACGGCGTTCATGTCGGCAAAGTCGTTCATGTCGGCCAAAAACACGGTGGTCTTCACCACGCTGCTCATGCTGAGGCCAGCTTCGGCAAGAATGGCCTTGACGTTGGCAAGCGACTGACGGGCCTGCTCCTTGATGCCTCCTTCTACGACTACGCCCGTGGCTGGGTCGATGGGAATCTGCCCGGAAGTATAGACGAAACTTCCTACTTGAATGGCCTGACTATACGGCCCGATGGCAGCGGGTGCCTTTTCTGTACTGATAACTTTCATCACGATAATATTGTTTTGTTCTTTAGTTGATACTAACGGCTTGGGGTGTCAAGGACGAAACAAAGCTCACCATAGCTTGACAATGATTACAGGGTAATACTCTCAATACGGAACTTCTGGACGCCTATCGGCACTCGCACTTCCACCTCGTCGCCGACCTTTTTGCCCAACAGGGCCTGCGCGACGGGAGACTTGATGGAAATCTTGCCCTCAAGCAAATTGGCCTCATGCGGACTGACCACCGTATACGTCATTCTGGCGCTGTTGCGCAGGTTGGTCATTTCCACTTTGGAGAGCAGCCCGACTTTATCACTGCCAAGCAGGGACATGTCGATGACCCTTGCATGTTCCAAAATCCGCTGCTTGAAGCGTATCCTGCCCAGCAGCCTTGACTGTTCGCGCTTGGCGGCATGATACTCAAAATTCTCGCTAAGGTCGCCCTTGTCACGCGCTTCTGCAATAGCCTCCCTCACCTGAGGCAGCTCGACGCTTTCCAACTGGCGTAGTTCAGCTACTATTTTGTCGTAGCCTTCCTGAGACATGTATTCCATATTATCCGGCATTTTTCATGATTACTGCACACTACGCTTCATGTTCAGTTCGGTGATGCGGCCTTCGGGCGACACCTGGGCCGTCACTTTATAAACGGCGCGGGTTTCGCGCCCTTCCTCCGTGCGCTCCATGTGCTGAGCTACGGTGAAGTTCACGTTGTAGCTGAAGCGTCCGTCGCCCTCGTCCTTCTTCTCAATGGTCCAGTCGCCGGGTGTGAAGTCCATCTTGGTAATATCGGCCTCATGCAGCTTTTCCATGTACTGCCTCACATCCTCCTTCGTGGCATTCTGACGGTGGAGGAAGGAGGTGAGCACCGGAGCAAGGGTCGACGAGAGGGCTGACTCGTCCATCTGCGCCAGCGCATTAAAGTAGGTGGTGAAAAGCTGACTGACCACGAGGCGGTCCTCTGACGTCACCTTCTGAGCCTCAAGCTGTTCGAAGCTGGAACGGGCCTCGTCGTAGTAGGAGCCGTCCTGGTGCTCGGTGATGTATTTCTGGTAAGCCTCCGCCGTATTCTCATTTTGGGCTGCCACCCAGTCGAGCGAGTCAATCTTGATGGCGGCCTCCACGTTGTGGGCGTTATTCGGATGCAGCTTCACAAACCGCTCATAGCCGGTTTTGCTGTTATTCACCAGTGCGTCGGTCCAGTCACGGTCAATCTTCTTCAGGGCGTCAAGATGGGTCTTGACAGAGTCACGATGGGCCTTGGGGGCATCGGCATACATATCGAGGAAATTCTGGAGCACTAACGGCTCGGCACTCTTGACGGCATTCTCGTAGGCACGCTGTTCGGCTTGTGCTTCCTGGTTTTTCAAGAAGTAGATGCCGAGGAACACCCCGATGAGGACAATGACCAGTGCCACCACAAAGGCAGCAACACCGATACGCCTCTTGCGCGACGGACGGGGGGCTGGTGCAACCGGCTGTTCTGGCTGCTCAGGCACAGGAGCATGAACAGGCTGCGGTTCCGGCTGCCGCAGGTCATCAACGAGGTCGCCCGAAGCGCCGTTGATACTGCGATGGCACATAGGGCAGCGCGACTGTTCCTTAAATATCACTTCGCCACAATCGGGACACCGGGTAATCTTTCCGGCTATTTCAATACCGCATGACGGGCAGGTTTTCGCTTGGTCGCTCACTTGGTGACCACATTCAGGACACTTGATTAACATCTTTCTATTAACGATTTACGATTTTCCATTTTAATTGTTCAATGACGGTAACGAATCTCACGCAGACCATGTCGCCCCATGAAGCGCGACTTATCCACATAGCCGTTGACACCGACGATGCGCCCCTTGGCCGTGTACTGCCACAGTGTATAGTCGCGGCCGTCAGCCAGTTCAGGCTCCTCGTCGGTGTACATGGCAATCATCAGCTGATAGTCGTCCAACCTTCCGACGAGGTGCTTATTATAGAAATTGCGATAGGTATAGACGAGGGGCTTCTGACGGTAGGCCACCTCCATCAGGCCGAGGAACTTCATGAGCGAGTCGCAGAACTCCTCAGTGGACAGGCTTGCCGTCGTCTCAACATCCACCATCGGTATGAGGTCCTGCTCGCCGGGCAGACACTGAGTCATGAAGTTGCGCAGCTGAGTCTCCTGCGGCGTCTTCGGACGGTAGAAGTGGTAGCTGCCCACCTTCAGTCCGTAGCGGTGGGCAAGGTCGATATTGCGCTCAAAGTAGGAGTCGATGCGGTCGCCGCCCTCGGTGGCCTTCAGATAGACATAGGCCATCTTCGTATTCTCCCCGACCGTCTCCCAGAACACCTGCCCCTGATAGTGGCTCAGGTCGATGCCGTGGACATGGCCGCAGGTGTCTTCGCACTGCAGGTAGGGGTTTATCTCGTCGCCGTCGGCATCGTACATAGGTTCCGGAGCAGGCTTGGGGGCGGGCTTGGTTGCCGCCTTCCGCGATGACTTGCGCGACGTGGCCTTCTTTTTCTTCTTGGACACGGCCGTCACCTTCGCCTTTGCACGGCGCTTCTTTGGCTTGGCTATCGTCTGTTCGCCAACGGCCAGGCCAATAAATAGCAATACCAATATATATATGATTCTCTTCATGTCTTCAAAATTCAAGGGTGCAAAATTACAAAATAAAGCTGAGATAAGAAAGCGTTTTAAGAAATTTTTTGGGAAACGGACATGAATAGTAGCCGAACAAGAACAGGGAGTTCTCCGCACGCAGAGAACTCCCCGTCAGGCTGTCGCCCCAATTGCTGCAGGACGGGAAAGACAGGTCAGAAACTAAAGTCCGCTTTCTGCACGCCATAGCCGTAGATGGTACGGAAGTCGTTCTTCATGGAGATGACGTGGTAGCCGGCATTGAGCCACTTCGCTGTCAGTGGCAGTGTCTTTTCAAGATTGGCATGGTCGCGCTCGTCATCGTCGGCGACAAGCATGAAGGCGGCGGTGCGATACTTATCGTTGCTCAGGCAGTAGTTGTGCATGGAGCAGTCGCCGCTGCTGTTGCCAAACGAGAGCACGGGCACCTTGCCAATCTCCTGCGAGATCTGGAGCACCTTGTTGGTCTTCAGGTTCTTGATGATAAGCTCGTCGGTGCGGATGAGGTGCTCCATCTTCTCCATCGTGTAGTTCACACCAGCCTCCTCGCCCTGCTTGCTCGACACGAGCCTCACATCCATGCCAATCACCCTGTTGGGGGCTATGCCGAGACACTCCACCAAAGCACGGCAGATGAAACGGTCGGAGCCAGAGACCACATAGAAGGTGAAGCCGTTGGCCTGCAGATAGTCAAACACCTCCAGCATGGGCTGGTAGAAACTCTCTCCGTAGGTCATTCCCGTGAATCCGTTGGCCGGCAGGGCGGCGTAGGCTTTCACGTAGGCATCAAACTCCGCAAGGGTCATGCCGGCATAAGCCTTGGCAGCTGCATGGGCGTGGATCATGTCGAAATGGTCGGGCAGGGCTTTGCCCTGGCGCACAAAGTCCCTGATGTTCTGTGCGGCCTGACGCACATCCTCGGGGGCCTTGTCGCGGTAGGTGGCGTCGTCGAGCACACGGTGTTCCAGCAGGTTGTACTCAAAATAGGTGGGATAGAGCTCGCCCACGAAAGTACCGTCCATGTCGAAGGTGGCAATGCGGTCTTCCGCACTGATGAAGTTGGGCGATTTCGGGTTGGTCACATCCTCTACATACTCCTGCAAGGCCGTCAGTGCCTCGCACTGGTTCCATGAGGGGAAGAAATCCTTCGACATCGGGGCCTCTACGGGGTTGTCCCCATTGTTGCACGATGTCATCACTGGGCCGCAGACAACAAGGATGGCAGCCATCATCCATACATGAATCTTCTTCATAACAATATCGGTTTGTTTGCAATTTGCGTGCAAAGATACTCATTTTCCGTAGAAAAGCAGTATGTCTTTGCCACTTTTCGTATGAAAAAAATAGCTTGGAGGTAATAGAAGCGAACCGTAGCCGCTATTCTATCCCTCCGGACTGCCTTGGTTTACAAAAGGTTTGCGATTTTATCCAATTTTACGAAATAATTGTGAATTGTAGATTGCGGATTGCGTATTATTTCGTATCTTTGCACAAAATTTTAACTTATGAGAAGAATCGCATTGCTAATTTGTTCAATCTTATGTCTCATTGCTTGCAACGATGACGACAATGAATCTCCTACTCCTGAGCTGAAGACGGCACGCTCGGTGCTGGTCTATATGGCAGGTGAGAACAATCTTACGGCGCACAATGGGACAAGGTTCCTCAGAAATGACCTCAACGAAATAATCGAAGGCTCGAAACAGTTGACAAGCAGCCAGCGGCTGTTCGTGTTTATTGACAGCCTGAACAGTACTGACAAGAAGGGAACGCCCTTGCTGTTGGAAGTCCATGGCGGCGAGACCACTGTCGTACAGGATTTCGAGCGCGATTTCTACTCGAGCGACCCCGCTGAATTCAGGAAGATTGTGGAATGGGTGCAGACCAACGCCCCGGCCAAGGACTACGGTCTGGTGCTGTGGGGACACGCCAGCGGATGGACCGTCTGCAAGGACAGCATTGCCTGGTCAAGAGAAGTGACACGCGCCTACGGTCAGGACACCGGTGGCGACATTACCGGCGGCAGCCTGAAGTGGATGAACATCACGCAGATGGCACGTGCCTTGGAAGGTCTGCAGAAGCTGGAGTTCATCTTTGCCGACTGCTGTAACATGATGTGTGCCGAGGTGGGCTATGAACTGCGCAACGTCACCAACTTCCTGATAGGCTCGCCCGCCGAGATTCCCGGCGACGGTGCGCCCTACCAGAAAATCGTGCCCTATTTCTTCAAGTCGGGCAGCGACCAGTACAAGTCTATTATCGACACCTATTACGACTATTACCTTGATGACCTCAAGACCGACTACTTACTGAAGGGCTACAGCGTGCCGCTCTCTGTCATCGACACCAAGTATATCGGACAGTTAGCCGAGGCCACCCACGACGTGCTTGTCAAGTTCACAGGCGGTTATCCCATGTATCCGCTGACGCCCAATCTTGTCGGCAATGTGTTCTACTGGTACTACGACACGCCCATCATGTACGACATGCGGGCTTACATCAAGCGCAACACGTCGAACGAAGACTTCGCCGAGTGGGACCAGGCCTTCAAGCAGGCAGTCCCCTATCACCGTATGTCGATGATGTGGCTGACCATCTATCCCAGTCTGGAGTATGCATTCTACGACTTCTCAGGTGAGGAGTCGGAGAACGGCTGCGTCAGTATGTTCATACCCCGCAATGACTATTTTTACTATAACGGCTCGTTCCGCTACATGAAGACATTCAACAACTACGGATGGAACAGAGCAGTAGACTGGAGCCGCTTCGGATGGAGCGCCGGGTCTACGCTTGTCCGTTAGCCGGCTCTTCGTGCTGAATGACTTTTACCTTCGAGATGCGCCGCTCGTCAAGTTCCAGTATCTCGAAGGTAAAATTATTATACTCCAGCTTCTCGTGAATAGCAGGGAAGTCGCCCTTCAGTTCCAGCATCAGGCCGGCCACGGTGTCGGCATCGCCCACGATGTCCTCGAAGGTATCGTCGTCGAGCTTCATCACCTTGTAGAAGTCGCTGAGAAGCGTCTTGCCCTCGAAGATGTACGTATTGGCGTTGATGCGCACGAAGTTCTTCTCCTCCTCGTCGTACTCGTCGTTGATTTCACCGACAATCTCCTCCAAGATGTCCTCCAAGGTGACCAGTCCGCTGGTACCGCCGAACTCGTCGACGACGATGGCAATGTGGACCTTGTTGGCCTGGAACTCACGAAGCAGGTCGTCAATCTTCTTCGTCTCAGGAACAAAATATGGCGGACGTATCAAGGACTGCCAGCGGAAATTAGCCGGTTTGCCGAGGTGTGGCAACAGATCCTTGATGTAAAGAATGCCTCGCACGTTGTCGATGGAGTTTTGATAGACGGGTATGCGTGAGTAATTGTTCTCCACTATCGACTGCAGAACTTCGGAGAACGAGGAGCGGAAGTCGAGAGCCACCACGTCCTGGCGGCACGTCATAATCTCCTTGGCCGTCTCATCGCCAAAGCGCACAATACCCTCAAGCATGTTCTGCTCCTCCTTCAGGTCGCTCTTGTCGGTAAGCTCCAGAGCCTGCTCCAAATCATCGACACTGAGAACGTGGTTCTCGGTCTGTACAACCTTTTCGGCCAAGATGCCTGAACGGATGAGAATGTTTGAAAGCGGTCTGAACAGCCGCCTGAGCACCATGATACTGCCCGCAAACGAGCGGCAGACAGCCAAGGCGTGCTGGGCGCAATAGATTTTCGGTATAATCTCGCCAAACAACAGCAACAGGAATGTCAGCAGCACGGTGATGACCAGGAACTGCAGCCACACGGCGTTGCCAAAATGTATCACGTGGGCAAAGAAATAGTTGCACAGCATGATAATCGTGACGTTCACCAGATTGTTCGTGATGAGGATGGTAGCCAGCGTCCGCTCAGAGTCCTGTCGCAGTTCGCGTATCTGACGGTCACACTTGTCGTCGCTCTCCTCCACCTCGTTCAGGTCCGACGGCGACAAAGAGAAGAAGGCAATCTCGGAACCAGAGGCGAAGCCTGAAACAAGCAACAAAAGACAGGCCAGCAGTCCCGAAAAGATGGCACCGGCGGTCGGCGTCAGGAAGTAGACCTCACTGAATAATTGTTGAAGATAGTCCACGGCTACTGTTCCTTTGGTTCTTTAGGCGTGAGCATCTCCATGTTGTCGGCCCAGATTTCCGTCACATATTTCCGCTGTCCCTGCTTGTCGTCGTATGTAGAATAACGCAGCCGTCCCTCAATAAACAGTTTGTCGCCTTTATGTACGTATTGCTCTACTATCTCGGCCAACCGCCGCCAAAGCAGCACGGTGTGCCAGTCGGTACGGTCGGGGACCTGTGTGCCGTTCTGCAGCGTATAGCCACGCTCCGTCGTAGCGAGGCGCAAGCGGGCCACAGCCATCCCCTGGTCTACATAGCGCACCTCAGGGTCGGCACCCACATTGCCTATCAGCATGACTTTGTTCATTTGGCCAGACCCAGATAACAGAACTTGAAATTCTTACCTTTTGCCGAAGGGAACTGGCTCCGCTCGTCGACGCGCTCCAGCAGGTGCTCGACGATACGGTTGTAGCAGTCGATGCCCGACTCAGCCTTCACGCGGGCCACGAAGCGGGTGTCACGGTACTGGAACTTTCCGGTGCCGGGAACCAGCAACACGCGCTTGAAGTCTATAGCGCCCTCATACCAGCCATACCTCTCTTCATTGAGCTTGGCAACCGTCGACGAAGCGTTGCGGTCGCGGCCATTGCCTGCCTGATTAGTGTGCAGGGCCTTCTTGTCCTTGAAGTCAGCCATGGTTGCCGCTTCCGTCTTTATAATAATAAAGTACACGCGGGGGCGTATCTTGTAGCGCTTCGGATAGAACACGTCGCTGGCTACATAGTCGCGGATGTCGTTCTCAAGTACGGGGTTCATGCCAACCTCGTTGATGGCAGCCAGAAAGTCTATCGCCTCGTCAGCAGAACTGACAAGAGTTTCCCTATCAAAATATCTCAAATATAAATTCATTTCCGTGAATGGTTTGTTTTCCCTGTTAGAATAATGATTAAGCAGAATTTGTGTTATTCGGTAGAAAGAGCGGAAAACGGGACTCGGACCCGCGACCCCAACCTTGGCAAGGTTGTG
>CAMHIS010000023.1 GCA_946185285.1 uncultured Prevotellaceae bacterium
TGTACTACTTGTCTGTTTATGGAAATCTTTCAAAGAACTCTTTCTTCAGTGCTCACCGCCCGGTTTTGAGCGAAAGCGGATGCAAAGGTACGACTTTTTACAATACCAGCCAAATTTTCCGGCAATTATTTTAGTTTTTTTAAGAAAAAAGAGAATCCTCTTGACAAGAATCAAGAGGACTTCTAATACCATATTATTATAAAGACGTTTTCGCTTACTTACTCTTGAGGAGCCTGGCCTATGAGTTCCATGAACTCGTCAAGTTTCGGAGTGATGATAATCTGGGTACGGCGATTGCGTTGTTTGCCCACTTCTGTGCTGTTTTCTGCAATCGGATTATACTCACCGCGTCCGCCAGCGGTCAGGCGCTTCGGGTCGACGCCATACTGGTTCTGGAGAGCTTGCACGACAGAAGATGCACGGAGGCAGGAGAGGTCCCAGTTGTTACGGATGTTCTCGCGGGAAATAGGCACATTGTCGGTATTACCTTCGATAAGCACATCGTAATCCTTATAATCCTTGATAATCTTGGCAATTTTGGAGAGCGTCTCAGAGGCGCGCTCATTGATTTCGTACGAACCGCTCTTATAGAGCATGTTGTCGGCCAGCGAGATATAGACAACGCCCTTGAGTACCTGTACGTCAACCTCCTTAAGTTCTTCTTTGGATAGTGAACGGGTTAGGTTATTCTGAAGAACGAGGTTCAGAGAATCGCTCTTAGACTTCACCTCGACAAGGTGCCGTATATACTGATTTGACTCGTTAATCTGGTCTACGAGTTTCTCAATGGAGACATTGTTCTGGGAAGCGTTGGTGAGACTCTTGTCAAGAGTTTTCTGGAGTGCGTCGTAAGCCTTCTTGGACTCAGCGAGAGCGCGCTTCTGGGAAGCGAGCTGCTCTTCGAGACTGGTTACTCGCGCGTTTTTCGCAGCCAGCTCCTCCTTGGCAGTCTGAAGGCTGGCGGTTAACGACTTATTCTCGGTCTGGCAGTTCGCCAGATCCTTCTTACTTGCGCAGCTGGCGAAAAGCAATGCTGCGACAGCTGTCATCAAAAAAACATTCTTTTTCATTTTTCCAATCCGTTATTAAATGATACTTGACGAGCCACAAGCCCGTGTTTACGGCTGCAAATTTAGCGAAAGGACCGTCAAAAGCGAAGAAATGTTTGTTTCTTTATGTTTATTTAACCTCCACTAACGATGGAGACGCACGAATTATCATGGTTTTTTCGTAACTTTGCAGGCAAATTTGTCTACCGATGAAGAAGACGTGTCTACTTATTCTATTATTGTGTCTGTCAATGGTCATGGTTCAGGCACAGAAGCGCAAACGGGCTGTGCAGACGAACTGGGTTGCTGTGCGTTCGCAGATTGTTTCTAACGTCAGTTACGACCTGACATTCTACATACCCTCCAGTCCTGACGAGAAACTGACAGGAATGGCTGTCATCTCGTTCAATATGCCCATAAAGGCCGATGTAGCCCTGGATTTCCAGGGACAGTTCACAGGGTCGTTTATTGTAAACGACAAAAAGCGCAAGCTGCGCCAGGAAGATGGCCATCTGATTATCCCGCAGAAGTACACGGCAGTGGGAGTGAACCGCATTGCCGTGAGTTTCGAGAGCAGCAATGCTGCCCTGCACCGCAGCAACGACTACCTGTACACCCGGTTTTCGGACGGTAAAGCCAGCACTTGCTTTCCCTGCTTTGACCAGTCCGACCTGAACGCCACAATCATCACCCACCTGAACCTGCCTGAGGGTTGGAAAGCCATGAGCAGCGTCAGCAACAAGCCCATGAGCCTACAGCTGTACTCGTTTATAGCGGGGCGGTTTGAGGAGCAGTCGTTCCAACACTCCGGGCACGTCATGCATGCTCTTTTCCGTCAGCAGGACATTGCCGATGCGAAGCAGCTGCCGAAGATTCTGGAAGAGTCGGCCCGTTCGTTGCGATGGATGGAAGGCTACACGGGCGTACCATACCCCTTCGATGAGTGCGGCGTGCTATTGCTGACAGACCCTGAGGCAGAAGCAATTGGCAATCCGGGCATCATCCGTCTGACCGACCGCCACGTTTTCACTGAGGGGAATCCCTCGCGTGAGGAGAAAGCGAAACGCAGCGAGCTGATAGCCCGCGAGACGGCCCGCCTTTGGTTCGGCAACATGGTATCGCCCCGCGAAAAGGGTGACGTATGGGGACTGGATTTGTTAGCTGGGTTTATGGCCCACAAGATGGTTCGCCAGCACCAACGTGAGAAAGAGGAATACGAGCTGGAGTTCCTGACCACATGTCAGGAGCGCGCTATGTCGGCCAACGGCAGCTTTGCCGACAAAGGTGCCGTGATGATGCGCTTTTTAGAAGACGTTGCCGGCGAGGAGCTACAGACGGCCCTTCAGAAATTCCTCTTGAAGTATTATTACAAGCCAGCATCGTGGAACGACTTTATCAGTATCGTGAATGATCTTGTTCCCGGCAAAAGCGTGCAGCAGTTCAACGACACCTGGGTGAAGCAAGCCGGGCTGCCGACCATTTTCACCACTTATCAAGACGGCTACCTCATCGTGAGCCAGACGCCACCAACAGGCACGCCCGCTTTCTGGCGTCAACAGTTTGAAGTAAGACTCATCTACGACTTTGAGAAAAGCCGCACCATTAGGGTTGACATGACCCAACCCATTGTCCGCATCAAGCTGAACAGTCAGCCCAACAGCATCATTCCCAACTACAATGGCCGGGGCTACGGGCACTTCACCTTGGACAATGCCTATACGAAGAGCCTCCCACTGCGCATCATGGTGACGCGCGACGACCTGAACCGTTATGCCCTACTGCTGACAGCATTCGACAATTACTTAACCGGCCGCATTCCGCCCATTTACTTTGGTGAACTACAACGAAGCATGATGAAGGAGAAAAATGCGCTCGTCATGCGCACTGCCGTAGACCACATGATGAAGATAGCCCAAGACCGCCAAGACCAGGAAGGACGCTGGACACTGGAACAGTGCATCATGGACTTGTTAGGAGAAAACCGCCGAATTGAATGCCGGCAGGCAATCATCCGAAGAATGGCGACATCAGCCACAGCGCCACAAGTGATAGAACAATTGTACAATTTATGGCAGAGGCATGACGACCGTGCCCTTGAGACTCACGACTTCATGGAACTGGCCTACCGTCTGGCCATCATGCGGCCACTGGAGAGCCAAAGTATCCTAAGTCAAGAACGCCAACTACTGTCAAATAACGAACTGCGCGAAGAGTTCGACTTTGTCAGCCGTGCCTGCAGTGCCGATGCCCAGGAACGCCGAAAGCTTGCCAATACGCTGGCAAGCATTCAGACGGGCAGACAGAAGCCCTGGGCCGAGCATGCGCTTCAACTGCTGAAAAACAGATGAAAAGAATTGATAATATACCAATATGATTTTATTTTTTAAAACCCCACAGAACAGCGTGATTGCTACAGAGACCCGTCAGCAGCTCACGCATGATGAGATTAAAGAACTCTGCTGGCTCTACGGCGAGGCCGAGCTGCAGAACGTAGAAAAGATGGACGGCTACTTTGTAGGTCCCCGCCGTGAGATGGTAACGCCCTGGTCGACCAATGCAGTGGAAATCACCCAGAATATGGGCATCAACGGCATCAAGCGCATTGAAGAATACTGGGCTGTGAGCAGCAAGGACGCCGACCACGACCCAATGCTGCAACGCATGTACAACGGTCTGGACCAGAGCATCTTTACTATAAACATCAAGCCCGAACCCATCAAGCACGTCGAAAACCTGGAGGAATACAACGAGCAGGAAGGCTTGGCACTCTCGCCTGAAGAGATAGAATACTTGCACGGACTGGAGAAGCAGAACGGTCGTCCGTTGACGGACAGCGAAATCTTCGGCTTCGCTCAGATTAACTCCGAGCACTGCCGCCACAAGATTTTCGGCGGTACCTTCATCATCGACGGCAAGGAAATGGAGTCGTCGCTATTTGCGATGATCAAGAAGACGACGCAGGAGAACCCGAACAAGATTCTATCGGCCTACAAGGACAACGTGGCCTTTGCCCAAGGACCTGTTGTGGAGCAATTTGCGCCGAAGGACCAGTCGACCAGCGATTATTTCCAGGTGAAAGACATTGAGAGCGTCATTTCGCTGAAAGCTGAGACGCACAACTTCCCCACAACGGTAGAGCCTTTCAACGGTGCTGCTACTGGAACGGGAGGAGAAATCCGTGACCGTATGGGTGGTGGCGTCGGTTCGTGGCCGATAGCCGGAACGGCTGTCTATATGACGGCCTATCCTCGTATTGACGGCGGTCGTGACTGGGAGAGCATCCTGCCAGTGCGCGAATGGCTGTACCAGACGCCAGAGCAGATACTGATTAAGGCTTCGAACGGTGCGTCGGACTTCGGCAATAAGTTCGGGCAGCCGCTGATCTGCGGGTCAGTGCTGACGTTCGAGCATCAGGAAAAGGACAGCGGCACCGCCGCTGCACAGCCGACGAAGTATGCTTACGACAAGGTGATTATGCTGGCTGGCGGCGTGGGCTACGGCACGAAGCGCGACTGTCTGAAGAAAGAGCCGCAGAAGGGGAACAAGGTGGTGGTTGTCGGCGGTGACAACTACCGCATCGGCCTCGGCGGCGGTTCGGTGTCATCGGTAGACACGGGGCGCTATTCAAATGGTATTGAGCTGAACGCCGTGCAGCGTGCCAATCCTGAGATGCAGAAGCGTGCCTACAATCTGGTGCGCGCCCTCTGCGAGGAGGACGTGAACCCAGTGGTCTCCATTCACGACCACGGTTCGGCCGGTCATCTGAATTGCCTATCGGAACTTGTTGAGGAATGCGGCGGCGAGATTGACATGACGAAGCTGCCTATTGGTGACCAGACGCTCTCGTCGAAGGAAATCATTGCCAACGAGAGTCAGGAGCGCATGGGTCTGCTCATTGACGAGAAGCATATCGAACACGTCCGTAAGATTGCCGAGCGCGAGCGTGCTCCGCTGTATGTGGTCGGTGAGACTACTGGCGACGCCCACTTCTCGTTCAAGCAGGGCGACGGCGTGAAGCCCTTCGACCTCGACGTAGCCCAGATGTTCGGCCACTCGCCGAAGACCGTCATGCGCGACAATACCGTTGAAAGGCATTATGAGAACGTCGCCTATACACAGGAGAAGATAGAAGAATACCTGGAGCGTGTGCTCCAGCTCGAGGCTGTGGCCTGCAAGGACTGGCTCACGAACAAGGTGGACCGCTCGGTGACGGGTAAAATTGCCCGCCAGCAGTGCCAGGGTGAGATACAGCTGCCGCTGAGCGACTGCGGCGTGGTGGCTCTGGACTACCGTGGTGTGAAGGGTATCGCTACAGCCTTAGGGCATGCCCCGCAGGCTGGTCTGGCCTCACCCGAGGCCGGCAGTGTGCTGTCGGTGGCCGAGGCACTGACCAATATCGTCTGGGCACCGCTGAGCGAGGGTCTTGACAGCGTCAGTCTCAGTGCAAACTGGATGTGGCCCTGCCGCAGTCAGGAGGGCGAGGATGCCCGTCTGTATTCGGCAGTCAAAGCATTGTCGGACTTCTGTTGCGACCTTCATATCAACGTGCCGACGGGTAAAGACTCGCTGTCGCTGAGCCAGCAATACCCCAACGGCGAGAAAATCATCTCGCCGGGAACTGTCATCGTCTCGGCAGGCGGTGAGGTCAGCGATGTGCGGAAGGTCGTTTCTCCTGTCGTGAAAAACGACAGGCACTGTTCGCTCTACCATATCGACTTCTCGTTCGACAAGCAGCGGCTCGGCGGCTCAGCCTTTGCGCAGAGCCTTGGCAAGGTGGGCGACGATGTACCTACGGTGAAGAACCCTGAATACTTTGCCGATGCTTTCAATGCCGTACAGGAGATGATACAGCGCAACTGGATTTTGGCTGGTCACGACATTTCGGCTGGTGGTCTGATAACGACACTATTGGAGATGTGCTTTGCCAACACCAAGGGCGGTATGCATATTAACTTGCATGACCTCTGTCAAGACGGTGACATCGTGAAGACACTGTTTGCCGAGAACCCAGGCGTGGTGATTGAGGTGAGCGATGAGCACAAGCAGGAGTTCAAGGACTTTATGGAGGAATGCGGCGTGGGCTTTGCCAAGATTGGCTATCCCGTGGAGGACAGCCGCACCCTTGAGGTGGTCTATGGCAGCGGCGACGCCGCTGCACAGCGGACTCTTAGTTTCGACATCGACCACCTGCGCGACGTGTGGTACAAGACGAGCTACCTGCTCGACCGCAAGCAGTCGTTCGGTGGCAAGGCCCGCGAGCGCTTTGAGAACTACAAGCAGCAGCCCCTGGAGATGAAGTTCCCGAAGGGCTTCACCGGCAAGCTGTCGCAGTATGGCATCAGCGCCGACCGCCGCGAGCCGACGGGCATCAAGGCCGCCATCATCCGCGAGAAAGGAACCAATGGTGAGCGCGAGATGGCCTACTCGATGTATCTGGCCGGCTTCGACGTCAAAGATGTGATGATGACCGACCTGATTTCTGGTCGCGAGACCTTAGAGGACATCAACCTCATCGTCTTCTGCGGTGGTTTCTCCAACAGCGACGTGCTGGGCTCGGCCAAGGGCTGGGCAGGTGCATTCCTCTTCAACCCGAAAGCCAAGGAGGCCCTCGACAAGTTCTACGCCCGCAAGGACACGCTCTCGCTCGGCATCTGCAATGGTTGCCAGCTGATGGTGGAACTTGGGCTGACTGGGGCCAAGGGTGCCAAGATGCTGCATAACGACTCGCATAAGTTCGAGAGCGAGTTCATCACGCTGCAGATTCCCCAGAACGACAGCGTCATGTTCGGCTCGCTCAGCGGTTCGAAGCTCGGTCTGTGGGTGGCCCACGGCGAGGGCAAATTCTCGCTGCCAGAAGCAGAGAGTGCATACAACGTCGTGGCGAAGTACAACTACCACGGCTACCCCGCCAACCCGAACGGCTCCGACTACGACGTGGCCGGCATCTGCTCTGAGGACGGCCGCCACCTGTGTATGATGCCGCACTTAGAGCGCGCCATCTTCCCATGGCAGAACGCATGGTATCCCGCCAACCGCCTTCAGGACGAGGTGACGCCCTGGATTGAGGCGTTTGTAAATGCGAGGGAGTGGATAAAAGCCCACCCCCAACCCCTCCCCAAGGGAGGGGAGTCTGAATAGGCAGGCACGACCATGACTGACGATAACAACAACAACAGCACCCAAGCCCCCCTCCCTTGGGGAGGGGATGGGGGTGGGCTTTCCCCCCGGGGAGAGGTTGGGTCTGGGCAGTCCCCTCGTGAGGGGCTGGGAGTGAGTCTCTTTACAACCTTCTTTAAGATAGGCCTGTTCACGCTCGGCGGCGGTTATGCCATGATTCCACTGATCGAGGAGGAGGTGGTGAACCGCCACCGCTGGGTAGCCAAAGACGAGCTGCTCGACCTGATAGCCATCGCGCAGAGCTGTCCCGGTGTCTTCGCCATCAACATCGCCATCTTCGTGGGCTATAAGCTACGGAAGCTGCGCGGTGCCCTGGCTACAGCCTTCGGCACCGCCCTACCCTCGTTTCTCATCATCCTGGCCATCGCCGTGTTCTTCAGCGCGTTCAAGGACAACGCCGTCGTGGCGGCCATGTTCCGCGGCATACGTCCGGCGGTGGTGGCGCTGATAGCCGTGCCGACGTTCCGCATGGCGCAGTCGGCCAAGATCGGCTGGACCAACTGCTGGATTCCCGTCGTCTCGGCCCTGACCATCTGGCTCCTCGGCGTCTCACCTATTTATATTATATTATTGGCCGGAATTGGAGGATACGTGTGGGGGAGAGCCCACCCCCAACCCCTCCCCAAGGGAGGGGAGTCTAAATAGTTTGCATCATCATCAACAAAAAGACAAAACGCACCACGATTACAATGTATAATAAAGGAAATATATTAGTTTTTACGAGCAAGCTCCCCTCCCTTGGGGAGGGGTTGGGGGTGGGCCTATGATTTACCTCGACCTCTTCATCACGTTCTTCAAGATAGGCCTGTTCGGATTCGGCGGTGGCTACGGCATGCTGTCGCTCATCCAACACGAGACGGTGGAGCGCGCCCACTGGCTATCGACGGCCGAGTTCACCGACATCGTCGCCATATCGCAGATGACGCCAGGACCCATCGGCATCAACTCAGCCACCTACTGCGGCTACACCGCCATCCACAACGCCGGCTACGGCCACCTGATGGCTGTGCTCGGCTCGGCCACGGCAACGCTTGCGCTGGTACTGCCGTCGCTCATTTTGATGATTCTCATCAGCCGACTGTTTATGAAATACATGAACACACGCCCCGTGCGCTCCGTCTTTGCCGGCCTGCGTCCCGCCGTGGTCGGTCTGTTAGCCGCAGCCACCCTGCTGCTCTGCAACACTGAGAACTTCTCCACACCGATGGACAATCCCTGGCAGTTCTTTATCAGCTGCGCCCTTTTCGCAGCTACTGCTTTCGGCACAGGTTATTTGAAGATTAACCCCATCCGTATGATTTGCTACGCCGCTTTCGCCGGACTGCTACTATTCTATTGACATAAAATCCGTCACATCCGTTACAGTCGTGTAAACGTCAGACAATCAAGTGGATACGTGGTGACGGATAATGGTGGCGGATGACGGATGCACGGCGCATTCCCGAGTGCCAAGCCTCTGTGTCTCTGTGGCAAATGTTCACGGCCGGTGAACGATGATTCACCGGCCGTGAATCATTACAGCCGTCAGAGCATGTAGCCATCCGTCACCCGTCACCACCATCCGTCACCACGTAACACGCTCAGCATGAGGCGAATAGACCGAATGTGACGGAATGACGGATAGCAAAAAAGAGGCAGACACCGGACGACGTCTGCCTCTTTTGCTATTTATCGTACCACGTATTAGTAGCCAATCTTTCCTTTCCAGTTTAGGAACCAGTTATGCTGGTTAGCCAACTTTGCCGCAATAGCAGCCATTGAACCGCGGTTTGCCTCGCCAAGACGGGCACCGATAACCTTGGCCATAGCCTGTCCAGGATTAGACTGATGGAGGGCATAGCGCATGATGTCGTAATAGCGTGTACCCTCGAAGGCGAACTCCAGAGCGCTCTCGTTCAAGATAAGACTGTCGACGAAGGCCTGCTGACGGGCAATGAGCTCAGGGGTATCCTTGAGGAACAGATCAAAGTCGTCAAGCTCTTCCTCCTCGTCTTCGTCTTCGGTCTCCTCGATTTCAGGAATATCAGCCTCAGGCAACTGGTAGAACTCATTGAGCGGTGTCCAGCCAGAACCGCGAGAGTGGATACCCATCATGTTGTGGTTCGACGTGGCACCAGTAGAATTGCCACGGAAATCATCGATGGTCACTAACTGATAGCGCACGGGATTGAAGTCGAACTGGCTCAGGAATATGGAGTCGGACTTCGACTCGCTGTCATAGTACGGTATCACGTCGTACTGGATGACCGTGTTGTTCAGACCCTCAGAGAGAATCTTGAATGCCATTCGCGGATAGCCCGCCATGTTGAGAGCCTCGGCCAGTCGCAGATAAACCATAGTGCGGCGATAGATATGGATGTTATTTACGCCACCGGCGTACTTATCGATATACTGCGTCTCGGTCATCTCCTGTGTGTAACGGTCACGCTCGTAATCCTCAGTCCACGTGTCGGCAAGTCGCAGGTCGCCAGTCATGTGGTCAGGCAGCTGCTGGTTCGGATAGAACACACTGGTACCGGTCTCAGGAACCATACAGTAGACCTGGGCACTTGAGATTTCGTCAGCGCGCTCTGAAGGCGAGATGCTTACCTTTTGCTGGTTGTCGTCGGTCGAGCAGAAGAGGTTACGAAGCTCACTGTAGTTACCGTCGGCACGCTTTTCGTCGCTGGCAATCATGGTAATGATCTCAGGATCCTGTGCCGGGTCAGCCGTCTCGCTGAAGGGGAATATTCCGCCAGAGTAGCTCTGGTAGCCTGTAACCCTCGGATCGAAGTACACCTTATCGCCTACACGGAGGGGATAAATGGAGTTCATACCGTTACGCTCGCTGATGAACTTAAAGTAGCAGAGTGCAGCCTGACGGTAGTCCTCCTTGCTGCCGGTGACGCTGGCGCGCCAGAGGTAGAGGTCGCCACGTACGAGGCTCAGCGGGAAGAACAGGAGAACGGACGGAGTACTGTTGATATCACCTAAGCCTGGGAACTCGTTATTGTAACGCTCAGGGATGTTGGCAAGGTCATTAATGAAGTAAGAACAGACGGTCTGTATGTCGGCCTTTGCTCCCTGTTCGGCAGCCTCAGCTTCCTCCTTGGAGAGCAGTGGTTCTGTGACGAAAGGCACCTGTCCGTAGTTAATCGCCAACTGCAGGTATGTCCATGCACGGATAGCCTTCACGGCAGCATACTCCTTCATGAAGATAATCTCATTACGGTTGCTGCGGATAGCCGTGTCGGCATGGGTAATGAAGTAATTGCAGTTGTTGATAACGGCATAGTAGGCACTGGGGTCATTGTAGCGGTTGTCGTCGCTAACCTCAAAGTCAGACAGCTCTCGCAGGTCGCTGCTGGCGCTTTCTGTGAGTTTCACCAGGTCGCCGCGCACCTCGCCCAGCAGGACGGTGCGGTCGCCGAGCGCCTGTAGCTTCTTTAATATACCTGTTACTGACCAAACCGAATCGACGGCGTTGTCCAGATGTTCCTGATCGGCATAGAGCACATCGTCAGACTCCTGCTTGAAGAACTCTTCACAGGAGGAGATGATGCCCATGCCCAAGATGATGCTGATGAAAATATATATACGTTTCATATTCATACGGGTAATTAGAGGTTAATTTTTACGCCAGCTACAATCGAACGGCACTGTCCGAGGCTTCCCAGGTCAATACCCTGTCCGATAACGTTGGAAGTCATGGAGAACTCGGGGTCGCTGCCTAAGTACTTAGTGAAGGTGAGCAGGTTGTTACCCTGCACCCAGAACTGGAAGCCCTGAATGTACTCCGAATTGACGGGCAGATCGTAACTGAGAGTTGCTGTCTTCAGTCGGAGATAGCTGCCGTCCTCAATCCAGCGGTCGCTGAAGCGCGAATTGCCCATCGGGTCCTGGAAGGTGATGCGCGGAATATCCGTCTGCTGTCCCTCAGCCTGCCAGCGGCGGTTCAGCGCCGTTGTCTGGTTCATGAAGCGACTACCGCCCTCTAACTGCGAACGCATATAGTTGTAGACATCGTTGCCGAGCGAGTAGTTGAAGCGCACGTCGAGCTTGAGCCGCTTCCAAGTCACGCTGGTGAAGATGTTACCGTAGATATCGGGATTGGGGTCGCCAATGAAGGTGCGGTCGGCCTCGGTAATCATGCCGTCGTTGTTGAGGTCGGCAAAATGTACGTCACCGGCCTTGAAGAAAATCTTGTCGACGCCATTGTCACCCAGGAAGTAGAGCCCCTTAGGATCGGCGGTGCCGGCAGCCCTTGCCTCCTCAGTTGTAGAGAACACGTCGAGCGTTTGATAGCCGTAGAAGCCGTTTGCCGCCTGTCCCACCTGCGTGCGGACGGTAGCGCCATAGAGTTCGTGGTCGACGAACCGTGCACCGTCGGGCAATTCGGTAATCTCGTTCTTATAATGTCCGGCACTGGCTCCTACCTGCCACTGCCAATCCTTGATGGCGATGACCTTGGCGGTGAAGTTGACGTCGAAGCCGTTGTTCTCGAGTTTACCACTGTTCGACCAGTTCTCGCTCAGACCTGAGAGGAATCCCAGCGTCTGGCGTGTCAGCAGGTTGTTGGTCCTGGAGCGGAAGTAGTTGAAGCCGACATGAATACGGTTATCAAGGAAGCCGCCCTCAAGACCGAGGTTCAGGCGCGTGGTCGTCTCCCACTGTACGCTATTGTTGCCGATGCCTTCGAAGGCCAGTCCAGAGACTTTCTGAAGGAACCTCGATGCGCGGAAGTAACTGCGTGCAGCATAATAGTC
The DNA here is from genome assembly GCA_946185285.1 of uncultured Prevotellaceae bacterium. Taxonomy (GTDB): domain Bacteria; phylum Bacteroidota; class Bacteroidia; order Bacteroidales; family Bacteroidaceae; genus Prevotella. The sequence goes on from CAMHIS010000023.1 coordinate 11,972, forward strand.
AATGTCGTCGTTACCCGTCATGTCGAAACCGGCCGACAGGCGCAGATAGTCAATACCCTTAATACCAGCCATCCACGGTTCATTGGTGATGACCCATGAAGCCTGGAGTCCAGGGAAGATGGCCCAAGGAGCCTTGAACAACTTAATGTCGCCCGACTCACTGCCAAAACGCGACGATCCGTCAACGGTCAGGTTTGCTTGCAGATAATAGCGGCTCATATAGTTGTACTCACCCTGCAAATACCATGAGAGCGAGTTCCAGTTCTCGCTGACGCCGATGATGGTCTTGTCATTCGACGTATGGAACGGTGTCTTGTCGCTACCGGTGTTATAGCTCAGCAGGTTATTGCTGGTGAAGCTCTCCCAGTTGATGCGGGCACCGGCGAAGGCATGGACGAAGTGTGCACCGAAGCGCTTGTTGAAGTCGATGCGGGTGTCGCTCTGCACGGAGTTCTGCTTCGAGGCTAACGAGCGAACCTCGTTATTGCGGAAGCCGCCCAGACTGGTGACATAGTAGTTAGGGGTACCGTTGACAGGAATGTAGTACTGTTCGTTGGTATTGACGAGATTGTAGCTGAAGTGCTCGCTCACAAAGAGGTGTGAGTTGAACTCATACTTCGGGGTGATGGTGAGGTTCAGCATGGAGTTCTCAAAGCGGTTCTTTACCTCAGCGTCCCCATACTCGTTGATGGCTGCCGGGTTGCCCAGCTTCCAGTTGTAGTTCGGGTAATTAGTCATGGCCTCTGACAGGTACGACTCCTCCTCAAGGTCGAAGTGGCTGTCTGAGAACCGGCCCTTGCCCGACTCGTCGTGACCATAGCTGTAAGGGCTCATGAACGGACTCTTGACGTAGGCCAGGAAAGAGGGCGACGTCGGCGTGCCGGCATCATAGGTTTCGGGCGCACCGTCGTTACGAATGTTGCGCGTCTGGTTGGCAAACGAGGCATCGAAGCGCACCGACAGGTCGCGCAACAGCGAAATGTCGGTATTGAAGCGCACATTCAGACGGTCCATGTCGTTGTACTTTAGTGCGCTCTCTGCCGACGTATAGCCCACGGAGAGGTTATAGTTGGCCACGGCGTCACCACCCTCGACGTTGATGCCGTAGTTCTGCGTCATTGCCGTATGATAGACGTAATCCTTCCAGTCGGTGTTCTGATGATACTGGTCGTAATAGTAATAGTCGCGGTCCTCAACGAGGAACTTGAACTTGCGGTTGAGCGTATTCGTGGACTTCAGCATCTCCGAAGCATAACTGCGATACTGGCCGGCATCCATGACTGAAATAAACTTCGGTTCAAGGACGACACCTGCCGAAATGTTGGCCGTGATGCGCGTGGCCATCGACTTGTTGCGGCGCGTATCAACGAGAATGACGCCGTTGGCACCTTTGGAACCATAGAGGGCGGTACCGTTGCGCAGAACGGTCACCTTCTCAATGTCAGCGGGATTCAGGTTCGAGAGAACGTCGTTGTAGAATCCGTCGTGAAGCAGGACGCGGGAGTACTGCTGATCGACAACAACACCGTCGATGACAATCAGGGGCTGTGCGTTGACGTTGAGCGAGTTCAGGCCCTGGATGAACAAGGTGGAGCCAATGCCCGGCATACCGCTACGCGTGATGGCACGCACCTGTCCGCCCAACTGCTTCTGTACCTCATCCTTGATGTTAATGGCATTGGTGTACTTGAAGTCGTTAGCTACATACTCATTGAGCACGTTGGTCTTAGCACCATACTCAGCAGCGAATGTGGAGGGATAGAGCTTCACCTCACGCTGCTGCTCGCCCTTGACCAAGCCCATCTGAACGGGGTTGAAGTCAGGCGTGGTAACGTAAAGGGCACTCGAGAATACCGGCACTCTCAATTCGTAGGTACCATTGTCATCGGTGAGCACGCTGTAGCCGTCGAAATCGGCAGCACGGACAATGGCACCTGCAACGGGCTTCTTGGTGGCACCGTCGATGACAAGTCCCTTGACAGTACGTGTCTCATAATTCTTCACTGTCACAGTGCGCTTGGGCTTCAGGAAATCGAGACTCTCATCGTCTCCTTCCTCGTCCTGTGCGAACACGGCCAAGGGGAAAGCCACCAGCAGCGAAAATCCAAATAAGATATATCGTTTCATAAATCCTTCTTTATTTAGTCATGTGAAACATTAACGTAGCATATACCACACCTTATACGGTCTGTCCTCGTAGGCGCCATGGGGGAACATCATGATACCCGGACGACCTGCGTATGCTGTGCCCTGTGGCAGTTCGTCAAGAACTTGCAGCGTTCCGTGAGGCACGAGCAGCACGCAGTCTAAGCGCATCGTACGGGTGTAAGTTTTGTTACGCAACTGCGCATTTGTGACACGGGTCTCCACCTTCAGCGTCACCTGCATACTCTCTTCGCTGACATTGTATGTACAGACGTCGAACTTATAGTCCTCGGCCAGAAGCAGGTAGTCAACGGCGTCGGGTGTAGTCTTGAATTCCTTGACCTTACCGTCCTCGCCCTTGATAGGATCATCGCCCTTACCAGGAACATTGATGGTGCAGCGCATAATGGTCGGCACACGCACCTCCTCAACAGCATTGCTATCGCTGGCCAACGCAGGGGCAGTGACCAGATAGATGTCATAGCCGATGTTGGAAAGGACATTCGACAGAGTGAATGTCACCGAGTGGTTCAGCGTACCGAAGTTGGGCTGGAACTCAACGAAGCGGTTGTCCCAAACCTTGTTGTAGTACCTGTTGTCGGCACTGACCTGACGGGTGAAGGGCGTTACCGTATTGACGTCGTCGCCACGGCTGTCCGTGGTCTTGCTTACCTCTTTGATATTATTACCTTCAGCCTCGAAAACAAGGAATTTGTTGAAGGTCATCAGCTTGTCGATATTCCACTGCGAAGCCTTATACACCTCGCCGTTGCTGCACTGCACGCGGTCGTCGCCATCGGCACTGAGCACGCCGTAGGGCTTCACCCTGGGCTTGAGGTACTGATAGTACTCAAACGGGGCACCCCAGCGCGACTTGCGCAAGGTAGGATTCCTGATGCTGCTTACAGAAAGAGCTGAGTCGGCAAGCATCTTGTCGGAATTGAACGTGCGGCTGAACGTTGAACCGTTGACAATAGCCAGGCGCGTGCTGGTGTAGACCATGGAGTCGCGCTTAGTCAGGTTTGCAGGATAGTTGAAGTACGGTTCGTACTCCTCAACCAAGGCCTTCCACACGTCGTTGGTAGGCGCAACCATCAGATAGGTACTGTCTTCGAGGTTCAGCTGACCTAAATAGCTAAACAGGTCATTGCGCTGCATGAACACGGAGTCGAGATAATGTGTCCTACCGTCGACAATACTACCGGCCACACTGCGCTCGGGCAGGAACTCGCGGTAGTAGTACTTCGAGTTGTAAAGGAAGCTGCGAAGGCTGTCGAGGTCGGGATCCTTGGCAACATACTCAAACACATTAGACAGGAACTTCACTTTATCCTTCAGCGTATAGAGAATACCGTTGCCATAAAGCTGGTTCTTGGAGAGTAACCCCACACCGGCAATATCGTTGGTGGTCAGCAAGGCATACTTGGCGTTCATCAGCTGAATGGAGTCACGGCTCTCGGAAGACACAGAATAGTTGTAGAGGGCAACGTGGTTGTAGACAAACTCCTTCAGCACGGTGTTATCATCCTCAATGACATTCGCACTCTTCTGGGCCTTGTAATCTTTGATCAAGGCATCGGCCTCCTCCTTGCTGAAATTGGCGTTGGTAGGTGCAAAGACCGTGAATACCTGACTGCCGTCGAGCGACTTGGCAAAGTCGCAGGCCTCGATGACACTGGCAAAGTTGCTCAAGTCAGGATTGCTCTTGATGGCCTGCCACAAGGAACCCTCATGAACACTTCCGCTACTCTGACTGTCATAATGGTCGTCCCATGTGTCGGAGCAGGCCGTGAGGGCTACGGCAAAACCGCAGCACAGCAGACCTCTGCTTATTTTTTTATATATATTGTTAATCATAACTCTTAACTTTTAACTATTTACTATTAACTTAGAGGTCGTCTTCCATTTCACCGTCACCATCGACGCCGTAGACGCTCTTGGGAACCATCTCGAAGAAGTCGAGCATGAACTCATTGTCGTTACCCTGCTTACCGTCGGAAGCCACACGGAACCGCAGATAGTGGTCCTTGGTGGCGTCGATATAGGTCTGGCAGAGCACACGGCGCATCATGTGAGAGATGCCCCACGAATAGTTCTTCTGCGTACCGTTGTTGCTGATGTTATAGCAGGAGCGCGGACCACGGTAGGCGTTCAGGTTCTTCAGCAGTTTCTGCTCCTCGGCCAAATCCTCCTTGGCCGTCTTCTTGTATTCCGAAAGCTGCGGGTCTTCCGTGAAACGGTCGCCGAGATACATCTCGCTGGTCAGAATCTGCGTCATGTCCAAGGGGATACCCTGAGGCACGCCGTCGAAGTACACCTGCATCACGCCACGGGTCTCCAACGGGGCGAAGCCCAGACGGAGCTGCCACTCACCGCTATAGGGCACGGGCGGGATGCGGAAGGTGAAGTCATAGTCACCGAAGAGGTTCCACTCGTCACCCTGCCATGACCAGAACTCCCAGTGGGGGCGACGGTAGACGAAGGTGCAGTTGGAGTTGAAGGTGACACCGTCGAGATAACCCAAGGGGAAGTAGTGGTTCTTACCGTTCTTAGGCTCCGGGGAGTCGTCGGCAGGAGCATTGTAACCATCGTCGGCACGGTAGTTTCCCTTCAGGCGCATGTCGTTGGTCATCACTTCGGGGAACACCGTCGAGAAGTCCATGCGGATACGCATATTCTGCACGCGGTCGCGGACATCCTTGCTGAACACCACCAGGTCGTCGACATAGAAATAGTGGCCATTGAGCGCGTCATGAACGGGCTTGGTCTCCACTGTATTGTCGACACAGGCACCACGGAACTCGTATTCAGGCGCCTCATAGCGGCGGTTAATGAAATGGCGCTCCTTCTTGTCACCGTCAATACCGATGCAGTCGTTCTTCGTATCCTCACGCTTGTTTCTGCTCAGCTGCTCAATCTTCAGCATCTTGTGAGGCAGCAGCGTCTCATACCAGTCGATGGCATTCAACCACTTCGTCTCGAAACCAAAGGCCTCCTTTGTCTCAGGGACAATCAGTGCCGTCAGGTCGCTGGTACCCGGTACGTAACGGGTCATGATATGATACTGGACGAAACGGCGCAACGGGTTGACGCTGTCAGTCAGATTTTCAAACTTATGTCCCTCGGCAGAGACATCCTCAGGATAGACGGGGTCGTAAATCTGGCAGGCCAGGTCGTAGAGAGCACGCAGTTGGCCGTTGGCTGTTGAAATGCCATACTCTTGGAACTTTGCCTGGTAGACAGAGTCTGGCTCCACAAACACTGTAAAGCCGTACTTCTTCGTGTCAGGCACCCAGGCCACTTCGTTACGCACGTGCGACTTGTAGCGATAGAGCGGGTAGTCACGCTTGTTATAGTTCGGGTCGTCGACAAGGAGAATCTGCTCCTTGACACCCGTTGCCTGCAAAGCGCTGTAGAAGATACTGATCTTCGGATTGTCGCGCAAGATATCGGCAATATAACTGTTAGACTTCTCGATGACCATGTCAATGGGCTGTACGATACCATTCTCCACGGAGTCGTTCTGGTGAACGACGGTGCCGTCGGCGAGCGTCTTCTCAAAGTAAATATGGGCTACGCCTTCCAGATAGACGACAGCATTGCTATCGTTATCAACGCCCTGAGAGGTGGCGAGGTAACGGCCTAACAGGTTGGCCGTAGCCAGACGGTCCTGGGTCATCTCGAAAGTAGAATACATATTGGCCACCAAGTGTGTGCGGGCAATAGTATCGCAGTCGGCATCCGACAATTGGTCGAGGCTCGAAAGGCCACGCTCTTTCAAAAAATTCTGCACAGCCTCATTAGAGGGCAGGAAACAGGTGTACTGTCCGTAGGTGGCAAGCAGGTCCATCAGCTTGGCTCGCTCACAGATGGTCTTGAACTCACTGTACTCCGGACGATTGTTCAAGTAGTCGCTCAGCATCTCGCCCGTGAAGGTGTAGTAGTTCTCCGCATCGGGCTCGTCAGTGCAACTGGCCATCGGTGCCATGAAGGCAAGGGCAGCCAGCCCCATCAGTGCTATTCGTATATTCTTCTTGATATTCATAATCTTCACTGTTCAAGTTTCGTTGTTATTTCGTTTTCTCATAGCTGGTATTCTCACCCGAACCATAGACAGGATTGGGCACCAGGTTGCGGTTCACCTTCATCTCCTCAATGTTGTAGGGCCAGAAGATGGCATCCATCTTCTTGAAGAAATTCTGGGCAAACTGGGCATTCACGTCGTCGCGCTTTGTCACTGCCGAAATGACGGGGTCGGTATTACCGCTGCGCATGCAGTAGCGCACCAGGTCATACCAGCGCTTTCCCTCGAACATCAGTTCGCGCTGACGCTCACGCCTCACCAGTCCTTCCATCAGGCTCTTCGTGTTATAGTCGCCGGCCTTCAGTGTGTCCTTGTCTTGCAGTACATCCTTGCAGATGGAACGCTTGTTGACGGCGTTCACCAGCGAGAAGGCTTTTTCGAGCTTCGGCTTGTTCAGGGCTATCGTTGCCGAGTCGCCGCCTTCGGCCATCTGCTGGCAGAGAGCCTCGGCTTCAAGCAGCATGATGTCGGGCACACGATAGATAATCCACTTGCTGCCGTTGTTGTCAGATGCCATTCGCGAACCGTATGATGCAGTCGCAGGCGTGTTCTTGCCGTTAATGGTGACACTGTTGACCACATATTTCACAATGGCCTCGTCTTCAAGGCTGGCATTCTGGAACAGACGGCTATCGTTATAGTTCGTCTTGTCCTTCGTCTCGAAGACGAGCGATCCACTCGGTTCCTGCATGTCACCCGTCACGTAAGACGAGACCGTCAGCAGGCCCTTTCTGGAGTTATTGTTGCCATACAACGAACCAATAGCCGAATTAGAGGGGTAGTCATCCTTTCCCTGAGGCGAGTCGTCAAAGCTAAGCTCGAAGATCGTCTCCTTGCTGGCACCGTCAATGAAGATGTCCTCGTAAAGGTCACTGTAGACATCATTCCTACCCTGGACGAAAACAAGGGGATAGCCATTGATGCGCGCCTCAACGACTGCCAGATTAGCTGTGTTAGCCCCCATGCGGCCACCACGGTTGCGCATATCCTCCTCATACGCCTTCTTGGACTTGATGACCATGTCGGCATACTTAATGCAATTGTCGTAGTCCTTCTTCCAGAGATACATCTCCGACAACATGGCATAGATGGCATCCTTCGTGATGCGTCCTGTCTGGTACTTAGGCTTGTCCTCGGGATAGCGGTTCACGGCATCGTTCTTCACCTTCTCCAAATCGGCAATCAGGTAGCCGAGCACCGTCTCGAAAGGCGTGGCGGGTATGTCCATCACCTGGTCGTCATCGGTATAGGCTTCCTCTGAATAGGGCACGTCGCGGAACGTGCGAATCAGGTAGAAGTAGCAGAGGTCACGGAGTGCCGATACCTCGGCAATCGTAGCCTTCAGGTCGCCCTCCGTATAGCTCGGGTCAATCTCAGCCACGCCGGGAGCATACTTGATGACGGTGTTGCACCGGTTGATGACGTCGTAGAATTTGTCATACGTCGTGTACTTGTTGTTGGCCGTCAGGTTCTCTTTCAAGATATTGTACAGGTCAACATCGTTGTTGATGTTCTCACCCGACTGCATATTGTCGCTTCTGACCTCGCCCCAGATAATCATCCGCTTGACGACGTCTTCTGCCAGAAGAGCCGAATAGCAGCTGGTGACGACGTTGTCGACATCAGCTTTCTCACCCCAGAAGTCCTCCAGGATGATTTCGTTCTGCGGCTTGATTTCCAGGAAATCGGCGCAGGAGGCCATCCCGCAAGCCATGCAGACTGCACCTATTATATTATAATATGTCTTTCTCATAATCTTCATTTTTCAATCTACATTTATCTTTCCGTTAGAAACCAATATCAATAGTAAATGTGTACTGGCGGGAACGCGGCGTCGGGTTGTTGTCCGTTGCAGGCTCCTCACCGCCGAAAGCGATTTCCGGGTCCACGCCCGTGTACTTGGTCAGCACAAACGGGTTGTTGACACTGGCATGGAACGACACGCGGTTCAGGCCAATCCAAGTCAGATACTTCTTCCTGATGGAATAAGACAACTGTGCATAGTTCATACGCAGATATGAGCCGTCCTCAACGAAACGGTCGCTGATAAGCGTGTTGTAGTTGCTGGTCGAGCCGAACATGGCACGAGGAATCGACGTGACGTCGCCCTCCTTACGCCAGCGGTAGTTCACAGCCTGGCTCTGGTTGTCGTTACCAGTCATGGCCTCGGCGTTCAAGCGGGCCTTGTTGATAATCTTGTAGCCAGTACGATAGGTGAACTGCGTCGTGAAGCGCCAGTCGCCATAGTTCATCGAGAAGCCGAAACCACCGGTGAGGGCAGGCAGCGACGAGCCCAAGTAGACGATGTCAAGGGCATTGATCTGGCCGTCGTGGTTGATGTCCTCATAGATGGCGTCACCACCGTTGAAGCCTGGGAAGCTCTGGTCGTGACCCGTACCGTCGACACGGTAGTCGTACTTCATGCGCAGAGGCACATTATCGGCATTGAGGATAATCTGACCCTCGGCATTGGTAGCCACTGGTGCAGTCTTGCCTTCAGCCGTGAACTTTGCCCAGTAGTCGTATATCTGCTCCTTGGTCATACCAGCAACGGCATTCTTAATCGTGCTGTAGTTATACTGGTAGACACCGAGGCTCTTGAAACCGTAGACAGCGCCGAACGGGTTGTTCAGCTGGACGCGGCGCAGGGTTTCACCGTTTGCATAGCCGTAGATGGAGTTCTTCTGGTTCAGGATATACTCATCAAGTTCGAGGATTTCGTTACGGTTATTACCGAAGTTGACGTTCACGTCCATCGAGAACTTACCCTTCTGAATGATACGGTTTGAGCTGATATTGAACTCCCAACCGATGTTACGCATCTTACCGTTGTTATGATAGGGAACGGTGGTGAAACCGGCATTCGAGGGAATGCGGAAGCTACTCATCAGCATGTCCCTACGTGTGCGGTTGTAAGCCTCAATACGCATATCCAGACGATTGTCGAAGAAGCCCAGGTCAACACCGATGTTGAACTCATCCTGCAACTCCCATCTCAGGTCAGTCAGACGGATGTTCAGGGGCTTCATGGACGATTGGTCGATATAGGCATCAGCCTTGCCGTACTTTGACGTGTAGAGGTAGTTCTGACCAGGCTCGTTACCCGTGCGGCCCCAACCCGGACGCAGGGCGAACATCGAGAGGTAGGGCTTCAGCTTCTGCATCCAAGGCTCGTCACTGACGATCCACTTCAGTGAGACAGCGGGGAAATAGCCCCAGCGGCTGCCCGGGCCGAACTTGGTCGTTCCGCTTATGTTCAAAGTAGCCAAAGCCACGTAGCGTCCCTTGTAGCTGTAGTTAGCCTGGAAGGCGTAGCGCATGGAGCGCCACTGGTTGAAGTTTGAACTCAGGCTTTCAGGGATACCACCTGCCCAGGGGCTGTCGATGACGCCTGATGACGAAGGCAGTCCGTAGACAGAAGCCGACTGGCTGCTCGACGTACCCGAATTCAGCTCGAAACGTCCCATCACCATCAGTGAATGATCCTTATTGATAAAGGCAGGCGTCAGCACCAAGCGCTGCTGGGTGTTGAACGTCACACTCTTCGACGAGCTCGTCGAAGATTTGTTCACGCCCGTTTCATTATAGCGGATGCTCCTCAGCTCCCAGGGATAGAAGGAGTCGTTGTAGCCGTTGCTGATGTTCATGTAGACGGAGCCACGGTACTCTAAGCGCCAGTGGTCATCGTCAAGTCCCAACAGGTTGTAGTTGATGACCAGCTCAGGGTTCATGTCGTAGTTGCGCTGCTGGTTTTTAGCCAAGTTGGCCGAAGCAACGGGGTTGACCATTCCCTTCTGGTTTCCGTCGAACACCGACGAGCCTGCATAGGGGCCTGTCTCAATCATATTATAGTATCTGTCGGTATTCTCGCCCGTTACGGGGTCCTTCTCGTAGATGCTCATGTTAGGCATCTTACGGCGGGCGATGTCGAGCAGACCGTCTGAGTTACGGTCGTTCTTGGTATAGGTCATTGAGAAGTTGGTCTGTACGCGGATACGCTCAGAAACGTTATAGTCGAGGGCGACACGGGTAGACAGACGGTTCAGCACCTGCTTGATCATGGTACCCGTCTCGTGGTCGTAACCGCCACCGATACGGAAAGTAGCCTTCTCACCACCACCGGCGATGGTCACATAGTGGTTCTGGCGGATACCTGTCTGTGTGACAGCATCACGCCAGTCAGTATTGTCGCGGTACTGGCGCCACTCCGAGAATCCGCCCGTCTCGTCCAGATAGTTAATTTCCGGGATGCGGGTAGCACTGGCGGCATTGTCGTCCTGACGGGGGTTGAAGTACGACTCCTTCAGCATCATCGTGTAGTCGTCACCGTTCAGCAGGTCGTAGCCCTTAGGCTGGTGGGTGGCGGTGAGCTTCAGCGAATATGTCACGCGGGGCTTACCACGGACACCACGCTTGGTGGTCAGCTCGATGACACCGTTACCACCCTGCGAACCGTAGATGGCCGTGGCGGCAGCGTCTTTCTTCACCGTGATTGAGGCGATGTCCTCAGGGTTGATGTTCAGCAGTTCAGCGAACTTCTCGTTATTGGCACCTGCCAGGTCGAAGTTGCTCATATCCACGTTGCGGATGTTACCGTCGATCACAATCAGCGGGTTACCGTCAGTCAGGTTCGACAGCGAACCGGCACCACGCAGACGCATGGTAGAACCGGAACCCAGGTCACCCGAGTTGCCGACAATGTCAAGACCAGCGATACGGCCCTGCAGGGCTTCGTCGACAGAGGTAAATGACAGTCCCTCAAACTCTTTCATCGAGACGGTCTGCGAAGCGTAGGAGATTTCGCGCTCGGGGATGGGCAGGCCCGGACCCGTGGCACGCTTCTTCGACTGCACCACAACCTCCTTGATCTGCGTGGCAGACGACATCTTCAGGTTGTAGGTCGTTTTATTGATAGGCTGGGTCACCGTCTGCAAGCCTACGTAGCTGAAGCGGATCTTGTCCTTCGGGTTCTTGATCTTCATGGTGAAGTTACCATTCAGGTCGGTGATGGCCGAGTTGATGATACGCCCGGTACCGTCAATCTCACATACCGTGGCTCCCATCAGCGGTCCCATGTCGTCGCTCAGCGTACCATGGACCGATGTTATCGTTTGTGCACCGGCTGTCGTTGCTGCCAACAGCATCAGTGTCATCATGATGGTTTTCAGTATTTTCATGCGATAGTCCTCCTCTCTTACTATTTAAGTGATTCTTTCACGACTTGACGCCAGGGTTTCAGGCTCTCGTAGAACAGCGGACCGTCAATGAGGTGAACGACAACGTCGCTGGCCATGAACTGGCGGGTTCCGTCGAACCAGTACTCGCGGCAGAGGTTGTTGTAGAGACCTTCCTGCTTGACGACGTTGCGGGTGTTGCCAGCCTCGTCGGTCACGGTCATCTGGGTCGGTGTGCTTATAACCGTCAGCGGGCTGAATCGGCCCGTCGTCAAGTTGCGCTTCATGCTCTCATATTTGTTGTCGCCATCGGTAGCCATGGCCATGCCGAGTGCTACTGAGTTATCTTGGATATGATAGCGTATGAAGTCGGTGACAATACCCTTGATGATGGTCTTCACGTTCTCACGCTGTGCCGTTATGTCCTTTTCAGTGGTCAGGCCCTCATACCAGCCTTCAGCACGGCAGATGGAGTCGACGATTTCGTCGTTCTCGTCACCCATCTCCAGTTCGTGGGTCGTAGGCAGGATGCCGTCGGCCTGCAGCTTCTGTAGTGAAGCGTTCGTTGGGACATAAGCCGTGTAGTTGTAGTTATCGAACAGACGCATGTTCTTGTTGTTACGGTCACTAAGACCGGCCTTGTACTTACCGTTCTTACCGAGCGTCGGCGAAAGCAGGTCGCAGTAGTCATTCTCAAGGAGTTCGAGGAACGTCTGATACTCCTCATGCTGCCTCAGCGTCATGTAGAATGACATCTCGCTGGGCATGGGTATCATCTCTTCTAACTCGTAGCTCACACCGTTGATCTTGACGTAGGTCTCTTCGACAGGAATCGTCCTATGATTGTGCTGTATCTGCCAGCCGCCTTCAAATTGCAGCCTGCCGTCAGCACCCTTTGTGGCACGAATCAAGCTGCCGCCCTTCGTCTTGAAGTACTGACAGCCATCGTTCACATAGTCCTCAATGGTCTTGCTCTTATCAGGCATGACGACAATCATGCCGTCAATCATGCTCTCGAACAAGGGGTTGGTGATGTTCTGTGCCACCGTACCCGAATACGGTTCGTCCTTCGTGATATTTCCTTTTGCGTCCACCGTACCCTTATAGCGCTTGACCTGTACCCTCTGATTCGGTCGCTTGGTCAGGTCATAGTAGAACTCCAGCACGTCGACATTGTCGACCAGTGTGCTGTCAGTTCCATCTTCGCTGAACAAATACTTGCTACCCGTTCCGAAGCTCTTAGGATCCAGATAGGTCAGCATGGCATCGTTAGTGGGAAGCAGCACGCCGTACTTGGAGTCCATGGAGAGCAGGTAAGGCTGGAAGTTGAAGGCCGTGAAGTCGTTGGCGTTCTCAGCACCCGTCAGTGCCCAGTAGATGACACTCATCGACTGTTTGTGGGCTGTAGCGGGGAAGAGCACCGACTGGAACTCTGCCGGCGGGAACACCTTGTTCACCATGTAGACCACGCCGTTGCAGGCCATGAAGCAAGAGTCTACATCCTCCTTCGTGATGCCGAGCGACTCCTTGGCGTCGTTCAGCACATGGTCGAACTTGCTGGGCACGGTCTCCGAGAACGTCGACAGCATATTCACGTTGATCAGCGTAGCCAGAGTGTTGTTGGGCAGTGAGTCAATGACGCCGTACTCGTTTTTGAGTTCCAGACCGCCCGTGTTCCACCACTCCTCCAGAGCCTTGTTCGTAGGCACAATCATGGCACCGGCATCGTTGTGGACATCGTTACGCTGGTTGGCGTCGATATACTGGTTCCAGCCCGGGTCGAAGCGCAGCAACGACTCGGTGACGGGGTCGCCGTTGTCGTAGTGGTCGTTCACTTCGACGGAACCGCTCTTGACGTCATAGGCACGCTGGCTGAAGTAGCGCAGCACATAGACAGAGTCCTCATTATTATATATACGGTTATACTCAGTTGTTCCACGCGGGTAGTAATAAGGAGCCGAGAACTGGTCGAGCAGTTCACCCCACTTCGACATGCTCGGATGCTGGTGGATGACCTCGGCCATGTTGGGACTCGACTCGATGACGCCCGACACCTTCTGGATGTAGCCGTTCTTACAGGTAATGTCACGCTCAATCACCTTCTTGCCGTTCACCCAGGCATCAGCAATGTTGTTCGACTGGTGATTCGACAGAATGGCCAGGTCCTCATTGCTAATCTTGTTGTACTCCATGTAAGTCGGCAGGAAGTGAATCATCGGCGCCGTGGTGGCATCCTTGAAGATAGGAATGCTCTTGCCCCTCGCCTTGAGTGCAGCCCAGGCCGGCGTGTTCGGCATGGCCGACGGCTTCATGATGTAGACGGAGTCATAGAGGCTCAGCGCCGTCTCGCGACGCATGGTACGTCCCAGCTCGGGAGCACCGGCATCACCTTCCGACTTGGCATTCGACATCAACTCAATCAGATAGGCATTGTTCACCATCGAGTTGTTCAGCAGAAGCCGCTTCTGTGCGGCCGACAGCTGCTCGAAACTACGAACGCCCCAAGAGTTGTTCTTGAACCATTCAGCGTAAGCTGCATCGTCGGCAGCGAACAAAGTTTTCGAACCCGTGTGGCTAAGTACGTCCTTTTGCCCCAGCTCATCGACAAGTTTGAGGACGACCGTGTAGTTTCCGTCCTCCTGCAACCGCTCATAGATTGAGTTGCCCAGCCACGAAGGCTGGCCGGTTAGCAGGTCGTCCTTACACGACTGCATCGCCCAGGCACTCATCAGCAAGCCGCAGGTGACCAGAGCCACTCGTCGTCCTTGTCTTACGATTTGTCCTTTTTTCATACTTTAGTTAGATTTTTAATATTATTGTTTTTTTATATATTGTTTTCTGGTTGTTTCTTCCTCAAGTGGTCAGACTTTGGAGGTCCGACAGTTCATTTTCGTGTCTTCATGCTATATATATAATAAGGTATATGATCCGGATTTTGTAAAACAAAGGAACCGGAGACGGGTCTTTCGCCCGTCCCCAGCCCCTTTTTCGGCTGTCAGATATTTATCTGCATTGATTTTCTTATGTTTTCAACTTGCTTACTTCACAGTAACCTTCTGCACCTTGACAGAACCGTCCTTGAGGGTCTGCTTCTGGATGGCAATACCCTTGAACTGCTTGTTAATGCGAGCACCGTTGAGGTTGAAGTACTCAATCTTCACAGGAGCAACTGCAACAGCATTGACTGACGAAGGATCGCCGTCGGGCTGCTTGGCACTGCTGTCACCAAGGTAGTAGAGCTTGAAGTCGTCGCAGACAACCCAGCTGTTGGTCACGTTCTGGTCCTTCTTGATACCGATGGTGAGCAGACCGTCGTCGCCAACCTTACAGATGACAGAGTTGGTGTAGACGCCAACATTCGGGTCGTCCATGTAACCACGGCCACCTACCAGTGAACCGGGCAGATAGTAAGTCACCTCACCGACAGTGAACTCCTGCTCGCCGTCAAAGCCGTAAGACTCAGTCATGGCGCCCTTCATCACGTTGGCGATAGGAGCAGAGTAGACAGTGCTGTCGCCGTCGACGGCATACAGGAATGCCATGGTAGCAGCGTTGTCAGCCGTCCAGGCATCGTAGTTCTGCTGGTTGTCACCGACACGGCACCAAGCGTCAACCGTCAGCTGATAGGTTCCCTTAGGCAGGCCCTTGATGGTCTGGAACATGTCGAAGTTAGTCTGCCAGAACTCAATAGCCAAGGCACCCTTCTGAGTGTCGTCGTTACCCAGGTTGCCAGGATTGGTCCAGCCTGCAGAGCTGTTAAGGCCATCCACGTCCTCAAAGCTCGGAGTTCTGATGACACCGGTGCACTCCTTAGGATCGTTGTCAGAAGCCTGAGCCATGTCGTCCGGCAGATTCAGCTTGGTCATCATCAGGGCAATCTGCTCAATCAGAGCGTCAACCTCAGCATCGTCAATAGTATGGTTGGCAATACCGTCATTGATTTGATTGATAAGAGCCTTAGCCTCGCCGGCAGCAGCTGACTGAGAATCGAATGCTGCATTCTCAAGATCCACGTTGATAGCGCTCAGCTTGTTGAACTTCTCAACAGAAGCAATGATGTCGCCCGTCAGGTCATAAACCTGAGTCAGCACGGCGAACATAGCGTCACCGTCATTACCGCTCAAAGCTTGAGCAGCGCTATTCTTTACGGCGTCAGCCTGCTCGAAGATATTCTTACCCATAGCCTTGTTGGTGTCGATGGTCTTCAGAGCCTCTTCCAGTACGGGCTTCACGATGTCGGCCGTCGGCTTGCGGTAGGTCAGCTTGAAGTTATCCCAGATGCACCACCAATTCTGGTTGGCATCCATCTTCACACCGATACGGAAGGTGTCACCCTCCTTGGCAATCAGACCGTAGGCAGTGGTCTTGTACATACCGTCGAGACCAGCCTCCTTGTCAATGTGGAAGCACTGTGCAGCACCACCCATAGAGTTGGGGAAGTAGTTGCCGTTGATCTCCTCCTGGGTCCAGTCCTCAACAATCTGGAACTCAGTAATACCGTTCTCAGCGGGAATCTCAGAGTAGACGCTGGGGAACTGGCTCATGGCATTGTTCATATAGAGGTACACAGGTGAAGGATAGTCCTCACCAAGCTCGTCGCCCTTGACGTAACCGTCAACCTCGCAGCGGACATAGCCCTGAACCTCAAGCTCGTACATACCGACGGGCAGACCGGTAATCTCCTGCCAGACATCCCACTTGTGGCAGTGCCACGACTCGAAGCAGCCATTGTAATAACCGCACTTATCAAGGAACTTGTCACCATCGGCATTGATCGGGCCGGGAGTCACGTTACCGCCGTCGATGCGGTCAACCGTCCAACCCTGGCTGGTACCAGTGTTCTTGGTTGTGCTTGTCTCGAAGGTGGGATTCGTAATGTAACTGGTCATGTTCTTACCGTCCCAGACGTCGAGCTTCGACTTGTCGACAAGATCCTTAACCCACTGGTTCACCTTGTCCATCTCAGCCTGCAGCTCCTCGTTGGTCCACTCGGTCTCATCGAGAATCTCCTCTACAGTGATATCGTCAACATAGTCAGCGAGGTCGTCGATCTCAGGCTCAATGCCTGCATACTGGTCGTCAATGACATACTTCACCTTAACCTGGTCAACCAGTTCCTTCCACTGCTGCCAGAGTTCAACGTTCTTCTCAAATGCCTTGAAGGTCTCGTCGATACCATTGACGATGGCCATAGCACCATCCAAGTTTTCGGCAGTCTTATCGCCAGAGTAGGCAGCCTTGTAGGCGTCGAGATAGCTCTGCGTGAAGATGGTACCCTCCTCAGGCGTGTAGTCGCTGTAGTTCTTCAGGGTCTCGTCGAGATACAGCTTGGCGGCGTCAGCACCAGAGCCATAATAGGTCAGCGAGAAGTCGTCGAACATTGACCAGTCACCACCAATCTGCGAAGTCTTCTTTACACCGATAGTAAGCTCACCAGCCTCACCGACAGCCACATACAGCTTGTTGGCATACTGATTTAAAGTATGGAAATAGTAGTCACCAGTAGCCATCGTGTTAGGAACAAAGGCAACCACTTCGTTACCATCAGCATCCGTATAGGTCACTTGGCTGTCGCCCGCGCCCTGGTTTTCAGCCTGTGCGCCGCTCATCACATTGGCGATAGGCACCTCATAGTAGGTATCGCCCACCTTTCCGTAAAGCTTGGCATATTTAGATGCGTCATCATTGGCCAGCCAGTGATTCTCTGCATCACCACCATAGTTACCAGCGCGGTAATAACCATATACGCCAATAGCATAGACACCGGGAGCAAGACCTGTTATAGTCTGGTAGGTGTCGTAATTCTTGCTATAGTGCTCAGCACCGTCGGAAACCGTACCGCCGCGTCCGAATGCGTCGCCGCTCCAGCCGGTAGTGGCATTGCCATTGTCGAAGTGCGGGTTCACAATCTTGGAGGTCATATCAACCGGTTTCTCAACAGAAGCCTGATTGGAGCCCCACTCTATGAAGGCAGCGTCGAGGTCTTCCTTGGCCTTGTCAATCTCAGCCTTGGTAGCCTGAAGGTTGGTGAAAACGGCCTTGGCAGCATCGGCACTTGTGTAGCCCTTGCTCTCATAGTCGTCGATAGCAGCCTTCAGCTTCTTCTTGGCGTCGATGATCTCGGTCAGGCTGGCCTGTATCTTTGCCATATCGGCAGCCGTGCTCTCGGTGTTGGAATACACTGCTATTGCAGCGGCAGCGTCTACATAGTTAGCCTCGGCAGCCTCAATAGTTTCCTTCAGGCCAATCGAAGCGATGTAGTTCTTGGTTCCATCAACGTAAGCCTGATAGCCGTCGCTCTCAATGAAAGCCTGATAGGAGTCAACGGTCACAGCCTTGAAGTCCACGCTGGCACCGGGAGCTGCCGGGTCAACATGGCGCAGAATGGCCGTGTAGGCATTGCGGTGGTCACCGCTGTTGGCGGTGTTGTCAGCTGTAACGTATGTGCCGTCCCATCCCAGATACATGCCAGCGAAAGCAGGCTTGTCGGCAATAAGGGCCACGTTGGCAAAGCGGACGCAGTCGCCCACAATCTCGTATGACCACGAGTAGTTACCCTGGGTGCCATGGTCAACCCAAGAGGCGTTGCCATCGTCAGTAAAGATGTTACCGGTACCAGTGGTACGCTCGGGGTTGTTCACGTTCTCGTCCCAAAGTTCGTAAGAACCTTCGGGAGCGTCGGACTCTGTGGCTTCCTGAAGCCAGAGTTCCATACCAAACGTTCTCAGACTGGCCATTGTGTTCCAGCCATTACCACTGGAGAAGAACAACTTGGTAGCCGGGTGGTAAAGGATGTAACGCTCACCGTCGTCGGTAAACGTCGTAAACTCCAACCCCTGCGGCTCTGGCATTGTCCAGATGCCGTCGGGCACCTCTGCATACGCCGTGGTTCCCATGAGGGCCATAGCGCTCACAACGAGTAGTTTTTTGAATTTCATAAGCTTTAAGTTTTTAATAAAAAAAGTAGTATAAAAAATAACGTTATTCACACTTCCATCTGTAGTTTTTGCTACGCAGACTTCAGATTATGGCGCAAAGTTAATAATTTTTTTTATAACTAACGAAAAAAAACACAAAAAAATTTTTAGTTAAGTGTCGATTTAACAATTAAACCGTAATCGTTTGCGTGAAAAGCGCCGCTTTTTGTTCAAAACCCGGTGCCTTTTGTGCAAAACCCGCCGCCTTTTAGAGAAAACCGCCGGCTTACAAATATTCAACAGCCCTGAATAATTATCACTCCCGAATACTCGCGCGCGCATACGCGTATATATAGCGTATCATACTTTTATCCCTCACTTCTGACACTTGTGACACCTTCGTTTAGGTGTTAGAAGTGTCAGAAGTGAGGGATAAAAAGTGCGATTGACAATCATATACGCTCAATCAGAACTCCAGTACCAGCGACTGGCGCGGTTTCAGCTCAACGTCACGGCTCAGGTCGTAGTAGCGGCCGGTGAGCACATCGCGGGCCCGCTCGGCCGGCCCGATGACCTCTTGATAGCGCTTCACCTGCATCTTGGCAGGCTTCGTCGTACCGTTAAGGACTGTGAGCACAGTGCGCGTCACCACATGATTGGGCTGGTCGAGCGCACGGTCTTCCAGTATCCGCGCTATGACGTAAACGCCCTCGTAAGGAATGAACTGCGTCTGCCGGCCACGGGTGATGACGGGATTGTCCTGGCGCCAGTGCAGCAGACGGCTGAGCCACTGGAACATCGCCTGCTCCTGCTTCGTGCGGCCCTCGCGGGTGAAGGCGTTGTGGGTGTCGCCGGGGAATCCGCCGGGGAAGTCCTTGCGCACGTTGCCGTCGGTCACCTCCTTCGTGCCGTTCATCAGGATTTCCGTGCCGTAATACAGCTGGGGAATACGGCGCACGGTCAGCAGCAGGGCCAGTGCCTGCTTCAGCATCAGCGTGTCGCGGCCGTTCTTCAAGTAACGGTCGGTGTCGTGGTTGTCGATGAAGGCCATCACGTGGTCAGGGTCTTCATAGAGGTAATCATAGACGAACGAGTTGTAGAGCAGGTTCAAGCCGGCAAACCAGCCGTCGGTCTCCTCAGTGGCCGCACGGTTGATCTTGTCGTAGAAGGAGAAGTCCATCACCGTCTTCAGGTAGCTGTTCTGCTCGGAGAGCTTGGAGCCTTTCTGCCAGGCTGCGGTATAGGCGGGCTCCGTCACCCAGGTTTCGCCGACGGTATTGAAGTTGGGGTATTCCTCGTCAAGCTCCTTCATCCAGTCGGCCATCGCGTCGGCATAGGCGTAGGGGTAGGTGTCCATGCGGATGCCGTCGATGCCGACGGTCTCTATCCACCACTTCGAGTTCTGGATGAGGTAGCGCATCAGGTGCGGGTTGTGCTGGTTCAGGTCGGGCATGGTGGGCACGAACCAGCCCTCGGTCGTCTCGCGCAGGTCTACCTGCGAGGCGTAGGGGTCGAGCACGGGCGTCAGCTTG
The DNA here is from genome assembly GCA_946185285.1 of uncultured Prevotellaceae bacterium. Classification (GTDB taxonomy): domain Bacteria; phylum Bacteroidota; class Bacteroidia; order Bacteroidales; family Bacteroidaceae; genus Prevotella. The sequence goes on from CAMHIS010000023.1 coordinate 31,824, forward strand.
TAGGAAGTTAAGATATAGGCCTCCCCAAGCCCCTCCGAAGGAGGGGATGTTTGGTTACCTGAATCTGCAGAATTATGTATCTGGACATCCCCTCCTTCGGAGGGGCTTGGGGAGGCCTGTAGGTTCAGCCAGTCCCTGCTCGGCAGGTCGGCGAGCCAGGGGTGCTCCAGGCCGCAGTGGTTGAAGATCATGTCCATCACCACCTTCAGTCCTTTGGCGTGGGCCTCGTCGCAGAGGCGGCGGTAGTCGTCGTTGGTGCCGAAGCGGGGGTCTACGCGGTAGTAGTTGGTCGTGGCATAGCCGTGGTAGGTCGAGAAGCCCTGGGCGTTGTCGGGCGAGTCGTTCTCGAGGACGGGTGTCAGCCAGAGGGCGGTCACGCCGAGGTCACAGAAATAGTCCAGGTGCTCGCGGATGCCGTTCAGGTCGCCGCCATGGCGCAGCGAGGGCTGCGAGCGGTCCTCTTTATAGGCCCGCATACCCTTCACCTGCGGATTGTGGCCCTGGCTTTGGGCAAAGCGGTCGGGCATGAGCATATAGAGCACGTCGGCATTGGTGAAGCCCATGCGCTTGTCGCCGCTCATCTCGCGCTGCTTCAGCTGGTACGGCATTTTGAATTCTGAATTCTGAATTCTGAATTTCAGTGTCATCGTGCCGGGCTGGGCGTTGCGCAGGTTCATGTAGATGAGCAGGTAGTTGGGCGAATCAAGGCGCACAAGGCTGTCGATGACGACGCCGGGATAGTCGGTGGTGACGTTCTGGACATTACGGATGCCCTGTCCGTAGACCATCAGCTGCACCGTCGGGTTCTTCATGCCGACGAACCAGTCGGTAGGTTCGATACGGTCAATCTTAATCTTTGCTGCACTCATTGTTAGCATTGGCGCCACGAGGGCGGTTAATAGTAAAAGTTTCTTTTTCATATTCTCGGTTTGTTGGTTTATTTCATTCTGGCTGCGGCACCGCCGCAGCACAGCCGACAGAAGCGGAGGGCGCGGAAGGGGAGGCGGCGGGCGCGGAAGGGGAGGCGGCGGGCGCGGAAGGGGAAGCGGCGGGCGCGGAAGGGGAGGCGGCGGGCGCGGCTTGTTGGCTGTGCGGCGGCGGTGCCGCAGCCTCTGCGATGATACGGGCCAGTTCGTTCATCTGCATACACATCTGCCGGGTGAGCTTCACCTTGCGGTTCGTATGCTCAAAAGGCGAGAGGATGAGCAACCGCCCTTCGGCGCAGGCATCGAAGAACGCACCGCCTGGTTTGGAGTAGGAGCCGAGGCCGTCGGCCGTGATGAGGATCAGCGGCAGGCGGGCGTCGAAAGCCGTGCGCATGGTGCGCTTCTCGCCCTCGCTGATGGCTGGTGATACCAAGACGGCACCGCCTCGGGCGGCTGCCATGTAGCCGGCAACGGCCTTCTGGATGTCCTCTTCATAGAAATGGGTAGAGCACTGCACCTGCTTCCGCTGCGGATAGCCGAGCAGGAAGCGGTTGCCGACGGCGGAACAGCAGAAAGGGCCGATGCGCAGGCCGAAACTGACGCGGAACAGGTCAGGGAACTGGCGGCGCAGGAAGAGCCGCCGCGGGTTATCGGCGAGGTAATGGCGCCAGCGGTCCAGCTCGCCTTGGTTGCTTAGGATGTGGTCGTTATAGCCAGGGCTCCAGAGCAGGCCGTGCTCCCGGCTCTCGTGGCTGCGGTCGCGCTTCCGCTGCGGCACCGCCGCAGCACAGCCAACAGAAGGGACGGGCGCGGAAGGAGAAGCGGCGGGCGCGGAAAGGGAGGCGGCGGGCGCGGCTTGTTGGCTGTGCGGCGGCGGTGCCGCAGCCTCTGCCTCCTGGCCCAGCACCAGCTGCCGGTAGGCCTTGTTGGTGCTGGTCTTAAAACCGCGGATGATGGTGCCGAGGTGCTCCTGCATAGCCTTCTCGACAAAGAGGATGCCATGCAGATGGTCGGGCATCAGCTGTAGCGAGACGGCGGTGACCTCGGGATGATGGGCCGTGACGGCAAACCACTCCTCCTGCACCCGCTGTCCCAACGGCGTCAGCTCCACCCGGGCCTCGGCAGCCTCGGGCGCCCCGGCAGTCTCTCCTACCAACCGCCCGAACAGCGGGCGGCGCCCCTCGACGGTCATGGTAATCATATACAGGCGCCGCTCCCGGTAGTCATGCCCTACCCGCCGCCGGTTCATCGACGGCTTCGCCCCACCGGCATAGCGCTTATGCTTTGCATACTCCTCCTCGGTCATAGGCTAATCATGCAGGATAAGGGCCGACTGCGGACTGACCGTGGTGCGGCGGCCGAAGATCTTGCTGGTTGACTGCTCGTCGATCTCCCCGTCCTTGCAGACAACGGTGTACATACCCTTGGGGATGTTGACGGTGGCCGTCTCGCGGTTGGCATTGAGGATGACGATGATATTGCGCCAGTCGTCGCGGCCGGCATAGTCCTTCAGACGGAAGGCGACAACCCCCTTCGGGGCATCGAGGAACTCCAGGTGCTTACGCACGAGGTGGGCATCGCCAAGTCGGAAGGCGGGATGGTTGCGGCGCAGGGCTATCAGGTCCTGGTAGTATTTAAAGACCTGCGGGAAGCGCTCCTTATTCTGCCAGTTGAGCTGGTTGATGCTGTCGGGCGACTCAAAGGAATTATGCACGCCCTGCTTCGTGCGCAGCAGCTCCTCGCCGCTGAGCATGAAGGGCACGCCCTGCGAGGTGAAGACG